>JAJRUE010000114.1 GCA_024277955.1 Alphaproteobacteria bacterium | reverse complement strand
TTGAACCCCCGACACGCGGATTATGATTCCGCTGCTCTAACCAACTGAGCTACTCCGCCAGAAGCGAATGGCGTGGTATGCGAGGGCGCGCCAGGGGTCAAGCGAAAAGTGCGCCGCCGCGCCGCTGACGACCCCTCATTCTCGCGCCCGCAAAACCTGCGCGGGGCGCGCGTTCAGCGCACGCAGCGAAAACACCAGGCTGGCCAGCAAGGTCACCAGAACGCCGCCCGTCACCACCGCCAGCGCCGACACCGGCTCAAAGCTGTAATCCGTCTTCATCACGAAGCGCATGATCGCCCAGGCCGACACCGCGCCCGCCAGGATCGCCACCGCCCCTGCCGCCGCGCCCAGGATCGCCGAACGCAGCACAAAGCTGGTCATCACCACCCGCCGGCTGGCCCCGAGCGTCTTGAGGATCGCCGCCTCGTAGGTGCGGGCCCGTTCGCCGGCCGCCGCCGCCCCGATCAGCACCACGACCCCGGTCGACAGCGTCACCAGCGCCCCCAGCGTGATCGCCGCCGCCACGCCCTTCAGCACCGCGCCGATCCGCTCGATCGCGCTGCGCACGCTGATCGCGGTCATGTTCGGATAGCTGTCGCCAAGCGCGCCCAGGATCGCCGGTTCGGCTTCGGGCTTGCCGTAGATCGTCGAGATATAGCTGTGCGGCGCCCCGGCCAGCGCTGCCGGGTTCAGCGTCAGGACGAACCCCATCGCGGCCCGCGAAAAATCCACGTCGCGAAAGCTGGTGATCGTCGCGGTGATGTCGCGCCCCAGCACGTTGACGGTCAGGGTGTCGCCAAGCTTCAGCCCGATCTCTTCGGCCTCGTCCGCGGCAAAGCTGACCTGCGGCGGCCCGGTGTAATCCGCGGGCCACCAGGCGCCGGCGGTGATCCGGGAACCCTTGGGCGGGGTGGCCGAATAGGTGATGCCGCGGTCGCCGGTCACAACCCAGTGGTCGCCGGCGACCTCGGTGGCCGGGCGACCGTTGATCCGGGTGATGACCCCGCGCAGCATCGGCGCGCTCTGGACCCGGTCGACCGCGGCGATGGCGCGCAGGCGGTCACGGTACCCGTCGATCTGGTCGGGCTGGATGTCGACCACGAAAAACAGCGGCGCGACCTTTGGCAGATCGCGGGCGATGGCGTTGCGCAGGTTGGCGTCGATCTGCCCGACCGTGGCCAGCACCATCAGCCCCAGCCCCAGCGACAGCACGATGGACACCGCTTCGCCCCCCGGCCCGCCGACCGAGCCCAGCGCCAGGTGCAGCGGCCTGGAGCGGCGCACCGCGCGCAGCCGCGCCAGCCGACGCGCGAGCGTGCGCACCAGCGCCGTGGCCCCGGCCAGCGCCAGAAACGCGCCCCCCAGCCCCACCGTCGACCAGACCGACAGGCGCAACTCGCCGGTAAAGCGTGCGGCCACCGCGATCAGCGCGCCCAGCACCAGGGCCGAAAACACGATGTAGCGCCAGGCCGGCCAGCCGGTCAGCCCGAGCGCCGCGTCGCGAAACAGGATCGCCGCGCGGATGTTGCCGGTCCGCGCCACCGGCCAGACCGCGAACAACAGCGCCACCAGCAGGCCGTAGACCGCGGCCTCGGCCAGGGCGCGCGGCACCAGGACGATCTGCGCCGAGAACGGCAACCGGGCCGCAATCGCGGGCGAGAACAGGATCGGCAGCCCCGCCCCAAGCGCCAGGCCCAAGGCGATCCCGAGCGCCGTCAGCGCCCCGATCTGCAGCAGGTAGACCTGAAACACCGTTCGCCCTTCGGCCCCCAGCGTGCGCAGGGTGGCGATGACCTGCACCTTTTCGTCGAGATAGCTGCGCACCGACGCCGACACGCCGACCCCGCCCACCGTCAGCCCCGCCAGGCCGACGACGATCAGGAAGGTGGCCAGGTGATCGACGAAATCGGCAACCCCCGGCGCGCCGTTGCGCCGGTCGCGCCAGCGGAACCCGCCGCCCTGGATCGCCTCTGACGCCGCGCCCTGCAGCTGGTCCAGGTCGGCGTCGGGGGCCAGCCGCATCCGATACTTGGTTTCAAACAGGTTGCCCGGACGCAGCAGACCGGCCTGTTGCACCGCCGACAGCCGGGTGATCGTGCGCGGTCCCAGCGCAAAGGTGCCGGTGGCGTTGTCGGGTTCCTTCACCAGGATCGCGGTCAGGACGAAATCATGCCCGGCCAGCTTGAAGCCGTCGCCCACGCGCAGCCCCAGCCGGTCCGCCAGGATCGGGGCCATCACCGCCCCCGGCGTGCCCCCCTGCCCGTCCAGCGCCCGGGCCAAGCCGATCGGCGGCTCAAGCGTCACCTCGCCATACAGCGGATAGGCGCTGTCCACCGCCTTGACCTGGGTCAGGCCGCGCGCGGTATCGCCGTCGCGCGTTACCGTGGCCATCGACCGGAAATCGGCGATCTCGGAAAGCGCAACCGAAACGGACTGCATCCACTGGCGCTCGGCGGCGCTGGCGGCGCGGTAGGTCAGCTCGATCTCGCTGTCGCCGCCCAAAAGGTTCGCCCCTTCGCGCGCCAGCCCCGCCTCGATGCTGCTGCGCACCGTGCCCACCGCGGCGATCGCGGCGATGCCAAGCGCCAGGCAGGCCAGGAACACGCGGAAACCCCGCAGGCCTCCGCGCAGCTCTCGCCGGGCGATGCGGGCGGCGACGCGCAGGCTCATGCCAGGGCCCGGTTGTCTTCGGTGGTTTCCACACGCCCGTCGCGCAGCCCGATGACCCGGCCGCAGCGCGCCGCCAGATCGCGCGCATGCGTCACCAGAACCAGGGTCGTCGAATGGCGTTCGTTCAGGCCAAAGAGCATGTCCATGATCACCTGCCCGGTGGTCCCGTCAAGGTTACCCGTGGGTTCGTCCGCCAGCAGGATGTCAGGCCGCGTGACCCCGGCGCGCGCCAGCGCCACGCGCTGTTGTTCGCCCCCTGAAAGCTGCGACGGGTAGTGGCCGGACCGGTCGGCCAGACCGACCGCGCGCAGTTCTTCGGCCGCCCGGTCCAGCGCGTCCCCGATCCCGGCCAGCTCGAGCGGGGTCGCGACGTTTTCCAGCGCGGTCATCGTCGGGATAAGATGAAACGACTGGAACACCACGCCGATATGGCGCCGCCGGAAACGCGCCAGCGCGTCTTCGTTCATCTCGCTCAGGTCATGGTCCAGCACCCGGATGTCGCCGCCGGTGGCGCGCTCGAGCCCGCCCAGCAGCATCAGCAGCGAAGACTTCCCCGACCCGGACGGCCCCACCAGCCCGATGGTTTCCCCCGCTTCAACGCTCAGGGAAACTTGCCGCAGCACCTCGACCGGCCCGGCGTTTCCTGCCAAACACAGGTCTACATCTGTCAATGAAATAATCGCCATAACCATGCCTCATGTTTTCGACCGGATCAGCCGCCTTGCCGCCCGCCCAAGGGCTATCATTCGTTTTCTCGCCCGTGCAGTCATTTTTTCGTCATTGCTGGCCGCGTTCGCCGTCCGCGCCCAGGGCGAACCGGTGATCATCGCGGTGCTGGGCGACAGCCTGGTGCAGGGCTACGGCCTGCCGCCGCAAAAGGGTTTCGTTCCAACTATGCAAGCCTGGCTGGATGCACAAGGGCTGGACGCGCGGCTGATCAACGCCGGGGTGTCCGGCGACACCACCGCGGGCGGCCTTTCCCGGCTTGACTGGACCCTGGCGGGCGATGTTGACGCGCTCGTGGTTTCGCTTGGCGGCAATGACGCGCTGCGCGGCATCGCTCCGGAAGAAACCCGCGCCAACCTGGATGCGATCCTGGCCACCGCCACCGGCCGCGGCCTGCCGGTGCTGCTGGTCGGGATCGCCGCGCCGGGGAACTTCGGGGACGACTACAAGCAGGCCTTCCAAGCGGCCTATCCGGCTTTGGCGGAAAAATACGGCACGCTGTTCTATGCGAATTTCCTGCAAGCCCTGATGCGCCTGCCCGACCGGGCCGAGGTTCTTGCGACCTACTACCAGGCCGACGGGCTGCACCCCAACCCGGCGGGCGTCGAACAGATCGTTCAGGACATGGGGCCGCTATTTGCCGACCTGGCGCGTGCCGCCGCCGCCAGGTAGCCGACCAGCGCGTCAGCGTTTCGGATGGTCGTCGTAGTCCTTTGTCAGGATCCGGTGGCTGTCGCCTTCGGGGTCGTCGAACTGGTGGCTTTTCAGCGCCCAGAAGAAGGCCAGCAGCCCAAGGCCGCCCAGAAACAGCGACACCGGGATGAGATAGATCAGCACGTTCATCGGCGCACCAGACGTAGCGAATTGAGCGACACCGTGATCGACGACGCCGACATCGCCAGCGCCGCCGCCAGCGGGGTCGCCAGACCGGCCAGCGCGATCGGCACCGCGATCATGTTGTAAAGCACGGCGATCGAAAAGTTTTCCTTGATCCGCCGGGTCGCGGCGACCGCTACCTCAAGCGCTTCGCCAATGGGTTCGAGCGATGCGCCAAGCAGGACGATATCCGACACCACCCGCGCCGCTTCCAGCGCGCTCGCGGGCGACATCGATACATGCGCAGCCGCAAGCGCGGCGGTGTCGTTCAGCCCGTCGCCCACCATCAGCACCTTGCGCCCGGCCTTGGCGAGAACCGCGATTCGGGCGGCCTTGTCCGCGGGCAGCATCCCGGCTTCCCAGGCCTCGATCCCGACGCGCCGGGCGATGTCGGCCACCGCCGTCGTGGTGTCGCCCGACAGCAGGATGACATCCTTGCCCGCATCGCGCAGCGCCTTGACCACCTGCTCTGCGCCGTCGCGCAGCGCGTCGATGAAGCCAAAGGCCACGGCGGGCGCGTCGCCGATCTGCAGGTAGGTCGCGGTGCCGCCGGTTTCGGCGACCGACAGCCAGGCCGCGCGGCCCAGCCGCACCGGCTGGCCGTTCCACGTGCCTTCGACCCCGTGGCCGGGCACCTCGCGCACCGCTTCGAGCGTGGCCGGTTCCACCCCAAGCTGCGCAATCGCCGCGGCCAGCGAACGCGCCAGCGGGTGCGCCGACGACGCCGCAAGCGCCAGGGCCACCGAAAGGGTTTCGCGCGAATGTTGCGCCAGGCCGTCGGGTTCCGGCACCCCGGCGGTCAGCGTGCCGGTCTTGTCGAAAACCACGGTGTCCACTTCGGCCAGGCGTTCGAGCGCGGTGGCGCTCTTGATCAGCATCCCCGACTTGAACAGCCGTCCCGACGCCGCCGAGGTCACCGCCGGCACCGCAAGCCCCAGCGCGCAGGGGCAGGTGATGATCAGCACCGCCACAGCGATGTTCAGCGCAAGCCGCACGTCGCCGGTGCCCAGCAGCCAGCCGGCAAAGGCCAGAAACGCCAGGATATGCACCGCCGGCGCATAGATGCGCGCCGCCCGATCGGCCAGCGAGGTGTAGCGGTTGCGCGACGTTTCGGCCATCGCCACCAGATCGGCCATGCGCCGCAGCGACGTGTCCTGGCCGGCGGCCTCGACCCGGACCAGCAGCGGCCCGGTCAGGTTGACTTCGCCGGCGCTCAGCACCGTGCCGGGGCCGGCTGCGGCGGGCAGGCTTTCGCCGGTCAGCAAGGATCGGTCGATTTCGCTGTCGCCCGAAACGATGGTGCCATCCACCGGCACCCGCGCGCCGGGCAGAACCCGGATCACGTCGCCCGGCTGCAGATCGGCCACCGCCACCACGTCGCCGTTTTCGCGCAGGGCGCGCGGCACTTCGAGCGCGGCCAGTTCTTCGGCGGCGGATCGGGCCACCGACCGGGTGCGGTGGTCCAGATAGCGCCCGGCCAGCAGGAAAAAGGTCAGCGACAGCGCCGCGTCGAAATAGGCGTGTTCGCCGCCCTGGCTGGTTTCGTAGACCGACAGCCCCGCCGCCAGGATGATCGCCAGCGAAATCGGCACATCCATGTTCAGCCGGCGCGCCCGCAACGCCCCCCAGGCGTTGGCAAAGAACGGTTGGGCCGAAAAGGTGATCGCCGGCAGCGCGATGGCCGCCGATATCCAGTGGAACATGTCGCGCGTGGCGTCCGCCGCCCCCGACCACACCGCCACCGACAGCAGCATCACGTTCATCATCGCGAACCCGGCCACCCCGAGGCGCATCAACAGGTCGCGCCCGCGGCGGTCGGTGCGCATCAGCGCCGGGGCGCCGCTGTCAAGTTCATGGGCTTCGTAGCCGATGCCTTGCAGCACCTGGACCAGGTATTCGGGGGTGATGAAATCCTCGGCGTCCACCGCCACCCGCTTGAGCGTCAGGTTGACCCGCGCCGAACGCACGCCGGGTTCGCGTTCAAGCCGGCGCTCGATGGCGGAAATGCAGGCCCCGCAATGCACCGTGGGCACCGACAGCATGATCCGCGCCGGCGCGCTTTCGCCCCCCATATCGCCCGTCTCGGCCATATCGACGGCCGAGGCCCCGGCGACGCAGGCGGGACAGGCGGATATGTGCGGCGCTTCGGCCATGGCTCAGCGCTTGATGTGGATCACGACGCGCTGGCGGAACCGGGTGCCGTCCTTGGCCTTGGCCACCATGCGGAAATTCCAGTTGCCCGCGCCCAGCCTGGCCGGCGCGCGATAGGCGGTGCCGTCAAAGGTGAAGACCGGCGTCTGGTCGTCGCGCACGCTGGTCGCGCGTCCCAGCGTGCCGCTGAGCTCGGCCACCTCGACCGGGTTGCCGTCGCGGTCGCGGATATAGAGGATGAACTGATCGCCTTCCTCGTCGGCCTCGATCGTCCAGCCCAGCGCCTCTTGCGCCTTCTTGTCGGCGTTGAAGTTCTGCGACGCCACATACGAGTTCTTGGTTTCAAGCCCCGGGAATGTCGCCACCGCCTTGTAGGCCAGCAACAGGTTCACCCCGATGATCACGGTGAAAGCCGAAACCGTCAGCACCAGCATCTTGCGGCCGGTGAATTCCTTGGTGCTCATTGCGTTCTCCCGTTGAAAACCGTTTCGGTGTAGGACGTTTCGCCGCTTTTCATGTCTTCGACCACCAGCTTGAAGTTCGTCCGGGCCGCGGTGTCGGCCTTGCTGCCGCGTGGCGCGATCACATAGACCCGCTGCAGCAGCGTCGCGTCGGCGGGCACGGTGACTTCGGTGCCGTCCCGGCCTTCCAGTTCGACCCGCAAGTCGGCCTGCGTGTCCAAGGATAGCCGGAAAACGCGGTCATCGCCATGCTTGTTGCGCAGCCGCACATCGTAGGAATTGCGCACCGAGCCGTCGGACAGGACCACATAGGTCGGGTTGCGGATCGGCGCTACCGACATGTCGATCTGTGGCCGCACGAACAGCGCCACCAGCAGTCCGACGCCGACCAGCGCCCAAAGCACGGTGTAAAGGATGGTGCGCGAGCGCAGCACGTGCTTGACGATCGGCTTGGGCGGCTTGCCGGCGCGCTCGGCGGTTTCGTCGGTAAAGGCCATGTAGCCGATCAGCCCGCGCGGCTTGCCGATCTTGTCCATCACCTCGTCGCAGGCGTCGATGCACAGCCCGCAGGTGATGCATTCCAGCTGCTGACCGTCCCGAATGTCGATCCCCATCGGGCAGACATTGACGCAGGCCATGCAGTCGATGCAGTCGCCCAGCTTTTCGGCGCCTTCCTTCTTGCGGTGCTTGCCCCTGGGTTCGCCGCGCCATTCGCGATAGCCGATGGTCAGCGTGTCTTCGTCCATCATCGCCGCCTGGATGCGCGGCCAGGGGCACATGTAGATACAGACCTGTTCGCGCGCGAACCCGCCCATCAGCACCGTGGTCGTGGTCAGGAACGCCATCGTGGTATAGGCGATAGGATGCGCGTTCAGCGTCACCAGGTCGCGCGCCAGCGTCGGCGCATCGGCAAAGTAGAACACCCAGGCGCCGCCGGTGGCCAGGCCGATCAGAACCCACAGGAACCACTTGGTCAGCCGCAACCGCCACTTGCGCGCGTTCCACGGCGATTTCAGCAGCCGCAGCCGGGCGTTTCGGTCGCCTTCGACCCAGCGTTCGACCAGGATGAACAGGTCGGTCCAGACCGTCTGCGGGCAGGCGTAGCCGCACCAGACCCGCCCCAGCGCCGAGGTAAACAGGAACAGCCCCAGCCCGGCCATGATCAGCAGCCCGGCGATGAAGTAGAATTCGTGCGGCCAGATCTCGATCGTGAAAAAGTAGAACCGGCGCCCGGCGAGGTCCAGCAACACGGCCTGGTCGGGCAGGTTCGGCCCGCGGTCCCACCTGAGCCAGGGCAGCAGGTAGTAAACGCCCAGCGCGACCCCCATGATCCACCATTTCAGGGTGCGGAACTTGCCTTTGACCCGGCGCGGATAGATCGGTTCGCGGGCGGAATAGAGAGGGGCCGGGGTGTCCGATGAAGACATGTTCAGTCGTCCAGTACTGTTCGCGATGCGCCCTTATCGGGACCGGGGCAGCCACCGGTATTGACCTGGGTCAATTCCAGCCGGGGGTGCGACCACTTGGCCGTCTCGGCGCAAGGGAAACCTTTCATTGCTCCGCGTCCGGAAAGCACCGGCTGTGGTTTGGACAGACGACAGTCCCGACCGCGGCGTTTGTTCTCTGCCCAGCTATGCCGTTTGGCCGGACGTTTAAAGCAACCGCGTCAAAATGGCCGCGGCTGGCGGCGAAGATCCGGAAGCGCGGCAAAACCGGCCCGCCCCGCCGGACCCAAGGGAAACGGCGGCACCGCAATCGCCGCACCGCCGCCCTTGAATTTGAGGCACCGACCCTGAAGAAACGCGCGAACAGGATCAAGGGTCGGTGCCAGTCCGGGGGCTGGAAACTCCCGGACACCGTGGGTCTACTCACCACCTCCGAGCTGGTGGACGTAGACAGCAACTGCGTTGATCTGGGCGTCGCTCAGGCGATCCCCCCAGGTCGGCATTTCGACATTTCGGGCGTAGGTGATCGTGGTTGTCAGATCCTCTTCGCTGCTTCCGAAAAGCCAGATGGCATCGGTCAGGTTCGGCGCCCCCTGTTCGCGGTCGCCGGTCCCGTCATCGCCGTGACAGGCGGTGCAGTTCTCTTCGAACAGGGGCTTGCCGGCGCTGGCCAGCTGGGCGTCCGCCTGCAGCCCGCCAAGGCTGCGCACATAGGCCACCAGCTGGGCAATTTCCTCTTTCGACAGGAATTCGCCAAAGGCCGGCATTTCCGAAAACCGGGTGTCTTCCGAACGGCTGCGGATACCGTGGCGGATGGTGTAGGCGATGCTTTCGATATCGCCGCCCCACAGCCAGTCGTCGTCCAGCAGGTTCGGATAGCCCTTGGCCCCCTGCGCGCCAGCGCCGTGGCACTGGATGCAGTTGGTGCGGAACACCGCGGCGCCCGCGTTGACGGCATAGCTTTGCAGTTCGGCATCCGAAGCGATCTCGGTCACTGGGGTCGAGGCCAGCTTGGCCTCGATCGCGGCGTTCTGTTCCTTGAAGCTCTGGATGTCCTTGGCGACCTCGCCGCGCGTCGACCAGCCCAGCAGGCCCGGATAGGCCCCCTTGATCAGCGGGATCGACGGGTAGGCGATCACATAGAGAATCCCCCAGAAGATGGTGAAGTAGAAGGTCCACAACCACCAGCGCGGCAGGGGGTTGTTGAATTCCTCGATGCCATCCCAGCTGTGGCCGGTGGTTTCCGGATCTTTCTTTTCAGGCTTCTTGGCCATCAGAGAGCCTCCTCGGTGCCGGCCGCGGCTTCGCTGGCCGGTTTGTCTTCGTTTCGGAACGGGATCTGCATCGTGTCGTCATAGACCTTGGTGCTGCCGGGGCGGAACGCCCAGAGGATCGACGCCACGAAGAAGGAAAACAACAACACCAGAACCCAGCTGTCGGCGAGGTCGCGCAGGAATTCGTAAATTTCCATCGGTTCCTCCCTTACCGGCTTGCGTCAGGCACGAAGGTCGAAAAGTCGACCAGCGTCCCGAGCATCTGCAGATAGGCGATCAGCGCGTCCATTTCGGAAATGCCCGGTTGCCCGTCGAAATTGCGCACCTGCGCCTTGGGATAGCGCGCCAGCAGCCCTTCCGAATCGCTTTCCGGGTCGGCCTGGGCGACAAAGTCGGCCCGCGCCTGAGCGATCATTTCATCGGTGTAGGGCACGCCCACCATCCGGTCGGTCTTGAGCCGGTCCTCGATGTATTTTGCATCGATCATCCGGTCCTTCAGGAAGGCGTATTTCGGCATGATCGATTCGGGCACCACCGATTGCGGGTTGCTCAGGTGGTCCACGTGCCAGTCATCCGAATAGCGCCCGCCAACCCGCGCCAGGTCCGGCCCCGTGCGTTTCGAGCCCCATTGGAACGGGTGGTCATACATCGATTCCGCCGCCAGCGAATAGTGGCCGTACCGTTCCACCTCATCGCGCATCGGGCGGATCATCTGGCTGTGGCAGACGTAGCAGCCTTCGCGGATGTAGATGTCGCGCCCGGTCAGCTCCAGCGGCGAATAGGGCCGCATGCCATCGACCTTTTCGATGGTGTTCTGCAGGTAGAACAGCGGAGCGATTTCCACCATGCCGCCGATCGTCACCACCAGAAAGCTGAAGATCAGCAGCAGGGTCGCGTTCTTTTCGAGGATCTTGTGTTTGTCGAGGATACCCATCTGTCCGGCCCTCCTTATTCAGCCGGCGCCACGGCGGGGCCTTCGGCAATCGCCGGTGCCCTGCGCACGGTCATCCAGAGGTTATAGGCCATGATCAGCGCCCCGGTGAGATACAGCGCCCCACCCGTCGCACGGACCACATACATCGGGAACTTGGCCGCCACGGTATCGGCGAACGAGTTGACCAGGAAGCCGTTGGCGTCGACTTCGCGCCACATCAGCCCTTCCATGATCCCCGTGACCCACATCGAGGCCGCGTAAAGGATGATGCCGATGGTCGCCAGCCAGAAGTGCCAGTTGACCAGACGCAGGCTGTAAAGCCGTTCCTTGCTCCAGAGCTTGGGCGTCAGGAAGTAGAGCGCGCCAAAGGTGATCATGCCGTTCCAGCCCAGCGCGCCCGAATGCACGTGGCCGATGGTCCAGTCGGTGTAGTGGCTGAGCGAGTTGACCGCACGGATCGACATCATCGGACCTTCAAACGTCGACATGCCGTAAAAGCCGATCGAGATCACCATCATCCGGATCACCGGGTCGGTGCGCAGCTTGTCCCAGGCGCCCGACAGCGTCATCAGCCCGTTGATCATGCCGCCCCAGGACGGCATCCACAGGATCACGGAAAACACCATGCCCAGCGTCGTCGCCCAGTCGGGCAGCGCGGTGTAGTGCAGATGGTGCGGGCCGGCCCAGATATACAGAAAGATCAGCGCCCAGAAGTGCACGATCGACAGCTTGTAGCTGTAGACCGGGCGTTCGGCCTGTTTCGGCACGAAATAATACATCATCCCCAGGAAACCGGCGGTCAGGAAAAAGCCGACAGCGTTGTGGCCATACCACCACTGCACCATCGCATCCTGAACGCCCGAGAAAACCTGAACCGATTTCGACCCGAACAGCGACACCGGCAGCGAGATGTTGTTGATCACGTGCAGCATCGCGATGGTCACGATGAACGACAGGTAGAACCAGTTGGCGACGTAGATATGCGGTTCCTTGCGCTTGTAGATCGTGCCCAGGAACACCGCCAGATAGGCGACCCAGACGATGGTCAGCCACCAGTCGACGTACCATTCCGGTTCGGCGTATTCCTTGGATTGGGTGGCGCCCAGCAGATAGCCGGTCGCGGCCAGGACGATGAACAGCTGGTAGCCCCAGAACACGAACCAGGCCAGGTTGCCGCCCCACAGTCGCACCGCGCTGGTGCGCTGGACCACATAAAAGGATGTCGCGATCAAGGCATTGCCGCCAAAGGCGAAAATCACCGCAGAGGTATGCAGGGGACGCAGCCGGCCAAAGTTGCCATAGCCTTGCAGCCATTCGTAGTTCAGCGACGGAAATGCCAGCTGGCTGGCAATGAACACGCCGACAAGAAAGCCGGCAATGCCCCAGAAGACCGTCGCCGTGACCCCGGCGCGGATGACCCCGTCCAGGTATTCGGCACCCGCCGGTTTGCGCGGTTCATCGGTTTGACGAACCGTCCACAGAAATACCCCGCCCGCGGTCAGCATGACGATGATCGCATGCACCTGGTAGGCAAGGTCGCGCGCGTAGTTGGCGGCAATCGCGGCAAAAACCGTGATCAACCCCAGCACAACCAGTTTGAAGTAGTTCCACATATTGCGTCCCTCTGATCCTTGACCAAGGCCACGGAGTCACCGCCGCCCCTCGTCCAGCACGGTCCTTGTGACCGGATGCCCGTGCCAATACTTTGATCCATGTCAAATGGGTAGTGCCCCAGATTGATCGAGGTCAAAGCGTCGCAGGCGCAACCGGTGAATACTCGCTTTACGAGTTTCTTCAGGAGGATGGGCATGGCCTACAAGACCGTTACCACGGTTATCACCGATTTCGAAGTGGATCGCGTGGCCCTGGAAGCGGCGATCGAACTGGCGCGGCGCGAACAGGGCCACCTGGATGTGCTGTGCCTGGGGGTCGATCCGACTCAGCCCGGCTTTTACTATGCCGGCGCCAATGCGATGGCGATCCAGGCCAGTCTGGCCGAAGCCGACGCCCGCGCCCGCGCCATCGAAGGCCAGGTCAAGAAACGGCTCGAAGGCGCCACGATTACCTGGGCGTCGGTGCCGATGACCGCGCAGTTGCCGGGGCTGGCCCAGCTTATCGCCCACCAGACCCGGCTGGCCGACATCGCGGTGCTGCCGCGCCCCTATGGCGAAGGCCGCGGCCACGAACACGAAGCGGTGGTCGAATCGGAACTGTTCGACGCCGGCATCCCGGTGCTGGTCATGCCCGACGGCTGCACCCTGCCCGATCCGGTGCGCAAGGTCGTCATCGCCTGGAACGAAAGCCGCGAAGCGCTGACCGCCGTGCGCGCCGCGCTGCCGCTGCTGCAGGCCGCCGATTCGGTCAACATCACCATCATCGACCCGCCGCCGCACGCCCCCGACCGGTCGGACCCGGGCGGCGCGCTGTCGCAGATGCTGGCGCGCCACGCGATCAAGGCCGACGTGTCGGTGCTGGCCAAGACCCTGCCGCGCGTCTCTGACGTGATCGCGCGTCAGCTGGTGGACCAGGGCGCCGACCTGTTGGTGATGGGGGCCTACGGCCATTCGCGCATCCGCGAATCGATCCTGGGCGGGGCAACGCGCCACATGCTGCAACTTGCCGAAGTGCCGGTGCTCATGGCCCACTGACATCCGGTCGCCGGGTCAGGCGGTCCGTCAGCCGGGCAATCAGTCGGTCAGGCGGGCAGGCCGCCGTCGGTATCGTCGCCGGTTTCGGCGATCAGCCGGTTGAAGTCCGGCACGTAAATCTTGCGATTGCCTTCCAGCTGGATGACGCCTTCGCGTTTCAGCGCCGATATCTGGCGGCTGACCGTTTCCAGCGTCAGGCCCAGGTAATCGGCCATCGCCTCGCGCGTGAGAGGCAGTTCGAACCGCGGGCCATTGATCGTGCTGTCATGGTTCAGACGGGCTTCGCGCCGGGCGATGATCGCCAAGAGCGAGGCGATCTTTTCGCGCGCGGTCTTGCGCCCCAGCACCAGCATCCATTCGCGCGCCGCGTCCAGTTCGTCCAGCGTCATTTCCAGCAGCCGCTGGCTGACATGGGCCGATGTATCCAGCAGATCCTCGAACGGTTTGCGCCGGAAACAGCAAAGAGTCAGGTCGGTCACCGCGGTCACGTCATATTTGGTGTATTCGCGGCCCGGCCGGCCCAGGAAATCCGATGGCAGCAGCAACCCGATCATCTGGGTGCGCCCGTCTTCCATGGTCTGGGTCAGCGACGCCACACCGACCACCACCGTGGCCACGAAATCCAGCCGGTCTCCGGCCCAGACCACCGGCTGCCCGGCCTCGTAGCTGCGGTAGTATTTGATCGTTTCGAGGTAATCGAGCTCGTCCTGCTCACAACGCGCGCAGACAGCCCGATGGCGTATCGGACAGGTGCCGCAATCGCGGTTGTTGAAGACAGCAGAATTCATCGCGCGTTTCCATGGTTGATCTGGATCAACGCATATACCGGATCATCTGCGAATAGGTAGTGCCATGTCGGCATTCACGCAACTAAAGGAACTGGGACTGTTTGACGCCCGTGTGCCGCGCTACACGAGCTATCCGACCGCACCCCAGTTTTCCGACGCCATCGGCCCTGCCGCGACTGAGGCCTGGCTGAGGGAAATGCCGCCGCGGTCGCGCATTTCCCTCTATATTCATATCCCGTTCTGCCGTCGGCTTTGCTGGTTCTGCGCCTGCCGCACCCAGGGCACCACGACGCTTGGCCCGGTCGAGGCCTATGTCGAATCGCTGAAAAAGGAAATCTCGCTGGTGGCCGGGATGCTGCCCGACGGGGTCGAGATCGAGCACCTGCACTGGGGCGGCGGAACCCCGACGCTGCTGTCGGCGGACCTGATCACGGACTTGTCATCGAAAATTCTCCAGCACCTGCCGCTGGCCCCGGAGGCGCAGTTTTCGGTCGAAATCGACCCCAATGAAATCGACACCGCCCGGCTGGACGCACTAAGCCGCGCCGGGATGAACCGCGCCTCTATCGGGGTGCAGGACTTTGATCCGCAGATCCAGGAAACCATCGGCCGCGAACAAAGCTACGAGATCACCGAAGCGGCGGTGAAAGGCATCCGGGCGCATGGCATCACCAGCCTCAACATGGACATCCTGTATGGCCTGCCGCACCAGACCGTCGCGCGTATCGCGCGCAGCGTCGAACAGGTGGTCAGCCTGTCGCCCGACCGGGTGGCGCTTTACGGCTATGCGCATGTGCCCTGGATGGCCAAGCGCCAGACGCTGATCCCCACCGGCGTGTTGCCGACCCCCACCGAACGGCTTGAACTGTTCGAAACCGCGCGCGACATCTTCCTGGCCAACGGCTATGTCGAAATCGGCATAGACCATTTCGCCCGCCCGGACGACGGGCTGGCCAAGGCGCTTGCCAATGGCACCATGCGCCGCAATTTCCAGGGCTACACCGAAGACACCAGCACCACGCTGATCGGCATCGGCGCTTCGGCAATCTCGCGCTATCCGCAAGGCTATGCCCAGAATGCCCCGTCCACCTCGGCCTACCAGGGGGCGGTGCGCGACGGCAAGCTGGCCACCAGCCGCGGTCACCGCTTTACGCCGGACGATCTCAAACGGGCGCGGATGATCGAAACCCTGCTGTGCGAATTCGCGATACCCTTTGCGCGCGTCGCTGCCGACACCGGTGCCAGCATCGGCGAACTGCGCGCCATGACCGCGCATTTGCCCGACCAGTTCCCCGGCATGATCGACATCTCGGACCAAGGGCTGACCGTGCGCGCCCAGGCCCGCCCGCTGGCCCGGATCATCGCCCGCCAGCTGGACGCCTACGAGATGTCGGAAAGCGGCCACAGCCACGCCGTTTGACCGCCCGCCCAGCCGCCGCCGGAACCATCTGGCCAAGCCCGTTTCACCGCCGTAACCTGCGCCAGACAGCCGGGCGCGGCCACCGAACCGCGCCCGCCACAGCAGGAAAGAAAGCCGATGGCCGAACGCCTTGAACTGATCCCCGAACTGACCCGAATCCTGGGCGAACGAAATGTGCTGACAGGCGATGACGCCGCCCCCTACGGCGTCGATTTCATGCGGGTCTACGACGCGGCGCCACTGGCGGTGGTCCTGCCAGAAAGCACCGCCCAGGTGGCTGAAATCCTGCAGGCGGCCAACCGGACCGGCACCCCGGTCGTGCCGATCGGCGGCAACACCGGGCTGGTCGGCGGCACCCATGCACCGGGCGCGCTGATGATCTCGCTCAAACGGATGAACCGCATCCGCGCAATCCGCCCCGAAGCCCGCGTCGCCATTGTCGAAGCCGGGGTGATCCTGTCCGATCTGCACAGCGCCGCGGAAGAACACGACCTGGTTTTCCCGCTGTTTTTCGGCGCCCGCGGCTCGACCATGATCGGCGGCAACCTTTCGACCAACGCCGGCGGCTCGAACGTGCTGCGCTATGGCAATACCCGGGCGCTGTGCCTGGGGCTGGAAGTGGTGCTGGCCGACGGGCGGGTGCTGAACCTGATGAGCGAGCTGCACAAGGACAACGCCGGCTATGACCTCAAGGATCTGTTCATCGGCGCCGAAGGCACGCTGGGGGTGATCACCGCGGCGGTGCTCAAGCTGCATCCCCGCCCCCGCGCCCATGCCACGGCGATGGTCGCGGCCCGGTCCCTGCCGGCGGCGCTGAGCCTGCTGAACAGCCTGCAGACCACCACCGGGGGCATGGTCGAAGCGTTCGAGTTCATGCCGCGCAGCTACATGGCCAGGCTCAAGGTGGCGCGCCCCGACATGGCGCCGCCGCTGGGGCATGACCGCGATGTCACGATCCTGGTCGAACTGGGCGCCACCGCACCGCGCGACAGCGAACCGCGCCAGGACGGGTCGGTGCCGCTGAACGAACTGCTCGAAACATCCCTGGCCCAGGCCATCGCCGACGGGCTGGCCCAGGATGCGGTGATCGCCCGGTCGCTGGACGAACGCACACGCATGTGGGCCATGCGCGAGATCGCCGCCGAGATCACCATGAGCCGCCGACCGCATGTGGATTTCGACGTGGCCATGCCGCTGCACCGGGTGGCCGAGTTCCTGGACAAGGCGCTGCAGCGCCTCGCCGCGGTCGACCCGCAGGCCGAAACCATTTCGGTGGGCCACCTGGGCGACGGCAACATCCATTTCGCGGTCTGGCCGGGGTCCGACGATCCGGCGCTGGCAAAGCGGATCAAGGAGGTGATCGACGCCACGACCTTTGACCTTGGCGGCTCGTTTTCCGCCGAACACGGCATCGGGCTGGCCAAGCTGGACACCATGTCGCGCGGCAAGGATCCGGTGGCGCTGGAGGTGATGCGCACGCTGAAGGCGGCGCTGGACCCCAAGGGGATCATGAACCCGGGCAAGGTGGTGCCGGCGCCAGTCGACTGAGCCCGCAGAAGCTGGCCGATCTCTGGCGCCATTGACCCCGCGGTGGCGAAATCGCTGAGCCCGGAACGCGCAGCGGCCCGGGCATGCGCCCGCCCGCCCCGTCGCACCTCTGGTGCGCTTCCAGCGCAACGGCGGGCGCCGGCCCGCTGTCTGCAGAAGATGTGAACCCGGTCAGGCGTGACCGGCTCTAACGCCAGTCAAAGAACCCGTCGCCGGCGCGCGACAGCAGTTCGTGGGCCATGGCGCGGCCCATCTCGGCCCCGTCTTCCACCGCGCCGGTCTGATCGTCGGCATGGGCTTGCGATCCGTCGGTGCGCAGGATCTCGCCGCGCAGCCGCAGCGTCCCGCCATCCAGTTCGGCAAACCCCGCGATCGGCGTCTGGCACGACCCGTCGAGCGCCGCCAGAAACGCCCGTTCAGCCGCCAGCCGCTGCCCGGTGGGGCGGTGGTGAAGGGCCTCGAGCATCGCCGCGATGCGCCTGTCATCCTGCCGGCGTTCGATCCCGATCGCCCCCTGGGCCACCGCCGGAAGCATGGTTTCGGGCGAAATGGCGCGCGCCGGCATCTGGTCCAGCCCCAGCCGGTTCAGCCCGGCCATCGCCAGGAACGTGGCCTGGGCCACGCCTTCGTTCAGCTTGCGCAGCCGTGTCTGGACATTGCCGCGAAACTCGACCACCTGCAGGTCGGGCCGGCGGTTCAGCAGCTGCGACTTGCGGCGCAGGCTGGAGGTTCCCACCACCGCGCCCTCGGGCAGCGCTTCCACCGACCCTTCGGCGAGGGACACGAAGGCATCGCGCGCATCCTCGCGCGGCAGGTAGCAATCCAGCAGCAGGCCAGCGGGCTGCGCCACCGGCATGTCCTTCATCGAGTGCACGGCGATGTCGATCGCCCCGCGCAGCAGGTCGTCTTCGATCTCGCGGGTAAACAGCCCCTTGCCGCCCAGTTCCTTGAGCGGCCGGTCCTGCACCCGGTCGCCGGTGGTCGAAATCACCACGATGTCAAACGCCTCTTGCGGCAGCTCAAAGGCCGCCATCAGCCGGGCGCGGGTTTCATGCGCCTGCGCAAGCGCAAGCGGTGAGCCGCGGGTGCCGATTTTCAGGGGCGCGGCGGGGCTGGGCAAATCATGGGTCATGCAGGTCTGATACTTGCGTCACAGGGTCCTGACAACCGGCTGTGCCTTGACAAATCGGCGCGGGCGCAAGACGACCGGGGGGCAGGCCGGCGAAAAGGGGCGAAACATGGTGCGGGAAAAGAAACTGATGAAGGCGCTGGCCGGGGAAACCCAGGCCGTGCCGCCGGTCTGGATGATGCGACAGGCGGGGCGCTACCTGCCCGAATACCGCGCCACGCGCGCCAAGGCGGGGGATTTCCTGTCGCTGTGCTACACCCCGGATCTGGCGGCCGAGGTCACGCTGCAGCCGATCCGCCGCTTCGGCTTTGACGCGGCGATCCTGTTTGCCGACATCCTGCTGGTGCCCCAGGCGCTGGGCGCCGAGCTGTGGTTCGAGACCGGCGAGGGGCCCCGGCTGTCGACGGTCACGACGCCGGGCGACCTGGCGGCGCTGAAAGATGCGCAGGACATCCACGACCACTTGGCCCCGGTCTATGAAACCGTGCGCATCCTGGCCCGCGAACTGCCGGACGAAACCGCCCTGATCGGCTTTGCCGGCGCGCCCTGGACGGTGGCCACCTACATGATCGCCGGGCGCGGCACGCCCGATCAGGGCCCGGCGCATGCGCTGATCGCCGAGGATCGCGCGACCTTCGAGGCGCTTCTCGAGCGGATCACCGAAGCGACGATCGAATACCTGTCGATGCAGATCGAGGCCGGGGCCGAAACCGTAAAGCTGTTCGACAGCTGGGCCGGATCGCTGAAGGGCGAGGATTTCGATAAATACGCGCTGGCCCCCGCGCGCCGGATCATCGCGGCCCTCAAGGCCCGCCACCCGGGCACGCCGGTCATCGCCTTCCCGCGCGAAGCCAATGAACGCTACATCGGATTTGCCAAGGCGACCGGCGCCGATTGCGTGGCGCTCGACAACTCGGTTTCCGCCAGCTGGGCTGCGCAAAACGTGCAGAAGGATGGCTGCGTGCAGGGCAACCTGGCCCCGAAGCACATGGTCACCGGCGGCCAGGCCCTGATCGACGAAACCCGCCGCGTGGTCGAAGCGTTCCGCGGCGGCCCCCATATCTTCAACCTCGGCCACGGCATCACCCCGGACGCCGACCCCGAAAACGTCGCGCTGATGGTGGAAACCCTGCGCGCGGGCGGTTGACGGGGACGAAATCCTTCAAGGATTTCGTGACGATTTCTTTCAAAGAAATCGCCCCCGCCCAACCTTTCACACCCACTTCGCCAGGGGCGGCAAGCTCATCAATACCGCGTTTGCGTCGTGGCCGGTTTCCAGACCGAACTTTGTGCCCCGGTCGTAAACCAGGTTGTATTCGGCATACAGGCCACGGTGGATCAGTTGGCGATCCTTGTCGGCCTCGTCCCAGGGCGTGTCGCGCCGACGCTCGGTAACCGGCAGAAAGGCCTTGAGAAAGGCGCGGCCCGCGTCCTGGGTAAAGGCAAAGTCGGCTTCCCAGTCGCCGGTGTTGTGATCGTCAAAGAAAATCCCCCCGACGCCACGCGCCCGCCCCCGGTGCGGGACGTAGAAATATTCGTCGGCCCAGGCCTTGAACCGCGGGTAGTAATCCGGGTCGTGGCGGTCGCAGTGTTCTTTCTGGACGGCGTGGAAATGCGCGGTGTCCTCGTCGTATTCGATGCAGGGGTTCAGGTCGGACCCGCCACCGAACCACCAGGCGTGCGGCGTCCAGAACATCCGGGTGTTCATGTGAACCGAAGGGGTGTGCGGGTTTTGCATATGCGCCACCAGCGAAATGCCCGAAGCCCAGAATCGCGGATCCTTTTCCATGCCCGGAACCCCGCGCGCGGCCATCGCTTTTTGCGCGCGCTCACCCAGCTTGCCATGCACGGTCGACACGTTGACGCCGATCTTTTCGAACAGCCGCCCGCCGCGCATCACGCTCATCAAACCGCCACCGGCATCCGATCCGTCGTCGGACGCGCGCCTGGTTTCGCTGACCTCGAAGCGCCCCGGCGGCCGGTCGGCAAAGGGGCCCGATATCTGGCTGTCCTCCAGCGCCTCGAAGGCGGCGACAATCTGGTCGCGCAGATCGCGAAACCAGGCCGATGCCCGCGCCTTGCGACTGTCGAAATCTTCACTCATGGCAACCTCCTGGATGGTAGTCCGGCGCCTTGTTATCGGATAACACGCCGGTTTGCTTCCCAAATGCACCGATGCGACATAATTTACCAGCAGTCAGATCCGCCAGGGAACGAACCCATGCGAAAAACCATCCTCGCCCTTCCGCTGCTGCTTGCGGCCTGCGCTTCTCCGTTTGAAATCTGCGTTGCAAACGCCAACCGGGATCTGCGCGTCATCGACCGGCTGATCGCCGAAGCACGCGGCAACATCCAGCGCGGCTACGGTTTCCGCACCCGGGAAACCTACGACACCGAATTGCAGCCCTGCGGCGAACAGAATGGCCAGACGATCTATTGCGAAACCCCCGTGGTGACCAGCGAACAGGTGCCGGTCGCCATCGACATGGCCGCGGAAAAGGCCAAGCTGGAGTCGCTTCTGGAAACCCGCGCCCGCAAGCAGGCCGAAGCGACGGCAACGGTGGCCGCCTGCCGTCAGCAACACCCCGAAGGCTGAGACCGCCCCCAGGCGCCCGCCCGAGCGGCCCCGCCCAAGGGGCCGCGAGATATCTCGCCGCGCCCGGCACGGGCGCGTCCGCTTGCCAAGATCAACCAGAAAAATGCTTGCGGTCCGCGCGCTGTCGGTCCGCCCCGCCCATCCGACCCGCCACTCCGCCCAATCAGTGCGCCGGCGTATCGACGGCCCCCAGCAGCCCGCGCCCGCCATCGACGGTCAATACCTGGCCCGTGATGAACCCGGCGGTGTCGGACGCCAGAAACTGCACCGCTTCGGCCAGTTCCGCCGCCGCCGCAATCCGGCCCAGGGGCGTGCGGCTGACGATGGCTTCGCGCGAGGCGTGCGACTCTGCCAGCGATGCGCGCAGGCTTTCGCTCATCACGCTGCCGAAGGCCACCGCGTTGACCCGGATGCGGTGCGGCGCCAGCGCCACCGCCAGCGACCGGGTCAGCTGGTTCAGCGCCGCCGTCGATACCGAATAGGCCAGAAGATCCGGGTGCACCTGATGGGCCGCGATCGACGACAGGTTGACGATGGTGCCCACGGGCCCGTCTTCCAGCCCGTCGGTTTCGGCTTGTGCGATCATCCGGCGGGCGATGGTCTGGCTCAGCCGGTAGCCGGCGCGCAGGTTCTGTTCCAGCAGCAAATCCAGCGACTTGTCCTCCAGATCCAGCGGATCGGTCGACATCACCTGCCGGCTGGCATTCACCAGGATATCGACCCGATCGAAGGCATCGATCGTCGCCGACAGCAGGTTCGCCTGGGTCAGCTTCTTGCGCAGATCGCCGGCAAAGGACCGCATGTTCCCGTCTTCGCCGCCGCCGTAGGGCTCCATCTCTTCGGCCAGCGCGTCTTCATCCATGTCGGCCAGCATCACGTTGGCCCCCTGGTCGCCGAAATGGCGCGCAATCGCCAGCCCGATACCGTTTGCGGCGCCGGTCACGATGGCCGTCTTTCCCGTCAGTGAAAACGACATTTTGCGTTCCTGTCCCTGTTGTCCCGATGGCCCGGCCCACGCCCTGACCCGTTGTTGTTGCCCGACTGGCGGCGCGGGTTCGCGGCGCTCAGCGGGTTTTCTTCAGCTTTGGTTTTCGCGCCCTGAACACCTTGAAGGACGCATCCCCCGCGACTTCGTTCACCTCCGCAAAGGCCGCCGACAAATCCTTTTCATAAGGCAAGTGCCGGTTCGCCACCAGCCAAAGCGTGCCGTGCCGCGCCAGCAGGCGCGCCGCCGCCGCGATAAAGCCGCGCCCCAGGTCAGCATCCGCCGCCCTGCCCTGGTGAAACGGCGGGTTGGTCACCACATGATCAAAGCCCGCAACCGCGTCAAAGGTCGTGGCATCGGCCCAGTGAAACTGCGCCCGCCCGTCGGTGATGTTTTCGCGCGCGCAGGCAAGCGCCGCATGTTCCGCCTCGACCAGGTGGCATTCGCTGATTGCATCGCGCGTCAACAACTGCGCCGACAAGAACCCCCAGCCCGCGCCCAGGTCGCACACGCGCCCCTTGAGCGCCACCGGAAGCGCCGCCGCCAGAGCCAGCGAACCGCGGTCCGGCGCATCGGCCGAAAACACCCCCGCAGCGGTGACAAACCCGCCGGCGACCTCGCGCCGGGCCGGGGCAAGCCAGTCGGAAAACGCGCCGCCGGTTGCCGAAAACACCTTGCCATGCGCTTTTGAAAAGACCTCGCCCACCTGCGCCCCGGCGCGCCGGCAATCCCTGAGGATACTGTCCACCCCGTCGGTCTTTTGCCCGTCCACGATCACCGGCCCGCCGCCGGTCAGCGCCATCGCCCGGGCGATCAGGTTGCGCGCCTCGGCCTTGGCGCGCGGCAGAAACACCAGCGCCGCCGCATAGTCGCCTTCGGGCGCCACGCGCACCGCCACGCCGCGCGCCTTCAGCGCCTGGTATTCCGGAAAAAACCCCTGGATCGCTTCGATACGCTCCGGCGGCAGGGCCGACAGGTCATGATCCGCGCGCGCCCGGAACAGCGCGATCCGCCCGGCATCCGGCAGGCTGATCGCCCCGTTTTCCAGGGCCATGCTGAGGCGAGAAGATCCCATCACCCACGGCGCGCCCGGCGCGCTATTCCCGTTCCATGGTGCATTGCAGCGGGTGCTGATGCTGACGGGCGAAATCCATCACCTGGGTCACCTTGGTTTCGGCGATCTCGTGCGAAAACACCCCCACCAGCGCAACCCCCTTCTTGTGCACCGTCAGCATGATTTCGATCGCCTGGGCGTTGGACAGGCCAAAGAACCTTTCCAGCACATGCACCACGAATTCCATCGGCGTAAAGTCGTCATTCAGCAGCAACACCTTGTACAGCGGCGGGCGCCGTGTCTTGGTCCGCGTCTGGGTAACCACGCCGGTATCGCTACCCGGCGTGTCATCATCGCTCGACATGGTGATCGGCCAAGGGGTCAATGCCTGTGCTCCGGCTACGATTCGGGTTGGTCAGATTGCATTCCTGCGCTGGAATATATAGCCTGTTCGCCACGTGTGAAAAGGGGTTGCGGGCATTTGCCCGCGCTGGTGCGAAACATGGCCGCAGAATTGACGACAATCGGGCTGGATGCCGACGATACCCTGTGGGAAAACGAACAATTCTTTCGCCTGACCCAGGAACGCTTTACCGCGCTGATGGCGCCCTACTGCGACCCCGACCACCTGCACGACCGCCTGCTGGCCGCCGAACGGCGCAACCTGGGCCACTACGGCTTTGGCATCAAGGGCTTTGTTCTGTCGATGATCGAAACCGCGCTGGACGTTGGCGGCGAGACCCTGCCGGCCTCGGTGATCCGCGAACTGATCGACGCCGGCCAGGACATGCTGCGCCACCCGATCCAGTTGCTCCCCGAGGTGGAAACCACCGTTCAGGTCCTGTCGCGCGACTTCACCCTGGTGCTGATCACCAAGGGCGACCTTCTGGATCAGGAACGCAAGCTGGCGCAATCCGGGCTGGGCGACTATTTCGACGCGGTCGAGATCCTGTCCGAAAAGTCCGCAACCGCCTATGCGCGCATCTTCGCCCGCCACGGCGCGGGGCCGGAACGCGCGATGATGGTCGGCAATTCGCTGCGCTCGGACGTGCTTCCGGCGCTTGCGGCGGGCAGCTGGGGGGTCCATGTGCCCCATGCGGTGACCTGGGCGCTCGAACAGGCGCCGCGCCCCGACAACCACCGGCGGTTTCGCGCCATCGACCGGCTGGGCGGCCTGCGCCGGCTGATCGAAACCCTGTGATCCACCGCATGGCCCAAGGCATATCTTGCGGGCACATTCACGCCCGACACCACATATAGAAACGGGGCCGCGGCCCGGAATTTCACCAAACATATTGAAAATAAGGTGTTTTCCGCTCGCATAGCTTGTGCTACCTTTTGCGAAACAAAGAAAGTCAGGGGCAAAAGACCCCGGCATCTTGAGGCAGAGAAGGTAAGCGACGTGGAAAAACGTCTGGGGCAGTTCGCCCGTTTTTGGCTATTCTTGCTGGTCATGACCGTGATCGCGCTGCTGCCGCCGCTGCGCGCCCAGTCGGCCCCCTACGCCGCCATCGTCATCGATGCGCGCACCGGCGAAGTGCTGCATTCGCGCAATGCCGACAGCCGCCTGCACCCGGCATCCCTGACCAAGATGATGACGCTCTATGTCACCTTCGAAGCCATCCGCAACGGCGAGATTTCGCTGGACACGGTGGTCAGGGTATCGCGCAAGGCGGCCAGCGAACCGCCTTCGAAACTGGGTCTGCGGCCGGGGCAGAAGATCAAGCTGCGTTACCTGATCCGCGCGGCGGCGGTGAAATCGGCCAATGACGCGGCGACCGCGATCGGCGAAGCGGTGGCCGGCTCGGAAGCGGCCTTTGCCCGGCGGATGAACCGCACCGCCAAGGCGCTTGGCATGACCCGCACCACGTTCAAGAACGCCAACGGGCTGACCGAAGCCGGTCACCTGTCCACTGCGCGCGACATGACCACGCTGGGGCGGCACCTGTTTTTCGACTTTCCCCAGTATTACAACCTGTTTTCCCGGCGCACGGCAGACGCGGGCATCCGCAAGGTCGCCAACACGAACCGGCGCTTCCTGAACAGCTACAAGGGCGCCGACGGGATCAAGACCGGCTACACCCGCGCCGCGGGCTTCAACCTGGTGGCCTCGGCCCGGCGCGGCAACAAGCGCATCATCGCAACCGTGTTCGGCGGCGTGTCCACCGCATCGCGCAACGCCAAGGTGGCCGAGCTGCTGAACCTCGGCTTCCGGCGCGCGCTCGCCAACGCCCCGATCAACCGCCCGGCCCTGCCGGTCTATACCGACCGCGCCCCCGGCCGCGCCCAAAGCGGCGACAACACCCGCCTGGTGCGCGCCGTGACCCGGTCGCTGCGCCCGATCGCGCGCCCCGACCAGGCCGCGCCCGCCCCCTCGCAGGAACTGATGCTGGCCATGTCGCGCGAAATAGAAAACACCATCGCCCAGGTCGCCCAGGCCACCAACATCGACCCGGCCCCGGCGGTGCTTGGACCCGACGGCAAACCCTTGCCGCGCCCGGCCGACCTGGTGCTGGCCACCTACGGCAACAACGACGTGCCCCAGGACTTGCAGGCCCCCGAAGTCGTCACCCGCATTTCCACCTCGGGCGGGCGGCTGTGGGGGATCAACGTGGGCCGCTTCAACACCCGCTACAAGGCCGAGCGGGTGCTGCTCAAGACCGCGCTCAAGGAACTCGGCACGCTCGACGACGCCCTGCGCAAGGTGGTCCGCTCAAGCCGCGGGTTCGAAGCAAACTTCGTCGGCATGACCCGCGAAACCGCCGATCTCGCCTGCCGCCGCCTGCGCGCCCGCGACGTGACCTGCACCCCGCTCGGCCCCGGCTGACCGAGTTTTGCCCCCAACCTTCTTCTTTTTCCAAATATCCCCGCCGGAGGCACCGCGACCGCGCAGCGGGCGCAACCAAAAACGCGCCGCCGCAAGGCGGCTCCGCCTGCCAGGCCCCCGGCCCAGATGTCAGGCGGCAAAGGCCGCGGCCATCAACTCGCGCGTATAGGGTGACTTCGGATCGGCGAAAACCGCATCCGCCTCGCCGGCCTCGACAATATCGCCCCGTTTCATCACGATCACCCGATGCGACAACGCCCGCACCACCTTCAGATCATGCGAAATGAACAGATAGGCCAACCGGTGACGCAGCTGCAACTGCCGCAGCAGGTCGACAATCTGCACCTGCACCGTCATGTCCAAGGCCGAGGTCGGCTCGTCCAGAACCACCAGGCGCGGACGCAGGATCATCGCGCGCGCTATGGCGATGCGCTGGCGCTGCCCGCCGGAAAACTCGTGCGGGTAGCGGTGCATCGTGGTCGGATCCAGCCCCACCTCGTCCATGATCTCGGCGACCATTTCGCGCCGGTCGCAACCAGGGTCGATGGCATGCACGCTCAGACCTTCGGCGATCACCTCTTCGCAGGTCATTCGCGGCGACAGCGAGCCATAAGGGTCCTGAAACACGATCTGCATGTGGCGGCGCAACGGGCGCAGCTGCTTGGACTTCCAGCCCTGGATGTCCTGCCCCTGGAAAATGATCGGCCCGTCCGACGAGATCAGCCGCATCATCGCCAGCGCCAGCGTCGTCTTGCCAGAGCCGCTTTCCCCGACGATGCCGACGGTTTCGCCTTCGCGCACCGAAAGCGTCGCGGCGTTCACCGCCTGAACATGGCCGACGGTGCGTTTCAGCAGCCCGCGCTGGATCGGGAACCAGATGCGCAGATCTTCGGTGCGCGCCACTTCCCGCGCGTCGGCGGGAACCGGATCGGGGGTGCCGACCGCCTCGGCGCTCAGCAGTTTTACGGTGTAGGGGTGGCGCGGGTTGGAAAATATCCGCTCGGTCGGGCCCTGTTCGACGATCTCGCCATCCTGCATCACGCAGACCCGGTCCGCGATCCGGCGCACGATGCCGAGATCGTGGGTGATGAACAGCATCGACATGTCTTCGGCCGCCTTCAGCGCGGCCAGCAGGTCGAGGATCTGGGCCTGAATGGTCACGTCCAGCGCCGTTGTCGGCTCGTCCGCGATCAGCAGATCCGGCCCGTTGGCCAGCGCCATCGCGATCATCACCCGTTGCCGCTGGCCGCCCGAAAGCTGGTGCGGATAGGCCCCCAGCCGGGTTTCCGGCTGATCGATCCCGACCTTGTCCAGCAGTTCGATCACCCGCGCGCGCGCCGCGGCGCCGCTGACCCCCTGGTGCAGCGCCAGGCTTTCGGCCAGCTGCTTTTCCAGCGTGTGCAGTGGGTTCAGCGATGTCATCGGTTCCTGAAAGATGAACGAGATATCGTTGCCGCGCACCGCCATCAGGCGCTTTTCCGAAGCCCCGATCAGCTCTTCGCCCTTGTAGGTGACCGATCCCGAAACCTCGGCGCTGTCGCCAAGCAGGGTCACCGTCGACAGCGCGGTAACCGACTTTCCCGACCCGCTTTCGCCCACCAGCGCCACGGTTTCACCCTGGCCGATGGAAAAGGACACACCGCGCACCGCCGGGCTCAGCACCCCGTCCTGGCGAAAGGCGACGCCCAGGTTTTCCACCTTCAGAAGATCGCTCATTGGAAGGTCTTTCTGGGGTCGAAAGCATCGCGCACCCCTTCGAAGATGAACACCAGCAGCGACAGCATCACCGCATAGGTGGTGAAGGCGGTGAACGCCAGCCACGGGGCCTGCAGGTTCTGTTTCGCCTGCAAGGTCA
>JAJRUE010000113.1 GCA_024277955.1 Alphaproteobacteria bacterium | reverse complement strand
TTCGCACGTCGCGGCTGTATATCAGCGTTATCCCGCCGGTGATGGTGGGGTTCCTGGTGGGGTTCCTGTCGGCGATCATGGGCGTCGGCGGCGGCTTCATCATGGTGCCGGCGATGATCTACATTCTGGGCATGCCCACCAAGGTGGTGATCGGCACCTCGCTGTTTCAGATCATCTTCGTCGCCGCCTTTGCCACGATCATGCACGCGCGCGACAGTTATACCGTGGATGTGGTGCTGGCGCTGTCGCTGCTGATCAGCGGTGTGATCGGGGCGCAGATCGGCACCCAGATCGGGCTCAAGCTGAAGGCGGAACAGCTGCGCATCCTGCTGGCGCTGATGGTGCTGGCGATGTGCGTGAAACTGGCGCTGGGGCTGGTTCTGCAACCGGGCGAGCTGTTCTCGATCGCCTGAGCCAGCCGAGCCACCCGACGACGCATCTCACAGGGCCAGAGACCGGCGCGACGGCGCGCCGCCTGCCGGTCTTCATCCGGGAAATCCTCAACGCTAGGCCATAGCTGCGCCGCCGGGCATGGGTGGCGGCGTGCGCCGGGACCGCAAGGGAAACCAAGGCAGGCCCTACAGCAGACCGGCGTGCTCCATCGCGGCCTTGATCGCCGCCTTGGTGCCGTCGGTCAGCCCGACCAGCGGCAAGCGCACCTCTTCGCTGCATTTTCCCAGCAGCGACAGGCCGTATTTCGCCCCCGCCAGCCCCGGTTCCAGGAATATCGCCCGGTGCAGCGGCATCAGCCGGTCCTGGTATTCCAGCGCCGATGCATAGTCGCCCGCCAGCGTCGCCGCCTGGAACTCGGCGCACAGCCGCGGGGCCACGTTGGCGGTGACCGAAATGCAGCCAACCCCGCCGTGGGCGTTGAACCCCAGCGCGCTGGCGTCTTCGCCCGACAGCTGGATGAAATCCTTGCCGCAGGTTTCGCGCTGCATCGACACGCGGGTAATGTCGCCGGTGGCATCCTTGACCCCGATGATGCGCGGCAGCCTGGCCAGTTCGCCCATGGTTTCCGGGCTCATGTCCACGACCGACCGGCCGGGGATGTTGTAGATGATGATCGGGATGTCGGCGGCATCGTGCAGCGCCGTGAAATGGGCGATCAGCCCGGCCTGCGTCGGCTTGTTGTAATAGGGCGTCACCACCAGCGCCGCATCGGCGCCGACACGGGCGGCGTGGCGGACCAGCCCGATACCTTCGGTGGTGTTGTTCGACCCGGCCCCGGCCACCACCGGCACCCGCCCCGCGGCGGCCTTGACCACCGCTTCGATCACCGTTTCATGTTCTTCATGGCTGAGCGTCGGGCTTTCGCCGGTGGTGCCCACCGGAACCAGCCCCGTGCTGCCCTGTTCGATCTGCCAGTCGACAAGCTGTATGAGCGTGTCGAGATCCAGTTGGCCGTCCTTGAACGGCGTCACCAGGGCCGGAAGGGATCCGCTGATCATGACACACTCTCCTTTTTCGTGTTTCGATTGGCGGGACGGCGAGTCACCCCGCCCCAAACGCGCGGAAACTAGCCGGAACCGGGGGGCTTGCCAAGATTGTGTGTTGTTGCGGCGCCCGGGCGGGTTAGGTTAAGGCTTGGGGTCGCGTCTCGAGTTGGAAAGTGCGAATGAAATCATTTTTGTCGGGCCTGGTTTTCCTGGTGCTTTGCGCGGTGTTGCCGGTAGGCGGCGCGGTCGCGCAGACCGCAGGCGCGGCCCAGGTTCCGGCCGCCCGCGCGCTTGCCCGCGCGATGGAGGCGGTCGCCGAAGAAGACTGGGACAAGGCCGCCGCGCTGGTGGCCCCGGCCGGCGCGGTCGGGCGCGACATCATTGCCTGGCACCGGCTGCGCGCCGGGTTCGGCGAGTTTGCCGATTATGTTTCGTTTCTGCAGCGCCGGCCGGACTGGCCGGGCCTGCCGCTGCTGCGCGCCAGGGGCGAAGCGAACATCCCCGCCGATGCCGCCCCGGCCCGGGTGATCGCCTATTTCGCGCCCCAGGCCCCGCGTTCGGGCACCGGCGCGCTGCGGCTGGCCGCGGCCTTCAAGGCCACGGGCCAGACCTCGAAGGCCGAAGCGGCGATCGTCGCCGCGTGGCGCTCGCTGTCGCTGTCCCGGTCGGAAGAAGAAACCATGCTGGCGCAATACGGGCCGGCGCTGGTCAACCATCACCGGGCGCGCCAGGACATGCTGTTGTGGCGCGGGCTGACCGACCAGGCGGAACGTCTGAACGCGCTGGTCGGGTCGGGCTATGCGCGGCTTGCCAAGGCGCGTATCGCGCTGATCCGCAACAAGTCCAGCGGTCTGGGAAAGCTGATCCGCGATGTTCCCAAGTCGCTGGCCGACGACCCCGGACTGGCCTATGCGCGGTTCGTCTGGCGGCTGAAGAAAAAGCAGACCGACGGCGCGCTAGAGCTGCTCGAACTGCGCTCGACCTCGGCAAAATCGCTGGGCCGGCCCGCGGCCTGGGCTGCCGAGCGGCGGCGGCTTGCGCGCAAGCTGATGCGCGACGGCAAGGCCAGGGCGGCCTACCGGGTCGCCAGCCGGCATTTCCTGAAATCGGGCAGCGATTTCAACGATCTGGAGTGGCTGTCCGGGTTCATTGCGCTCAGCGACCTGAAGGATCCGGAACTTGCGCTGCGCCATTTCCGCCGGTTTCGCGCCGGGGTGGCTACGCCGATCAGCCTTGGACGCGCCGGCTATTGGGAAGGGCGCGCGCTGGAAGCCCTGGGCGATCGCGAAGGCGCCCGTCTGGCCTATGAATTCGGCGCCGAATTCCAGACCAGCTTTTACGGCCAGTTGGCGGCCGAAAAGGCGGGCGTCGCCATGTCGCGCGCCCTGACCGGCCGCGAAACCTATCCGGATTTCGCCAGAACCGCCAATGCCGACAGTTCGGTCCTGCAGGCGGCGCTGCTTTTTCACCGCGCCGGCTATCCGTTGCTGTTCACCCGCTTCACCCGGCAGCTGGCCGAGATCCTGACCCCGGCCGAACAGGGCGCGCTGGCGCAGATCGCGCTGGATCTGGATGAACCCTACACCGCGGTTTACCTGTCGAAATACGCCGCCAAAAGCGGGGACGTGCTGATGCGCCCCTATTTCCCGATCCCCGATATCGTGCCCGCCGATTCGACGGTTCCGCCGGAACTGACGCTTGCGATCGCGCGCCGCGAAAGCGAGTTTTACGCGGGTTCCACCAGCCCGGTTGGCGCGCGCGGGTTGATGCAGCTGATGCCGCGCACCGGCAAGGCGATGGCCCGGCGGCTGAACATATCGTTCGAGCTTGACCGCCTGACCACCGACCCGGCCTACAACGCCACCCTGGGAAGCGCCTATCTTGGCAAGCTGATGGAAGATTTCGACGGCTACCTGCCGTTCGTGGCCGCCGGTTACAACGCCGGGCCCAGCCGGGTGCGCAGATGGCAAAAACAGTTTGGCGATCCGCGCCGGTCGCCCGAAGTGGCGGTGGACTGGATCGAACACATCCCCTTCGACGAAACCCGGAATTACGTGATGCGGGTCATGGAATCGCTGGCCGTCTACCGGGCCCGGCTGTCGGGGAAAACCGGACGCTGGCGGCTGTCGCACGATCTGACCGGGCGTTAGGGTCAAAACCCGATCAACCTGCACCGCCAGTTTGGCAGATTTCCGTTCTGACAAGGCACAGGACCGCAGGCTGATTGGATATTGACCCAGGATTACGCTTGAACGCACTCACCCCGCCCGCCCCCTTGGCGGGCGCATTCGCGACCACCCGGGCGGGCGCAGGCCCTGCGTTGTGGCAGGGAAGAATCCATTTCGACGCCAAGGCACCGGCACACGGCGGCTGGCCTCGTGGGCGGCGGCGCTCTTTTCGCGCAGCAGGGTGCGCCGAGCCGCCTGTCAGCGCGCCGCGCGGCTGCGCCAAAGCGTGAACAGGCCCGCCAGGACCACCACGCCGGCGCCGATCACCACGTTGAGCCGCAGGGTTTCGCCGAACACCAGAATGCCGATGATCGCCACGAACACCAGCTGCAGGTAGGCAAAGGGCTGCACCGCGCTGGCTTCGGCCACCTCGTAGCAGCGGATCAACAGCCAATGGCCCAGCGCGCCCGACACGCACAGCACCGCCATCCAGCCCCAGTCGCGTGGCGCCATCGGTTCCCAGAACCAGATGCCCACCGCCGTGATCGCCACCGCGCCCACGGTGCCGGTCCAGAAAAAGCTGGTGGCGGTGCTGTCGCGCCGGGCCACATAGCGGGTCAGCAACCCGTAAAGCGCAAACCCGAAGGCCCCGACCAGCGGCACCAGCGCCACGGGCGAAAACACCCCGCGCCCGGGTTGCAGAATGATCAGGATGCCGACAAACCCGATGCCGATTGCCAGCCAGCGTCTCCAACCGACGCTTTCGCCCAGGACCGGGCCGGAAAGGGCGGCGACCAGCAGCGGGTAGATGATGAAGACCGCATGGGTTTCGACCAGCCCGAGCAGCACGAAGGACACGACCGTGATGCAGATCTCGGCCACCAGCAGCACGCCGCGCAGGGCCTGCAGCCAGGGCTGGGCGGTGCGCGCGGCCACGGCGATGCCGCCGGCCCTGCGGCGGGCGACGGCGATCACGAAGGCGGCGAAGAACCAGTAGCGGATCATCACCACCATCAGCACGTTGTAGTTGCCGGCCAGGTAGCGCGAAATCCCGTCCTGGAATGCGAACACCATAGTTGCGCCCACCATCAGCGCGATCCCGTGCCGGGTGTCGTCGCCCGGGCCGGTCACGACGGGGTTTTCCGCGCGACGGTCATGTGGCGCTTGCGGCCAAAGCCGGGGCGGCGTTCGACCGAAAGCCCGGCCTCGGCCAGGGCGCGGCGCACATGCCCGGCGGCGGTGTAGGTCGCAAGGCTTCCGTTCGGCGCGCTGTGGGTGGCCACCTCTTGCAGCAGGCCGGGTTCCCAAAGTTCGGGGTTGCGGGCCGGGGCGAACCCGT
>JAJRUE010000112.1 GCA_024277955.1 Alphaproteobacteria bacterium | reverse complement strand
CTCGCGGCTCATTCACGGCCCTTGTCGTTTGTCCTGATCAATCGTTACTCGCCGGGCCTTTTCAATCCGTGTGCCCTACCACGCTATCCTTCATATAGAGTGCAATTTAGACTACTTCACGGCCTCAAATAAGCATTCTTTGGCGTTTTTGCCATGTTGCACCCCCCTCCTAGGGGGAAACGCGGCTGATTCGAATGGTCTGCACCTCATTGCACCGCCCCAAGAGACAGTTTGTCCACTTGGCATCGATCTTGCACGTAATAAAAACAGCGACAAAGACGAAATCTCGGGCATTTGCAACCAGAGCGTGTGCTTAACCATGTTTTACGCGAATTTGGGAAAAAATTGATGAGAATCGGACAATTTCGAATGCTTCTCAATTGGTCGCGACCCGATTCCTTGCTATTAAAGATTTGTGAACGGATTTCCCGCCGGACGCGCTGCGCTAATCGGGGTCGGCTGGTCGGGATGTTCGAGTGTAAGGGTAGTAAGGAGTGTTCCGTTCCGGCGGAGTAACGCGTCAATGACAATTCAATTTGATAACATCGACAACGATTTCGCGGCCGCAAGCGCGCCGATTGGCCTGGTGACTGTTCCCGGGCGGCGCGGGTTGTACCGCAACGGCTTGAAGCGGGTTTTTGAAACCATGCTGATCCTGCTGGCGGCGCCGGTGGTGCTGCCGCTGATCCTGGGGCTGGCGCTGATCGCGATGCGCGACGGGCACAACCCGTTCTACCGCAGCCTGCGGGTGGGCAAGAACGGCCGCAACTTTCGCATGCTGAAACTGCGCACCATGGTGCCCAACGCCGACAAGCTGCTGGGTGAACACCTGGCCAACAACCCGGCGGCGCGGGCCGAATGGGAAAGCACCCAGAAACTCAAGAACGATCCGCGCATCACCCGGTTCGGCCGGTTCCTGCGCAAGTCGTCGCTGGACGAACTGCCGCAGCTCTGGAACGTGCTGGTCGGCGACATGGCCCTGGTCGGGCCGCGGCCGATGCTGCCGGGGCAGCGGGCGCTGTATCCGGGGCTGGCCTACTATGCCCTGCGTCCGGGGATCACCGGCCTGTGGCAGGTGTCGGCCCGCAACGACAGCGAATTCGCCAAGCGCGCCGACTACGACCGCCAGTATGATGAAAACCTGTCCTTCGAAACCGACCTGCGGGTGCTTGCCAAGACCGTCGGGGTCGTGCTCAAGGGAACCGGGTACTGATATCCGCCACTGCTGCTGAAATCACAAAACGGTCAGCGCGCCTGTCGGGGGCCGGGCGCGGGTTGGCCGAACAGATATCCGAGAGGATCGGACCTTGCCTTCAGGACCAAAAATACTCGCCCTCATGCTGATGTTGTCGCTTGGCTTTCTGGCCGGGTGCGAATCGTCGGAACAGAAGGCTGAAAAGCACTACCAGGCGGCGCTGGCGCTGCTGGAGAAGGGCGACGAAGACCGCGCCATCGTCGAATTCAAAAACGTCTTCAAGCTGAACATCAAGCACCGCGAGGCGCGCGCCGCCTATGCCGCGCTGCAAAAGAAACGCGGCGACCTGCGCGAGGCGATCGGCCAATACCTGCGGATTGCCGACCAGTATCCGGACGATGTGAACGCGCTGCGCGAGATCAGCGAGATGTATGCAACCCTTGGCAACTGGACCGAAATGCAGCGCTATCTGGTCAAGGGGTTGGAACTGGCGCCGGACGATCAGGTGCTGGGGGCGCTGCAGATCGTCTACGACTATCAGCAACAGCTTGACGGCGACCCCGAAGCGCTGGCGGCCACCGTGGCCAAGGCCCGGGCGCTGATCGGCGACATGCCCGACTATATCATGCTGCGCCAGGTGATCATTGACGACCACATCAAGAATCGCCGGTTCGAACAGGCCCGCGACGAGCTGGACAAGGCGCTGGAATACGCGCCCGAGGACCGCACGCTGTATGTGGTGCGCCTGTCGGTTCTGTCGGCGCTGGGGGATTCGCAGGCGATCGAAGAACAGCTCAAGGGCATGATCGCGCGGTTTCCCGACGATACCGCGTCGCGCGATACGCTGATCCGCTGGTATGTGTCGCAGGGCCAGCTGGACGATGCCGAAGCCTATCTGCGCCAAGCCGTGGCCCAGGGCGGCGGCAAGGCCGAAGACTATTTTTCGCTGCTCGGGTTTCTGACCGAAATGCGCAGCCCGCAGGCGGCCTCGGACGAGTTGGACAAGATCCTGGCCGCGGGCGATGCGCCGCTGCCCCTGTACGGGTTGCGGGCGGCCTATCGCTTTGACCGGGGCGAACGCGCCGGCGCCATCGCCGAGCTCAAGGACTTGCTGGACAATACCGAACCCAGCGACGATGCCCGCCGGCTGAAGATCGCGCTGTCCAAGATGTATGGCGCCACCGGCGACGAAGCGGCGGCGCGGGCGCTGATCGACGAGGTTCTGGCCGAGGACGGGGCGAATGTCGAAGCGCTCAAGATCAAGGCCGACTGGCTGATCGGCGACGACAAGGTGGGCGATGCCATCCTGGCGCTGCGCACGGCGCTGGAAAAGGCTCCGCGCGACCCCGAGATCATGACCTTGCTGGCCCGCGCCCATGAACGCAACGGCAACCTCGACCTGATGGGCGAGATGCTGTCGCTGGCGATGGACGCGGCCAATGGCGCCCCCGACGAAAGCATCCGCTATGCGCGGTTCCTGCTGAACCGGGGCAAGGTGAGCACCGCCGAGGGCATTCTGGTGGACGCGCTGCGTCTGGCGCCCGACCATGTCGAGCTTCTGAACGAACTGGGCGCGGTCTATGTGGCCTGGCCCGACTGGCCGCGCGCCAGCCAGGTGCAGGAACGGCTGGCCGCCATCGGCACGCCCAAGGCGGTCCGTTATGCGAATTCCCTGCAAAACCAGATACTTCAGGGGCAGAAAAAGACCAAGGAAGCGGTTGCCTTTCTTGAAAAGCTGGTGGCCCAGGGCAGCGCCGGGTTTGGCGCGCATCTGGAAATCGTGCGCAGCTACATCACCGCGGGCGAACCCGACAGCGCGCGCAAATATGTTGCCGGTCTGCTGGAAAAAGAGCCCGACAATCTGGAATACCAGTATCTTGCCGGTTCGCTCGACGCGGCCACCGGGGATCCGGCTTCGGCTGAAAAGCGCTATCGTGCGATCCTCGACAAGGATCCGACGCTGACGGCGGTTCGGGTGGCGCTTTTCCGGGTGCTGACGCAGACCGGCCAGAAAGAGGCCGCCGCCGCGACGATCGACGCGGGGCTTGCCGCCCAGCCCGATGATGCGACGCTGAAATGGATCAAGGCCGGGGTTCTCGAAGTGGCGGGCGATCTTGCGGGCGCGATCGCGATCTACGAGGAACTCTACGCCGCCGACAGCGAAAACATGGTGATCGCCAACAACCTGGCCAGCCTGTTGTCGCAGGTGGCCGGGAACGATCCCGCCGCCGTCGACCGGGCGCAGGTAATCGCGCGCAGGCTGCGCACGTCCAGCTTTGCGCCCTATCAGGATACCTATGGCTGGATCGCCTTTCTGCGCGGCGACATCAAGGAAGCGCTGCGCACGCTCGAACCCGCGGCCGAGGTGATGAACGAAGACCCGATGGTGCAGTTCCATCTGGCGCGGGCCTATGACGCGGCCAAGCAGCCGGCCAAGGCGCTCGAACGGTTCCAGCGCGCGGTCGAGCTGGCCGGCACAACCGACACCCGCGATTTCGTCGGCGAGGCCCGCAAGGAAATCGAGCGGCTGACGGCGGCTCTGGCCGAAAAAGAGTAAGCGCCGGGGCCCGAACAATCGCGTGATCGGCCCCGCAACGAGTTGAGAAAGTAACGATTTCAGGGCAGTTTTCCGGCAGGCCCGCAAAACGGGGCGCGATGCGGAGCCGGTGCGCTGTTTTGGTTTGACGCACGAGAGAGGGCGAAGATGACACAACAAGCCACCCAACCCAAGGTTTCGGCGCTGACCGGTATTTCGCTGAACCCCACCGGCTTTGGCTGGTTCGTTGCATTGATCGTGGCCGCGCTGCCGGTCTTCTGGTTCGGCTTTCAGTCGCTGGGCCGGGCCTGGTCGACGGCTGAATACAGCCACGGGCCGCTGATCCCGATGATTTCGCTTTACCTGTTCCTGCGCGAATTGCGCCGGTCGCCGGTGCCCGCGCTGAACGTCACCGACCGGTGGCCGGGGGTGGTGGTGATCGTGGTGGCGTTCGGGATCGCCTTGCTGGGCAATCTGATGCAGGTCGCCGATATCGTCACCTATGCCTTTATAATCTGGGTTGGCGGGGTGATGCTGGCGGTGTTCGGCTGGGAACGCGGGCGCACCCATTGGGCGCCGGTGCTGCACCTGTTGTTCATGCTGCCGCTGCCGCAGGTGCTGTATTGGAAGCTGACGATCTTCCTGCAGACGGTGTCGAGCGAACTGGGCGTCTGGTTCGTGTCGCTGATGGGGGTTCCGGTGTTTCTCGAAGGCAACATCATCGACCTGGGCGTGTTCAAGCTGCAGGTGGCCGAAGCCTGTTCGGGCCTGCGCTACCTTTTCCCGATCCTGTCGTTTTCCTACCTGTTTTCAATTCTTTACCGCGGGCCGTTCTGGCACAAGGTGGTGCTGCTTCTGTCGGCGGCGCCGCTGACGGTGCTGATGAACTCGATCCGGATCGGGATCATCGGCCTGCTGGTGAACCGCTACGGGATCGAACAGGCCGAAGGCTTCATGCACTATTTCCAGGGCTGGGTGATCTTCATCATCACGGTGTTCCTGCTGTTCGGCCTGGCGGTGATCCTGCAGCGCACCACGAAAAGCCCGATGACCCTGGCGGAAACCATCGATCTGGATTTCGAAGGCTTCGGCGGCATCGCGGCCCGCATCTTCAGCATCCGCGCGTCCAGCGGCGTGATCGTGGCGACGCTGCTGACCGCGGCGATCTCGGCGGCCTGGCTCTATTCGCCCAGCGCCGGGCGGGTCGTGGCCGACCGGGAACCCTTTGTGCTGTTCCCGCGCCAGATCGAAGGCTGGAGCGGCTCGACCGCGCTGATCGAGCCGAGCGTGGAAGCGGTTCTGGCCGCCGACGATTACCTTAACGCCACCTATTCGAACATCGCCGAGGACCGCTATGTCAGCCTGTTCGTGGCGTATTACCAGGATCAGACCTCAGGCTCGGGCATCCATTCGCCCGAGGTGTGCCTGCCGGTGGGCGGCTGGGAAATCTTCACGCTGAAACCCTACAAACTGTCGCTCGAAGATACCCCGTATGGGCAGTTCGAGGTGAACCGCGCGGTGATCCAGAAGGGCACATCGATGCAACTGGTCTATTACTGGTTCGAACAGCGCGGCAAGCGGATCACCAACGACGTGACCGCCAAGCTGACGGTGCTCAAGGACAGCATGATCACCGGGCGCGCCGATGGGGCGCTGGTGCGTTTCGTGACGCCGATCGGCCCCACCGAAACGCCCGAAGTGGCGGACGCGCGGCTGCAGCGCTTCATGCGGGTCAGCCTGGGCGCGCTGCCGCGGTTCGTGCCGTTCTAACATCAGATCCCGGCCGACAGGCCGCCAAGGCGCTTGAAAGCGCCTTGGCCAAGGTTTTTGCAAAAACCTTGCGCCGTTGCACCTGATCACCAGGGGATTTCCTGAAAAACCCGAGCCGTGTTGCCGGGCAGGGGATTCGCCCCGAATTGGCGGCGGATCGGCAATAATGGCGCAAATTCGGCATCTTTATGTTGCTGACGTGATACGAAGTGCCTCTATTCACCTTTGTTTAACGAAAGCATTTTCGTTTCTGGCCAAGGTGCTGTAATAATTCAGAGGACAATTTCTTATCAGGGGGAGCGCAACATGACACGATTTCTCGTAAGCGCTTTGATGTTGGTGTTCTTCGGGTCGGCTGCCATGGCCCAGGGACAATACAGAATTCAACCCGGCGACATGCTGTCGATCGAGGTTCTGGAAGATTCGGCACTGAACCGGAACGCGCTGGTTCTGCCGGACGGCAGCATCAGCTTTCCGATGGTTGGCAGCGTCGCGGCCGGCGGCAAGACGCTGGATGCGGTCAAGGCGGCCATCACGTCGGGCCTGGCGCCCAACTTTGCCAGTCCGCCGAACGTGTTTGTCACGGTGTCGGCGCTGAATTCCGGGACGCGGGCGACTTCGGGCGGCACCAGCCGGTCCTTCAACGTCTATATCATCGGGGCGGTCAACAACCCCGGCAAGGCAAAGGTCCGTTCGGGCACCAGCCTGCTGCAGTTCCTGGCCGAATCCGGAGGGTTCTCCAAGTTCGCGGCGACCAAGCGCATCCAGGTGCGCCGGACTGATCGCAGCGGTAACACCACCGTTTACAAGTACAACTACAAGGCAATCGAGAACGGATCGGCTTCGGGCGCACCGTTCATCCTGCACAAGGGCGATGTCATCGTGGTACCGGAACGGCGACTTTTTGAGTAGGGAAACATGAGGCCGGGCAGCAGGAAAACAGTTCAGGCGGGAATGATAACAACGGTCGCGGTTCTTGCCGCGGCCTCCGCCTTTGCGCAAACGCAGAATTCGCCCATGACCGGGCAGCTGACGTTTTCGACTTCGGCGGACGTTGCCACCAACCGCGGGTTGGCGGCGGTGTCGCCGGGAACCACCTTGCAGCTATCCGAAAAGTTCGGGTTTTCCTTCATCACGGAAACCAGCACCCAGAAGCTGCAGTTCTTCGGCAACGCCTCGGTCCTGGCGACGACGGTGCCCGGTGGCGGCACCACCCGGTCGTTTACCAGGCCGACGGCGACCCTGCGCTACAGCCGCATCGGGGCGACCGGGGATGTGAGCGTCGATACCAGCTATTGGGTCGGCGATGTGAACAGTTCCTATCTGCTCGACCCCACCAACCCGGCGTCGCTGATCACCGACAGCGGCACGCTGGAGCGCACCACGGCGTCTTTCACCAGCAACATTCGCAGCAATGCGCCGCTGGGGTTCACCCTGACCGGATCCTACAACGCACGCAACTACAACGGCACCACAAACCCGGCGCTGTTCGATGATACCACCACCACGCTTGGGGTCACCGCGAACCTGCGGCTGTCGGCGTCGACCCAGGGGACGGTTTCGGTCGCCCGCACCAACTATGTTTCGAGCGATGCGTTTTCGACCCAGTATCAGGCGCTGGACCTGAACTTTGGCCTGACCCACGATCTGGTCAGCGGCATTTCGATTTCGGCCAACCTCGGCTACCAGGACAAGCGGACGACGGCCAGCGGCGCCACATCCAAGGCGGTGGGCGCTGTGGGCGGGCTGAACATCACCAAGACCCTGCCCAACGGGTCGGTCTATGGCGGCATGAACGTGAACCTGGCCGGCGGCGCCCACAAGTCGGTGCTGAGCTTTGGCCGCGCGCTTGACCTGCCCAACGGCACGCTCAACGCCAGCCTGTCGGCGGACTGGAAGTCGGGCGGGCCGGTGCGGGTTCTGGGCTCTGCCGCCTATACGCGGCAACTTTCGGACGGAGCGCTGACGCTGGACATCAACCAGAGCATATCGACCAACAACCTCAACCAGGACATCCGGGTTTCCAGCCTGAAGGTCGACTACAGGAAGGCGCTGAATTCGGTGTCGGGGGTGAACCTGTCGGTCAGCCTGAGCCGGTCGGAAGACCTGGGCGGCGTCGGGCCAAGCTATGGCCGGGCCTCCATATCGGCGGCCTATTCGCGGGCGCTGACGCCCAACTGGGATCTGTCGGTAGGCTATTCGCGCCAGCAGAGTTCGAGTTCGCTCAGCGCCACCACGGCGGCGTCCGACAGCCTGTTCCTGACGCTTACGCGGGGCATTCAGTTCGGGTTCTGAGCTTGGGCGACAAGCCGCTTGCCCCGGATGCCGGTGATCACCACCGGGACCAGGGCGCCCACCGCTTGATCGGTTTCGACGATCGCTTCGGCGAATTGTTCGGTGCGCCCCATGGTCGGGGTTTCCATCAACAGCACGGCTGGCCGGCCCAACTGGCTTTCAAGGTATTGGCCCACCAGCCCGTCGGCGGCCTCGCGTAGCCGCTGGGCCCGGGCCTTGACGGTCTGGCGGGGGACCGGCGGCATCCGGGCGGCGGGTGTGCCCTGGCGCGCCGAATAGGGAAAGACATGCAGCCACGTCAGGCCGCATTCGTCCAGCAAACGCAGCGAGTTTTCGAACATTTCATCGGTTTCGGTGGGAAAGCCGGCGATGATGTCGGCGCCAAAGGTCATGTCCGGGCGCAGCCGGCGCGCGTCGTCGCAAAACCGGATGGCGTCTTCGCGCGAATGGCGGCGTTTCATGCGCTTGAGGATCATGTTGTCGCCCGCCTGCAGCGACAGGTGCAGATGCGGCATCAGCCGGTGTTCGGTGGCGATCGCCTGCATCAGCGCCTCGTCCGCCTCGATCGAATCGATCGACGAGATGCGCAGCCGCGCGAGATCGGGCACGAGCTTCAAAATCCGCAGCACCAGATCGCCCAGACGCGGCGCACCCGGCAGATCGGCGCCCCAGCTGGTCAGGTCGACCCCGGTCAGCACG
>JAJRUE010000013.1 GCA_024277955.1 Alphaproteobacteria bacterium | reverse complement strand
GTGCCGCTGGCGCGCGGCGGGTTTGCCGCCCGCCGGCATGTCTTCGCCCTCGGCTGCCATGTTGGCTTCTTCCAGAAGTTCCTCGGTCACCATGGTCGTGCAGGCCCGGCCCCGGTGCTTCGAGGCATAGAGCGCTACATCCGCGTCCGACAGCATCCGGTCGAGGTCGGGCTGGTCGTAGAAATCCGAGGTGGTAAAGCCGATCGAGCCCGAGATCCGGCAGACCCGGCCCTGGAAGACCACCGGTTCTTCCAGCCGCCGGACGATCCGCTGGGCGATGTTCATCAGCTTTTCGCGGTCGGTAAGCCCTTCGAAAATAAGCACGAATTCGTCGCCCCCGACACGCGCCACGGTATCGCCCTTGCGGGTTTCCTGGCGCAGGATTTCCGCCGCTTCCTGCAACACGTAATCCCCCGCCGCGTGGCCAAGCGTGTCGTTGACCGCCTTGAAGTAGTCCAGGTCCAGGTGCATCAGCCCGAACGACGTGCCGTTGGCGGTCAGCCGGGCCAGCACCTTGTCCATCGCGCGCCGGTTGCGCAGGCCCGTCAGCATGTCGGTCACCGCCTGTTCTTCAGCCGCCAGGCGGGCGCTTTCCAGGCGCTGGTTCAGCTTGCGCGATTCCTCCATCACGGCGGTCTTGGCCTCGACCATATACAGCATCTCGATGGCCAGGTCGGTGGGGGCGAAATCGCCGTTGGTCAGGTGAAACTCCTGCACCGCCTCGATCACCGACAGGCCAAAGGACAGGTTGACCAGAAACCCCCGCCCGTCGCCGCGCGCCAGCAAAATGCCCTTGAGACTGGTATGCGGCGGGTCGCGGAACTGCAGCCGCAGCGCTTTGCCGGCGATGGCGCGCAGATCGGCGACCCTGTGCAGGTTGCAGCGCGGGCGGCGCAGTTCGAACATCTCGAGAAAGCGGTTCCCCACCAGATCGCGCCCCTGTTGCAGACGCGCCAGCGTCGGGGCCACCCGTTCGATATGGCCCGAGGGCCGGATCAGCAGGTGCATCGGCATCAGCCGGTCAAGCGCTTCGACGCCGATTTCCACGGTTTGGCCGTCTGATTGCATTCATGCCCCCTTTGGCGCCAGTTTGAATTCGCGCCCCTGGCTGAACGCGGTTTCCAGCAACTGGACCGAGATCAGTTCCTCGTGCCCTCTGCGCCCCTTGTATTCCAGCAGCGCAAGCGCGCCATAGTCATCGGCGATGGCGCGCAAGACCCCCACCAGCACCACGCCGAAACCCGGTATCCCGCGCGAAATCCGGATGGTCATCGAGCCGGTGGAATGATCGCGCACCTCGATCGTCGGCAGGATCAGGTCCGGCACCGCAAGCCGGGCGCGTTCGGGCAGATCATCCAGCGAACACAGGAATTCCATGAAGGTTTCGCCGCCAAAGCGCAGCAGCCGGCGCACCGGTTCCAGGTTCGGGTGCGACACCAGATAGGTGCCCAGATCCTCAAGAAACGTATCGCAGGGCTTGCCCAGGATTTCGCAGGCCACATCGATCACCTGCACCGTCATGTGATCCGGGTAGGTCAGCAGCGCTTCGAAGCTCACAAAGCCAAGTTCGGCGCCGCGCGCCACTTCGGCCCAGCGATCCGGACCATAGGTATCCCGGATGAAACACTGGATAGAGCGGTTTATCAGCCCATGCATGTCACGATCCCTGGTTGCCGGACCCTGGCGGCCGGGCGATGATGTCGCGAACACGCTAGCGTGCGATTATTAAGAAATGCCCAAACCCGGCGCGCAAATTCGCGCCATTCAGATCGCGGCGCGCGGATCGCACGCGGATCAAAAGTCGGTGGGCGCGCCGCCCTCGGCCTTGCGCCGGGCCACGAAGGCGGCCAGTTCTTCGCGGATCGCCGGCGCCATCGGCGGGGGTTCAAAGCTGTTCACGATATCCTTGTAGATGCGGTGGGCGCGTTCCACCGTCCATTCGGCCCCCTTCAGATCCCAGGCTTCGTAGTTGGACCAATCCGACAGGAACGGGCTGTAAAACGCATCCTGATAGCGGGCCTGTGTGTGTTCGGCGCCAAAGAAATGGCCGCTGCTGCCGACCTCGGCGATGGCGTCGAGCGCCAGCGCGCCGGTGTCGGTGGCGGTGATCTCGGGCTCAAAATAACGCTGGATCTGCTGCAGCACCTCGCAATCCATGACGAATTTTTCGGGACTGGCGATCAGCCCGCCTTCCAGCCAGCCGGCGGCGTGCACCACGACGTTGGTGCGCGACTGCACCGCCGACCACAGGCTGGCGCAGGTTTCCCAGGCGGCCTGCGCATCGGGGACGTTTGCGGTGCACACGCCAGAGGCGCGCATCGGCAACCCGTAGAACCGCATCATCTGGCCGGTCATCTGGGTCGCGCGCATGTATTCCGGGGTGCCAAAGGCGGGCGCGCCGCTGCGCATGTCGACGTTCGAGGTAAAGGTTCCAAAGATGCAGGGCGCGCCGGGGCGCATGAACTGGGCCATGGCGATCACGCACAGCCCTTCGGCGATCGACTGGGCCACCGCGCCGGCCATGGTCACCGGCGCCATCGCGCCCGCCAGCGTGAACGGCGACACCATCACCGCCTGGCCGCGTTTCACCATGCGCATGAAGCCGTCGAGCATCAGGTCGTCGTGCTTGAGGGGCGAGGTGGAATTGATGTTGGTATAGATGTGGGGCTTCGCCTCGAACTCGTCATGCGAAAGCCCGCCGGCGATGCGCACCATTTCGATCACGTCCTCGACCCGCTCGGCCCCCAGCGAATAGGCATGCACCACCTTGTCGGTGATCAAGAGCTTGTCATGCACCACGTCCAGGTGGCGGATCGAAGGGTGCACGTCCACCGGTTCCACCGGGTAGCCGGCGCTCAGGTGGATGCAGTTGAAGAACTGGGTCAGCTTGAGCAGGTCCATGCATTGCGTCCGCGTGCCGGGCACCTTGCCGACCTCGAGATCCCAGTAGTTCGGCGGCGACGAGACGTTCACGAACAGCAGATGCTTGCCGCCGACGGTGACCTCGCGCGCCGGGTTGCGCGGGGTGATGGTGAACTGGCTCGGGGCGCGCGCCACCATCTCCATCACGAAATCGCGGCCCATGCGCACGTTGGTGCCGGTGATGGTGCAACCGGCGCGTTTCATCACCGCGCGGGCGTCGGCGTTCAGGAACTCGATACCGATTTCCTCGAGGATATGCATCGCCGCGCCGTGGATGGCGGCGATGCCGTCCTCATCGAGCGGCTCGATCGGGCGGTCGGTGTTGACGGGGATGCGCCAGGGGGGCTGGTCGATCGCCGCGCCTGCGCCGCGCCGGTTGCCCCGGTGGCCGCCGCTGCGGCGGCGTTTCGCCTTGTCGCCCGTCATCGCGCGCCTCCCCTTTTGGCCAAGGGAAACACGCAGGCGGGCAGGCGTCAGGATGGTTTGCGACGGAAACTGTCGTTTTTGGCGCGCATTCGGAACGCACCGACCCGGCTGCGAAGCTATCAGGGCAGCGCCCGCCCTGTGGGGCGGGTCGGGCGCTGCCCGGCGTTGCCGCCGGGCGGTCCGGCGAAACCGGTCACGAATGTTCCCGGCACGGCTTGGTTCCTGCGATCCGGCAAGCCGCCGCGTTCAGCACCAGCTGGCCTCTTCCGGCCCGCGCGAGCGCAGCAGTTCCTCGATATTGGCTTCCAGCAGCTTGTAGCCGACATTGCCATAAAGCACCTGCCGCCCGCCGTTCATGTAAAAGGTCGGGCTGCCGGTGATCGCCGCCTTTTGCGCCGCCACGATATCGCGGTCCAGCGCCGCGGCGGCAGCGCCGGAATGCAGGTGCCGTTGCAGCGCCTCCGGGTCCAGCCCGACGGCGGCCGCGCAATCTGCCTGCACCTCCCAGGTGGCGATGTCGCGGCCATGCAGGAAAAACGCCTGGCGCAGCGCCCAGCTCAGCCGGTAGGCGGCGCGCTCGATCAGCGGCACCTCGCCCTGGGGGTCGGCGGCGCGGTCTTCCAGCTCGGCGGCTTTCAGCACCGCATGCGGCGCGGTGGAACTGACCGGGCGCGTCACCGCCCAGACATCGGGGCTGACCTCGACATGATCGAACTGGCCGACCACCGCCTGCACGTGATCGCCATAGGCCGCGAACCCGCCGCGCTTGCCCCAGGAGGCGTCGATCTTGCCGGCGGTATCGGGGAAGACCGAGCAGTAATGCAGCTCGAAAACGACCTTGTGGGCGTATTTTTCCATCAGCTTTTCAAAGCGGATGTTGGAAACATAGGCCCAGACGCACAGAACGTCGGAATAGTGGTGGACCACGGGTTTGGGGTTGGTTTGTTCGATCATGGCGTCGTTCCTTTCGCGCCGTTGGAATTTTGTGCCAGGCGGGGGGCGGCCGCGTGGGGCCGGGTCCGCTTGCCTACCCCAGCCACCTAAGCAGCCCGCCGATGTCCGGCAAGACCGCATCGGCGTGCGGCGCCAGATCTTTTTCGCCGGCAACCCCGGTCAGAACGCCGACGCATTGCATCCCCGCCGCGCGCCCGGCGTCCAGGTCGTGGAGGCTGTCGCCGACCATGACGATCTGCGCGGGCGCGATGCCCACATGCGCCGCAAAGGCCAGGCACATGCCCGGGTCTGGCTTGCCGCCGTGGCCGCTGTCATAGCCGGCGATAAAGTCGAAACGATGCGCCACACCGGCGCGCGCCAACTGGCTGCGCGCGGCGCCTTCGCTGTCGTTGGTGGCCACACCGGTGCGCAGCCCGCGCGCGCCCAGGGCGTCAAGGAACGCCCCCAGCGGCACGGCTTCCACCCCGTCGGCCATGGCCCCGGTTTCGTCGAGCAGCGCCAGAAGATCGCCCGCGCCGATCTGCGGCACCAGCGGGTTGATCGCCTGGGCCACCTGTTCCACATGCCCCGAGATCACGATGCTGTCGGGTCCGATCCGCAGCGCCGCCCGGTCAAAGTGCCAGGCTTCGGCCAGGGCTTGGGCCAGGGCGTCGTCGCCCGCCGCCAGCCGGTCGATCACCACCGCCACCCAGGGCGCCCAGGTGCGTTGAAAGTCGAAAAGCGTGCCGTCCTTGTCAAAGAGAATCGCCTGGGCGCGCATCGGGGGTCTCCTGGTGGTGTTGGTCGGCTTGATGACACGGTGCTTAGCGCGGGAAAAGGGGGCTGTCTGCCCCCTCTTGCGCCTGCGGCGCAATTCACCCCCGAGGATATTTTGGGACAGAAGAAGATCAGGGGGCGCTGGCCGTCACCCTGGGGCGGGATTTTTTCGGGGGCTGGTGGTGTCGGGGCTCGACTGGCGGCTTCGCGCCCGGCATTGTCGCGGGGATTGCACCGCGCCGGCCCGCGCCGGAGTTGGCGGCCGAAATGCACAGCCGGAACCGTGACCATGGGAAAGTTCAGATCCTACGCCCGCCGCCCGCTGCACCTGGGCCCCTACCCGCTGGAGCGGCTGGCGCGCCGCGCGGCGATGCCCGACCTTTCGGCGCTGGCCCCGGCCCCGGCGCTGTCGTTTCACCGCCCCGACGACGCGCTGTCGATCGTCAACGCCATGCGCGACTATCAGGCGATGCTGGACGCCACCCGCGAAGGCCGCGTCAAGGCGGAACGCGCGCTGATCCCCGATGATCCGCGCGAACGGGCCAGGCATCTGAAGGCCTTTGGATATTACTGCGACGCCAGCATGGTCGGCGTCTGCGCCATCCCCACGCAGGCCTGGTGCGACCGCCCGGTGGAAAACCCGGACGTGGCGCGGCTGGCCCACAAGATCAACACCATGCAGCCCAAGACGCTGGCCGCCGGGATCGACGTGATCATGGCGTCGTTGCGCGAAGCGCTGGCCGATGCCCCCGCCGATTGCCGCCATCACAGCCATGCGCTGGTGTTCCTCCATGACCACCCGCGCGCGCCCCGCCGCGAGGAACCCGGCGCCGACTGGATCCAGGGCGCGCTGGAACACCGCGCCTGCCTGCGCGGGGCGGAAACCGCGGTGGTGCTGGCCAGCTACATCCGGTCGCTCGGCTTTGAGGCGCGCGCCCATACCGGCGCCGCCAGCGACGTGCATCTGGATCGGCTGGCGGTGGCGGCGGGGCTGGCGCAAATCCGCAGCGGGCGGGCCGAAAACCCCTTTGTGGGCCGAGATTTCGGCCTTGCGGTGGTGACCACGACACTGGAACTGGCCCCCGATCAGCCGCTGGCCGACAACGCCCGCCTGCCGGTCAGCTGGCGCACCGGGCTGGGGCGGCACGCGAAGTCGGAGCGCAACCGCGATCCGTTCGCAGCGCGCGATTTCCGGCTGGGCCCGCACCCGTTCGAAACCCTCAGGCGCGTCGAAACGCCCACGACCCTTATCGACGCCGCCAATGTCGCCCGCGTGCCCAAGCGCGCCAACATGTTCGCCCGCGCGCTCTTTGGCGACCTGGGGCCCAAGGTGCAGGAGGCTTCGAAGAACGGCAACTACGTGCGCAAATCCGCCGCCGCCTTTGCCTTTCGCCCGACGCTGGGGGCCTTCATCCTGCTGCAGGATGGCGAGGCGGCGGCCAAGCCCCACCCCTCGACCACTGATCCGGCCGCCAATGCCGCCGCGATCAAGGCCGCCGCCTATTTCCTGGGCTGCGACGCGGTGGGGCTGAGCGCCTGCCCCGACTGGGCCTGGTACAGCCATGACGCCGCCGGCCAACCCATTGAGCCCTATCACAAAAACGCCATTTCCATCATCATCGACCAGGGCTACGAGACGATGGAGGGCGCCTCGGGCGACGACTGGATCGCCTGCGCCCAGTCGATGCGCGCGTACCTGCGGTTTTCGCTGCTGGGGGGCGTGCTGGCGGAACATATCCGCCGGCTGGGCCATTCGGCGCGGGTGCATTCGGTGATGGATGACGAGGTGCTGAACCCGCCGCTTTTGCTGCTGGCGGGGCTGGGCGAGGTCAGCCGCATCGGCGAGGTGATCCTGAACCCGTTTCTGGGGCCGCGGCTGAAAAGCGGGGTGATCACCACCGACATGCCCATGACCCACGACAAGCCGATCGATTTCGGCCTGCAGGCGTTTTGCGAGGCCTGCAACAAATGCGCCCGCGAATGCCCCTCGGGGGCGATCACGGCGGGGCCGAAACTGATGTTCAACGGCTACGAGATCTGGAAATCCGACAGCCAGAAATGCACCACCTACCGGGTGTCGCAGGAAGGCGGCGCCATGTGCGGGCGATGCATGAAGACCTGCCCCTGGAACCTCGAAGGGCTGTTCGCCGAGGCGCCGTTCCGCTGGGCCGCCTCGAACCTGCCCTTTGCCGCCAGGGCATTGGCAAAGCTGGACGATCTGGCCGGACGCGGCGAAATCAACCCGGTCAAGAAATGGTGGTGGGACATCGAGATGGTGGATGACGGCGCCTACCGCCCGGCGCGCGCACCGGTGAACGCGCGGGCGCTGCAAAAGCGGCTGAAGCTGCGCCACGAGGACCAGACGCTGGCGGTCTACCCGGCGCCGCTGGCCCCGCCGCCCTGGCCCTGGCCCTTCCCGATGGACAGAGAGGCCGGGATCGAGGCCTACCGCGCCATGATCAGCGCCGACGAACACCGCGCGCGGCGCGCCCGCGGCCTGCCGCCCGAACACCTCTATACCGCCGACAAGACCGCCGCCCCGGTGCTGCCGGTGGTGGTGTCGCGGGTCGAACACATGACCGAAAAGGTGGCGAAATACGAATTTTCCCTGCCCGACGGCGCGCCGATGCCCCCGGTCACGGCGGGCGCCCATATCGACGTGGTAGTGGCGCCGGAATTCTTCCGCCAGTATTCGCTGTCGGGCGACCCGGCGGACCGGTCGAAATACCAGATCGCGGTGCTGCGCGAAGACGGCGGCCGCGGCGGCTCGAAACTGCTGCACCGGATATTCCACGAAGGCCGGCGGGTGTTCATTTCCTACCCGATCAACCACTTCCCGCTGGTCGAGGACGCGGCCTTTACCTACCTGATGGGCGGCGGTATCGGCGTCACCCCGATGATCGCCATGGGCCACCGGCTGCACGCGCTGGGGCGTGATTTTGCGCTGCATTACTCAGCCTCGCGCAAGGCCGATGCCGCCTTTCTGGGCGATCTGGCGGCGGTGCCCTGGGCCGATCGGGTGCATCTGCATTTTTCCGATCAGGGCACGCGGGCCGACCTGCCGGCACTGCTGAAATACCGCGCCGGGGCGCATATCTATACCTGCGGACCCGACGCCTACATGCAGTCGGTGATCGCCGCCGCCCGGGCGGGCGGTTTTCCCGAAGACGCGCGCCATCTGGAATATTTCTCGGTCCCCGAAACGCCGGACTACGAAAACCACCCGTTCACGCTGCGCCTGGCGCGATCGGGGCGCGACATCGCCGTGCCCGCCGATCAGGCCCCCACCGAGGCGCTGCTGGCGGCGGGCGTGCATGTGGATGTGAAATGTTCCGACGGGCTGTGCGGGGTGTGCAAATGCACGGTGCTGTCTGGCGAGGTCGAACACCGCGATTTCGTGCTGTCGAAAAAGGACCGCGAAAGCCAGATGATCCTGTGCCAGTCGCGCGCCGCCGCGCCCGATGGGGTGGTCGAGCTGGACCTCTAGGTTGGGAACCTGGCTTCAGGTCCAGTGCACCTGCGCGCCCCCCGGCAAGGCGGCGCGCGCGCGCATCGGCGCATCATAGCCGACACCGACCCCATCGCAGAACCGCACCACCCAGGCATCGTCCATCAACAGGAAATCCAGCACCGACCCAAGGAACTCGGGATCCGCCGCATGGTCGCGCAGATCGCGTTCCCCGGCTCCCGTCGCGCCCAGAAAAACCGGCAAGAGATCTTCTTCGCCGATCAGCCAGCCCAGGGCCCTGAGCGCCAGTGTTTCGGCGCTTTCCCGCTCGCCCATGCCCGCCTCCTCGAAAATGGAAACACTTTGTTAACTTATCTCAACGAAAATTTGCCAACAACAGCACAGTACGATTCAAATTTGAGAGGATTCATGGCCGGGCGCGTTTTGATTGCCGACGATCTGGCGACCAACCGGATCGTTCTGAAGGTCAAGCTATCGGCTGCCTCTTATGACGTGATCCAGGCGACCAGCAGCGATGAGCTGTTGCAACGCGCGCGCCAGGACCGGCCCGATCTGGTGATCATCGACGGCGCTTTCCAGAACGACCGCGCGATAGACCTGTGCCAGGATCTCATGGACGATCCCGAAACCGCGGCGATCCCGGTGCTGATCGTGGCCGCCGGCTTCAGCGCCGCCGACCGGCTGGCGGCCCTGCACGCGGGCGCCTTCGATGTGCTGGAAAAGCCGTTCGACAGCGCCAGCCTGCTGGCGCGGGTGCGCAATATCCTGCGGGTGAAAAGCATCGAACAGGAACTGCTGCTGCGCCGGGGCACAGCGCTTGAACTGGGGTTCCAGGAACCGGCGGCCTCTTTCAGCCGGCCGGCGCAGGTGGTGGTGGTCGAGGGCGCCAGTGGCGGCGAACACGGCGGTGGAAGTGGCGGTGGAAGTGGCGGCGCTGGCGATACCTCTTGGCAGGATTCGTTTCGCCAGCAGGCGCCGTGCCACATTCACAGGATTTCACACGAAAACCTGCTGGAAACCATCGGCACCGACCGCCTGGTGCCCGATGTCATCGTGCTGCCGGCCCAGATCGAAGGCGACGCCGACGGGCTGTTCCTGCTGGCCGAACTGCGCAGCCGCCACGCGACCCGCCACGCCGCCATCGTCGTGACCAACCGCCGCCAGATCCCCGATGCCGGGATAACCGCGCTGGACATGGGCGCCAGCGACGTGATCGACGCCGGAACCCCGGGCAGCGAAGTCGCGTTCCGCCTGTTGCGCCAGTTGCGCCGCAAGCTGGACGCGGACCGGCTGCGCGACACGCTGCGCGACGGGCTGCGCCTGGCGATGACCGATCCTCTGACCGGCCTGTTCAACCGCCGCTACGCGCTGCCGCACCTGGCGCGCGTCGCCGAAAACGCCGCCAGCTGCGGCCATCCGTTCGCGGTGATGGTGCTGGATCTGGACCGTTTCAAGCGGATCAACGACACCTACGGCCACGCCGCCGGCGACCGGGTGCTGTGCGAGGTCGCGGCCAGGCTGCGGTCGAACGTGCGCAGCGTCGATCTGATCGCGCGCATCGGCGGCGAAGAATTCCTGGTGGTGATGCCGGATACCGACCTCAGATCGGCGCGCATCGCCGCCGAGCGGTTGCGCCGGGTCACCAGCGACAGCCCGATCGCGCTGGGCGAGGGCAACGATCCGATCGTCGTCACCACCTCGATCGGGGTGTCGATCTGCGGGCGCGACGGCGATGGCTCGGCCCCCGTCGAAGCGATGATGGCGCGCGCCGACCAGGCGCTGCTGGGGGCCAAATCGACCGGCCGCAACCAGGTGATGTTCGAAAACCGCGCCGCCGCCTGAGCCGGTCCTGCCCCTTGCTCCCCCTTTGCCGGGGGCCCGCCAGGGGATGTTTTTCAGAGAGGCCGGCACCAAAGGTGCGATGGGGCTGAAGCGCACCAAAGGAGCGACAGGGCTGAAGCGCACCAAAGGTGCGACAGGGCTGAAGCGCACCAAAGGTGCGACGGAGCGGGCGGGCGCATGCCCGGGCTGCCTCGCGACCTTGGCGACGTAAACCCGATAAAACGTGACGCGCCCTACCGGCGCGCGCCGCGCAGCAACACCTTTTCCAGCCGCCGGGCATAGCGCTTGCGCTCGGCATCGGTCATCTTTTCGAGATGCTCGAGAAACAGATCCTTGCCGATCTGCTGGCGCTCGATCAGCCGGGCCTGCTGGCGGTCGATGATTTCGCGCACCGCGTCGGGCCGGTAGGGGGTCGCGCGCAGCGCGTTCAGCAGGGCCTTCATCTGGGTTCGGAATTCGCGCCGGTTGATCTCGAGATCGCGGGCCCGCCCCTTGAGCGCCTCGGCAATGCTGCGCTGGTCGCTGCGCGACAAGGCCCGCCCGAACGGCCCGTAGCCCAGTTCGCGCAGCGTCATTTCGGCGGCCGGACGCGCCGGGCGCGCAGCCCCGCCTTCGCCGGAATGGCGGATCATCGCCCCGGCGATCATGCCTACGATCAGCAGGTTGGCGCCCAGCGAAACGACCAGCGCCACGCGCACCCAGCGGGGATTGCCGCCGCCACCGGCGGTCTGTGGGGTTTCGGTCATGGTCTATCCTTCCCCGAGAAGATCGTCGTAACTCAGCATGAATTCGCCCAGCTCGGCGCCGCCGCTGGCGGAAATCGCATCGCCGTTCAGCCCGGTCAGGCCGGTCAGCCCATCGCCCGAGGCATAGCCGATCCAGACCCCCGCGACGGTCGCGGTCGCCAGACCGGCCACCGCCGGCCAGCCGCCGATCGGCGCCAGCAGGTTGGCCAGCCAGCCCGCCAAACCCGCGCGCCCAGCCCCAGCCTGCCCGACCCCGGAGCGCCCGGCCCCGGCCTGGCGCGCGCCTTGCCGGTCGCGCGTCTGCGCCTCGCGCGCCTGGGCCACGTCCTGCGCATCGGCGACGATACGTTCCATCAACGCCACCGAAGGCGTCGGCGCATCATCCGCCATCTGCGCCAGCAGCGCCTCGATTCGTTCATCGGACATCTCCGCCCGGTCTTTTCGATCAGTCATCGTCTTCGTATCCCAGTTCTTCGCGGCGGCTGGCCAAAAGCCCGGCCAACGCCCGTTTTCCCCGTGCCGTCAGGCTTTCCACCGCCTCGACACTGACCCCGATGATCGTCGCGATCTCGGGGTTCGAAAGCCCTTCCACGTGGCGCAGCACCACCGCCTGGCGCTGGCGGTCCGGCAACTGCGCAAGCGCCGCTTCGAGCGCCTCGCGCCGTTGCGCCTCGGCCATGGCCGCAAGCGCCGAGGGCGCGGGGTCTTCCGGCTCGTCGATCGCGTCCAGCCCGACGCCGCGCCGGCCCCGCAGCCGGTCGGTGCACAGGTTCGACACCACCCGATACAGCCAGGTGGTGATCCTGGCTTCGCCCTGGCGCCAGTCCGGCGCCACTTTCCACAGCCGCAACATCGCTTCCTGCACCACGTCTTCGGCCTCGGCCCGGTTGGCCAGAAGCCGCATCGCAAACCCGAACACCCGCGGCGCGAGCCGCTCTGTCAGCACCCGCGCCGCGCCGCGGTCGCCGTTGGCGAACGCGACCAGCAACGCTTCGTCGGGAACCGAGGCGAGGGCATCAAACGGCATGGTCATCACGCGAACGGCCTATCCTGTATTGCCCTCTCGTTCAATTCGTCTCGCTCCGGCATTGCTGCCGCGTGCGAAGCTGACCGGGCGCGCGCGCGGCCCGCAGGGGGGACTGTGTGGCCCCGCCGCCCGCCCGAACAGACCCACCTCAGCCGCCCTGACGGTCGCCGTCACCGGCGGGCCCGTGCCCGCGCGGCCCACCGCGGCCATCTCCGCGGCGCCCGTGGTTGCCGCGCTGTGCGGCCTTTTCCATGGCCGCGGCGTATTCCTCGGCGCTGATCACCCCGTCGCGGTTGCGGTCGGCGCGCGCGAACAGCTTTTCACCGCGCCCGTCGGCCAGTTCCACCGCGCTGAGCGCGCCATCGCCGTCGGCATCGCGCCACTCAAGCAGGCGGGCAAAGCGCCGCGCCGCCTTTTCGGCCGCCTTTTCCGCCGCTCGGGCGATCATTTCCTCTTCGCTGATCACGCCGTTGCCATCGGTGTCGAGCGCGTCAAAGCGCGCCTGCGCAAGCGCCTTGAATTCGGCCACGGTGATCTGGCCGTCGCCATCGGCATCCAGCGTTTCGAACGAGGGCCGGTCGCCGAAAGCGCCGCGCTTGCCGGGCCCGCCCGGCCCTTGCGCCATCGCCACCGCGGGCAACAGCACCGCAATCGCGAAACCTCCGGCGGCGATCCGCACTGTCCAGTCTGTTTTGAACATCTCCACTCCTTACCAACTTGCTTGGCGACGCGACCGATTTCGCGTCGTCTGCAGTTGAAACGCGCCGGGGCGCATTTTCCGTCGCCGCGGGGTGATTTTTTCCCGGAGGCCCGGCCCCGCCCCGTTTTGCGGTCCGGTCCCGGCGCGCGCTCTGCCCGGGCGCGCAGCGGCCCCGGCATGCGCCCGCCCACCCCCTGGCGGGTGCATGCGCCCCCACCCGGGCGAGCGCATGCCCTGCGTTAGGGGCAAGATTGTAACCGGTCCGATGCAACACGCCCTGGTTTCCCGGCCCCGCCCCCTTTGCGACATGGGGACGCAAGGACAAAGCGTGCCCTTTTTCGCCAGGGGCCGGGCGCATAGATTGACCCAAGATGTAGCCGGGAAAGCCAATGCAAGACGAAATACTCGACACCAACGAACGCGACCTGCGCAGGTCGATGTGGCGCGGCTGGCGTCGGCGCTGCCCGAATTGCGGCTCGGGGCCGTTGCTCAAGGGATACCTGAAGGTGCGCGACGAATGCCCGGGGTGCGGCGAAGACCTGTATCACCACCGCGCCGACGATGGCCCGGCCTATCTGACCATCCTGATCGTCGGTCACCTGATGGCGCCGACGATCCTGTGGGCCTTCATCAAGTTCCGCGCCGATCCGCTGGTGCTGGCGACGATTTTCGCCATTGGCTGCGTGACGCTGGCGCTTTATCTGTTACCCAGGCTGAAAGGCATGATCGTCGGCATCCAGTGGGCCAAACGGATGCACGGCTTTGGCGACGAGGCCGAGGCGTTCCACTGACGCCCCGGCGGCGAAAGGGAACGCGACGTGAACCAGACACCGATACGCGATGCGGCGACGATCATCCTGCTGCGCGACCCGCGGGACAACCCCCGCGTGCTGATGGGCCAGCGCGGGGCGCGCGCCGCCTTCATGCCCGACAAGTTCGTCTTTCCAGGTGGCGCGGTGGATGCCGGCGATGGTCAGGTGCCGCTGGCCCGGCCGCTGGCGCGGCTTTGCGCCGACCGGCTGGGCGCGGCCCCGGCGCCGGGCGGGGCGGCGCCCCGGGCGCTGGCCGCCGCCGCGATCCGCGAACTTTGGGAAGAGGCCGGGCTGGTCCTGGGCGCGCCCGGCGCCTGGCCCGGCCCGGTGCCCGAGGATTGGCGCAGCTTCGCCGCCACCGGCCACCGGCCCGCGGCGGACGCGCTGCGCTTCGTGTTTCGCGCGATCACCCCGCCGGGCCGCCCGCGCCGGTTCGACGCGCGGTTCTTCCTGGCCGATGCCGCGGCGATCTGCGGCGATCCGGACGATTTCTCGGCCGCCTCCGACGAGCTTTCGAACCTGCAATGGGTGCCGCTTGCGGATGCGCGCAGCTTCAACCTGCCCTTCATCACCGAAGTGGTCCTGGCCGAGGTCACCGCCCGCCTGCCCGACCTTGCGCCACCCGAATCGGTGCCGTTTTTCAACAATTCCGACGAAGAAAGCCTGTTCGAACGGCTTGGCGGCGCATAGCCCCTGGGCTGACCTGGGCTGCCCCCGGCGGCGGGCGAGCCCCCCGCCAGCCAATCCAACCTTGTGTGGCCATCCCACCCGGCGGCACCGCCGGGCAAGGCGCTTGCAAGCGCCTTGCAAGGTTTTTGCAAAAACCTTGCGCCGTCGCACCTTTTGGCCGGCGGCAGAACCCTGCCCCGGCGTTCAGACCACCAGCACCAGCGCCAGGATCGACACCAGCAGCAGCGCGATCCCGGCCAGTTCGCGCGCGCTGATGCGTTCGCGGAAAAACAGAACCGAAGCCGCGACGCTCAGCACCAGTTCCACCTGCCCCAGCGCCTTGACATAGGCTACCATCTGCAAGGTAAAGGCCAGAAACCAGCAGAAACTGCCGATCATCGAGGTGACGCCCACCAGCCCGGCCACCCGCCAGGCGGCGATCACCGCGCGCAGCTGCGCCCGGTCGCGCCACGCCAGCCACGCCCCCATCGCCAGCGTCTGACTGGCGGTGACGATCGCCAGCGTCAGACCGGCGCGCAGCACCACGTCACCGCCCCCCAGCGACAGCGACGCGCCCCGGTAACCGACCGCCGAAAAGGCGAACAGCACCCCCGAGGCCAGCCCCAGACCCATCGCCCGGTTGAACAGCCGCGCGCCCGGCGCGCCCGGCGCCACCACCGGCGCGCGCGACAGCAGCAGCACCGCGACAAAGCCCGTCAGGATCGCCGCCACCGCGCCCGGGCTGACGCCTTCGCCCAGCACCACGAAACCGATCAGCGCCGCCTGCAGCACCTCGGTTTTCTTCAGCGTTATGCCCACCGCGAAATTGCGTTCGCCGAACAGCGCCACCACGCAGAGCGTCGCCAGGATCTGCGACAGCCCGCCGCCCAGCGCATAGACCCAGAAAACCCCCGGCGGGCGGGGCAGCGCCTGGCCGCTGGCCAGGGCGTAGACCCCGATCAGAACCGCCACCAGCGGCGCCGAATAGACAAAGCGCGAAAACGTCGCCCCGGCGGTGGACAGCCGGGTGGACTTCAGGTGCTTTTGCAGCATGAAACGCAGGGTCTGCGCCGTGGCCGCGGCCAGCGTTATCGGGATCCAGGCCTCCATCGCCCGGTTGTGCCACGGCTCCGGTCGCGGCGCCAGAGCGGATGCGCCACCGGATCCTTGGCGCGCAGAAAGTAGCGGGCAAAGACTTCGCGGTAGGACCGGTAGTAGTAACCGCCGTTGCGTTCGAGGAAGCGGTCACGGTTGCGCGCCAGCAACCCCGGCAGATCATACCAGGCGGCCTTGGGGTGCATGTGATGAACCACGTGCAGGTTGTTGTTCAGAAACAGAAAAGCCAGGATGCCGCGGTCTTCTATCAGCACCGTGCGGGCGCTGGCGCGTTCGGCCGCGCGGTGTTCCAGAAAGGTGCGGATCTTGAGGACCGAAAACCCCATGTAGGCGGCCAGCACATAGGCCCAGACCGGCATGACCGCCACTGCGGCCAGCCACCAGCCCATCAGCCCCAGCGCCGGGATATGCCACAGCCAGCCGGCCAGAACCGCCCGGTCGCCGGCGCGGATCGCCCGCCAGTCGCCGCGCACGAACGTCACCTCGGATACCAGCGGACCGATCAGCAGCCGGCCCAAAAGCGTGTTGTTGAAGGCCAGAACCGCGCGCAGCGGGCGCGCCAGCCGGTCCCAGACCGCCGGGTCCAGATAGTTGCTTTCCGGGTCGTCATAGGGATCGGTCAGCCGCGCGTCGTGGTGATGCGCCAGGTGCTGGTCGCGAAACCGCAGGTAGGGGACAAAGAGCGTCAGCGCCGGGAACACCAGCGCTTCGCTGGCGCGGCGGCTGGGCAAGGGGTGACCGTGCAGCACCTCGTGCTGGAGCGATGAAAACAGTGCGATCGCCAGCGTCGTCAGCGCCACACCTGCCGGCAGCCACAGCGCCGACACCCAGGTCGTGCCCAGCGCCCAGGCGGCGTAGCACAGCGCCACCAGCGCCAGCGTCGGCCATTCGGCTCGGGCCGCGTCGCGGCGCGACGCGAGGGGCGCGCGCTCAGACATGCCGGCCCCAGCGGATGCGGGTCCAGATGCGTTCGTAGATCAGGTAGCAGACCAGCCCCAGCAAGGTGTTCGCCACCGCGATGCCGCCGCCCAGGCGCAGCGATCCGCTCAGCGCGTAGCCCACGATGCTCATGCTGGCGAGACCGATCAGGTTCCAGATCAGCGCCTTCAACAGGGTGCGTCGTCTGGTTTCCATTTTCCTTTTCCAAAACAAGTGCCTGTGTGTTGGTGCTAAACCGGTTTTCGGCCCGGCGGAATTCTGGATTTGGTTCACATTTTTCTGCGGCTGTGATAATAGTCACCTAATGATGGATTCTATTGACAAACGCGACCGCGCCGCCCTGTTCCGCCAACGGCTGGCCTCGGCGATGCATGACCGGGCCAGCAATCAAAGCGCGCTGGCCCGCCAGATCGGGGTGGACCGGTCGACGGTTTCGCAGCTGTTGCGCGACGATGGCGCGCGATTGCCCAACGCCCAGCTGGTGGCCGAATGCGCCCGCGCGCTGGGGGTGTCGGCGGACTGGCTGCTGGGGCTCAGCGAACGGCCCGAAAGCACCGCCGATATCCTGGCCGCCTCGCTTTCGGTCACCAAGGCGCCGCGCGCGCTGATCGACGAACAGATCTTCGACTGGCACCGGGAAGCGTCCGGCTACAAGATCCGCCATGTGCCGGCCTCGCTGCCGGACATGCTGAAAACCCACGACATGCTGGCCTGGGAATACACGCCGCATCTGGGGCGCAGCGCCGAACAGGCGATCGGCGCCACCCGCGACCGGCTGAACTGGATGCGGGCCAACCGCTCGGATTATGAAATCGCCATGCCGCTGCACGAGATGCGCGCCTTTGCCCATGCCGAAGGCTATTACGAAGGCCTGCCCGCCGGCATTCGCCGCGAACAGCTGGAACGGTTCCTGGCGCTGAACGACCAGCTGTTCCCCAGCCTGCGGCTGTTTCTCTATGACGCGCGCCGGGTCTGGTCGGCGCCGATCACGGTGTTCGGCCCGCAGCTGGCGGTGCTTTACCTGGGCCACGACTACCTGGCCTTTCGCGACAGCCCCAAGGTGCAGGGCTTTGTGCGGCACTTCGACTGGCTGGTGCGGGAATCCGAGGTCTCGGACAGGGATTTTCCGGGTGTTATCAAGCGATTGCTTGACGAAGTTTAGGGCTTTATCTTACCGGCAACACGCGGCGTGCCCAGGGCGGCAATCTTTTTGATCTTCTCACGTGGCGCCTTGAAACGAGGGCAGCCCCCGAAGCGGGCCGTGCGTGATCGGCTTCCATCATCCCTGCAACGCAGGGCAGCGCCCGGCCCGAGGGCGGGCGAGAAGTGCCGCGCCCATTGGGGCGGTCGGGCGCTGCCCGGCGGGGCCGCCGGGCAGGGGTGGCCCCTAAAGCGTCCCGCGCGTGATCGGTTCTCATCGTCCCCACAACATAGGGCCGTGCCCGGCCGCGGGCGGAAGCGAAGCGCCCGCCCGTGGGGGCGGTCGGGCGCTGCCCGGCGGGGCCGCCGGGCAGGGGCAGGCCGGGGGCCGCGTCGCCAGGGGTGCAGGATGAATGGGTATGTGACCTAGAACGGCATCGGATGCGCCTTGTGCGCCTTGGAAATCTCGCCCAGAACCTCGTCGCTCAGCTCAAGGTCGGCGGCCCCAAGGATGCGTTCGAGCTGCTCGGCGCTGCTCGCCCCGACAATGACCGAGCCCATGAACGGCCGCCCCCGCGCCCAGGCGATGGCCATCTGCACCGGGTCCAGCCCGTGACGCCGCGCCACGGCGTGATAGGCCTCGATCGCCGGCCAGACCCGGTCGGTCACCCGCCCGCCCAGATCCGAAGCCACCGACCGGCGCGACCCTTCCGGCGTCACCTCGGGGGCGTATTTGCCGGTCAGCAGCCCCGAAGCCAGCGGCGTATAGGCCAAAAGCCCGACGTTTTCCTGATGCGCCAGTTCCGCCAGATCGGTGTCGAAAATCCGGCACAGCAGCGAATATTCGTTCTGGATCGACACCACCCGGGGCAGGCCGTGGGTCTCGGCCAGGTGCAGCCAGGTGGCGGTGCCCCAGGCGCTTTCGTTCGACAGGCCGAAATGGCGCACCCTGCCCGCCGCCACCTGGCGCTGCATTTCCTGCAGGATGTCCAGCATGTCGTCGCGCACCGTGTCGCGGTCCTGCTTGCTGGCGTCATAGTCCCAGTATTGCCGGAAATGGTAGGATCCCCGGTTCGGCCAATGCAGCTGATACAGGTCGATCACATCGGTTTTCAGCCGCTGCAGCGACCCTTCGACCGCCTCGCGGATCACCTCTGCGGTGACCGGCGCGCCGTCGCGCACCTTGGGCTGGCCGGCGCCGGTCACCTTGGTGGCCAGCACGATGTCGCCGCGCCGCCCGCTGCGCGCGATCCAGTCACCGATGATCTCTTCGGTCCGGCCAACGGTTTCGGCGGTGATCGGATAGGTCGGGTAAAGTTCGGCCGTGTCGATCAGGTTCACCCCCGCCGCCAGCGCCATGTCGAGCTGGGCATGGGCGTCGGCGGGGTCGGTCTTCATTCCCCAGGTCATGGTGCCCAGGCAGAGTTTGGACACGTTCAGATCGCTGCTGCCCAGGTTGTGATATTGCATCGTCGCGCTTTCCTCATGGTTTCCTGCGGCGTGCAGACTGCGGTTTCCCGCGCGCGCTGACAAGCCCGCAAATGCGCCGCCCGGCTGATCTGCAGGCTTGAGAACGAACCGCGAACATATTAAGCTGAGGCCATGACCGTCCCGCCTGTCCCCGCGCGCCCTCCTGCGCCGCCCTCCGCGCCGCGCCCCGCGCCGCCGCCGGCCTCGGCCCCTGCCCTGGCCCTTGCCGCAAGCCTTGGCCGCCGCCGCCATCGCCCCGACCGCGATCACCGCTTTCTTGGCGAGCTGTCGCTGGCGCGCGCCCGGGTGCACGAATTTTGCGGCAACGCCCGGCGCACGCTGGCGATGGCCGCCGCCGGCAGCCTGGCGGGGCCGGTGTTCTGGATCGCGCCCGGCTGGCGCCCGGAACGGCTGAACCCCGAAGCCATGCTGGCGTTCGCCAACCCCGGGCGCTTCACCTTCGTGACCCCGACGCGCCCCGAAGACCTGCTGTGGTGCGCCGAAGAGATCCTGCGCAGCGGTCGGGTCGCCCTGGTGGTGGCCGATATCCCGGCACCCCCGGGCCTGACCCCGGTGCGTCGGCTGCACCTGGCCGCCGAAACCGGCGCCCGCGAAGGCGCACTGGCGCCGCTGGGGCTGCTGCTGACCCCCGGGGATGGCGGCGCGCAGGGGGTCGAAAGCCGCTGGCGGATGGACGCCGCGCATGACGCGCGAACATCGGGCTGGCGGCTGACGCGCCTGCGCGCGCGCACCGCCCCGGTGAAAACCTGGCGCGTGGTGCCGGGCAAAACCGGCCTGCGCCTGGCCCCGGCAGAGATGACGGCAGAGCCCCCGACACCCCCGCCAACGGGCTGACCCCGGCGGACCGCCCCGCGCAAAGCCCCCGGCTCACTCGGTCAGAACGCCCGCCGCGCGCAACAGCTCGCGCCCCGGCCGCCAGATCCGGTCCGACCCTGTCCGGTGCACCTTCGCCACGAAATCGCGCGCCACCCCGCGCCGGCGAAAAAAGGCCCGGTCCCTGGCTTCTTCCTCGCCCAGGTCCAGATAGCCGCCGCGGCCCAGGTATTCGTCCCCGATCAGCCGGTAGCCGTGAAACCCCAGCGCCGCGCCCGGCGCCATCGACCGCCGCGCCCCGGCCATGAACACCAGCGTGCAGGCGGAAAAACAGTCGCCCGCGGCCCGGGTGTCCAGCCCGGCGGTCTCGATCAGCCGCGCCATGCCGCGCGCCGCCGGGATATTGCCCCCTTGCGAACGCATCTCTACCCGGCGCAGCCCGGCGCGCCGCTGCAGCAGCCGTTCGAGGGCGGCATAGCCGGCAAGGGTGATCTCGCCCTCAAGCAGGATCGTGTCGCCGAGCGCGCTTACCCCCGCCGCATCCAGCGACTCAGGCGCCAGGCGCGGCGCCGAGCGCGCCGGCAGACCCAGGTCAACCAGTTGATAAGACGCCGAAACCAGCACCACCGCGATCGCCAGGTAGCCCGCGAAAACCCAGCCCGGCGCACCGCCGTGCCAGATCAGCCGGTCGATCGCGCGAAACACCCCGACCACCTGCCAGACCAGCAGGCCGGTCAGCGCCACCGCCAGCCCGGCAAGCACCACCAGCCGGTCGGCGGGCACAAGGCTGGCGGCGCGAAACGCCAGCACATGCAGCCCGAAAAGCAGAAAGATCACGCCGCTCAGGACAGGAAATTCGCCGCGCCAATGGCGGGCTGCGAGATGTGCGATCCAGGCCATGACGGGCCCAGGATAGGCGCCCGGCACGGCGCGGCAAAGTAATATCCCCGTAATCCGCCGCGGCCGGTAATCCGCCGGGGCCCGCAATCCGCACGGGCTGCAACGCGCGCCCGACAGGCGCCAAAACCGACACCGCCCTGTCGTCCCCGGGATTGCGCGGCACACCCGGCGCGCCATTCTGGCCAAAATGGGCGGACATCATGCGGTTGATCATTTCCTTCACGGCCCTGTTCTTTTCGGTGGTGCTGCTGCAACTTGGCGCCGGCGGACTGGGACCGCTCGACGCGATTTCCGGGCTCAGGAACGGGTTTTCGCGCGCCGAGGTCGGACTGCTGGGGTCGGCCCATTTCCTCGGGTTCTTCATCGGCTGCTGGTGGGCGCCGCGCCTGCTTGGGTCGGTCGGTCATGCCCGGGCGTTTTCCGCCTTTGTCGCCGCGGGCGCCATCGGCATCCTGGGCCATGTGGTCTTTGTAAACGCCGGCGCCTGGGCGCTGTTCCGGGTCATGTCCGGGATCAGCGTCGCGGGCTGTTACACGGTGATCGAGGCCTGGCTGCAGGCCAAGGTCACCAATGAAACGCGCGGCCGCGCCATGGGGGTTTACCGCGGCGTGGATATCAGCGGATCGCTGGGGGCGCAGCTGCTGATCGGGGTGCTCGAGCCGGCAAGCTACCTGTCCTACACGCTGCTGGCGATCCTGACCACCGCCGCGCTGGTGCCGCTGACGCTGACCCGCGTCACCCCGCCGGTCACCGGCGATGCGCCGCGTCTGAGGCCGGCTATGGCCTGGCAGATGTCGCCACTGGCCGCCGCCGGGGTGGTGGTGGCGGGGCTGACCACCGCGGCCTTTCGCATGGTCGGGCCGATCTACGGGGTCGAGGTCGGGTTGACCACCGACAGGATCGCGCTGTTCCTGGCCGCCTTCGTCGCCGGCGGGGCGCTGGCGCAATACCCGGCCGGCTGGCTGGCGGACAAGTTCGACCGGCGCTGGGTGTTGATCTGGTTCTCGGCCTTCGCCATCTGCGCCAGCGCGCTGACGGTGGCGCTGTCGGGCAGCGGGCCGGTGGCAGTGATGGCCGCAGCCACAGTGTTCGGCGCCGCCACCTTTCCGATTTTTTCCGTCGCCGCGGCCCATGCCCATGACTATGCCGACGCCTCGCAACGGGTAGAGCTGTCGGCGGCACTGATCTTTCTCTACGCGCTGGGGGCGATTGCCAGCCCCTATGTCACCTCCGGGCTGATCGAGCTTTGGGGGCCGGCGGCGATGTTCTATTTCATCTCGCTCGCGCATGCGGTGCTGATCGTCTTTGGCCTGGCGCGCATGGCCTGGCGCCCGACGCGCGCAAACCGGACCGCCTATGTTTATGCGCCGCGCACCTCGTTCATCACCGGCCGCCTGTTTTCGCGGTTTCGCGACAAGTCCCGACACCGGCGCTAGCGCTGCGCTGCGCCATGCGCTAAAGGGGGCGGGCAACAAAGGCAATGGTTGGAAATGGCACGATACCTGATCACTTCGGCGATCCCCTACATCAACGGGATCAAGCACTTGGGCAATCTCGTGGGCAGCCAGCTGCCCGCCGACCTTTACGCCCGCTATCAGCGCGCGCGCGGCCACGAGGTGATGTTCGTCTGCGCCACCGACGAACACGGCACCCCGGCCGAGCTGGCCGCCGCCAAGGCCGGCAAGCCGGTGGCCGAATATTGCGCCGAAATGCACCAGGTGCAGGCGGACATCGCGCGCGGCTTCGGCCTGTCGTTCGACCATTTCGGCCGCTCTTCCAGCGCGCAGAACCGGGCGCTGACCCAGCATTTCGCGCGCCGGCTTGGCGAAAACGGCCTGATCGAGGTGGTGAGCGAAACCCAGGTCTATTCGGTGGCCGACGACCGCTTTCTGCCCGACCGCTACATCGAAGGCACCTGCCCCAACTGCGGCTATGAGCGCGCGCGCGGCGACCAGTGCGAAAATTGCACCAAGCAGCTCGAACCCACCGATCTGATCGATGCCCGCAGCGCCATTTCAGGCTCCACCGATCTGGAGATGCGCGAAACCCGTCACCTGTATCTGCGCCAGTCGCTGTTGAAGGACAAGCTGGACGCCTGGATCGACAGCAAGACCGACTGGCCGGTGCTGACCACCTCGATCGCCAAGAAATGGCTGCACGACGGCGACGGCCTGCAGGACCGCGGCATCACCCGCGACCTGGACTGGGGCGTGCCGGCGCAGTTCGAAGGCGCCCCCTGGGAGGGCATGGAGGGCAAGGTCTTCTACGTCTGGTTCGACGCCCCCATCGAATACATCGCCGCGACCCACGAATGGGCGGATTCCCACGGATTGTCGGATAAGGACTGGAAACGCTGGTGGAGAACCGATGAAGGCGCCGAGGATGTTCGATATGTGCAATTCATGGGCAAGGACAACGTGCCGTTTCACACCCTGTCCTTCCCGGCGACGATCATGGGATCGAGGGAACCCTGGAAGCTGGTCGACTATATCAAGAGCTTCAACTACCTGAACTACGACGGCGGTCAGTTTTCCACCTCCCAGGGGCGCGGCGTGTTCATGGACCAGGCGCTGAGCATCCTGCCCGCCGACTACTGGCGCTGGTGGCTGCTGAGCCACGCGCCGGAAAATTCGGATAGCGAGTTTACCTGGGAAAACTTCCAGGCTTCGGTGAACAAGGATCTGGCCGACGTGCTGGGCAATTTCGTGTCGCGCGTCACCAAGTTCTGCCGCGCGAAATTCGGCGAAGCGGTGCCGGAGGGCGGTGCCTGGGGCGAGCAGGAACAGGCGCTGATACGCGCCCTGGGGCAACGCATCCGGACCTACGAAGCCCATATGGACGCGATGGAAATCCGCAAGGCCTCGGGCGAATTGCGCGCCATCTGGGTGGCAGGCAACGAATACCTGCAATCGGCGGCCCCCTGGGTTGCGTTCAAAGAAGATCCGGACCGCGCGGCGGCGATCATCCGGCTGTCGCTGAACCTGATCCGTCTTTACGCCATCCTGTCGGCCCCGTTCATCCCCGGCGCGGCGGCGTCGATGCTGGCGGCGATGCACGCAACCGACGATGGCTGGCCGGGGGACGTGGAACAGGCGCTGAGCGCCCTGCCCGCCGGCCACGGCTTTGAGGTGCCCGAGGTTCTGTTCGCCAAGATCACGGACGCGCAGCGCGAAGAGTGGCAGGAAAAATTCGCGGGCGTCCGCGACTAGGATCAGCCAACGTGCCTCGGGTCCGGCGCCCCCCAGGTCAGGCGCGCCCAGCCGCCGGGATTGGTGATTGCCGCGCCGGCCGCTTGGGCTAAGCTGGCCGTGGCAACAGCGGGGAATGACATGGCCGATACCATCGAACAGATCTCGGAGAAAATCCGCGACTTGCAGCGGCAACTGGAACAGCGGCTCGAGGCGCGGCGCGCCCGGTTCGACTACACCATCCGCAAGGGGCGGGTCATTTTCGAGCGTGAAATCCGCAAGCGCCAGCGGCAGTTCCGCATCGGCCTGCTGCGCTACATCTCAAATCCAAGCTGGCCGGTGGTGCTGACGGCACCCTTCATCTACGCGCTGATCATCCCCTTGGTTTTGCTGGATATTTTCGTTGCCATCTACCAACTGACCTGTTTTCCGGCCTACGGGATCGCGCGCGTCCGCCGGGCCGACTACATCGCCATCGACCGTCACCATCTGGCCTATCTGAACGGGCTGGAAAAGCTGAACTGCGTCTATTGCGGCTATGCCAACGGGCTTTTGGCGATGGTGAGCGAGGTCGCGTCGCGCACCGAGGCCTATTGGTGCCCGATCAAGCACGCCCGCCGCCTGGCTGCCACCCACCAGCGCTACCCGGCCTTTGCCGATTATGGCGACGCCGAACACTATCGCGCCCGGCTGGCCGAGTTGCGCGCCGAGGTGGCGCGGCTCGAACGCGACGCCCCCAGGGACGCCGGCTGAGCAGGCCGGAACGCCAGCCGGAACGCCAGCCAAAACGCCCGCGCCGGGGGCGCGACCGCGCGCCGCCTTGCGCAAACCGGGTCTTGCGCGCAAAAATGCCCCGACCCCGAGCGACAACAGGAGCGACGACATGGCCGCCATTCCCCCGGTATGCGACTTTGGCTGGAAAGCCCCCGACTTCACCCTGCCCGCCACCGACGGCAAGCGCTATTGCCTCGCCGACATCCGCGGCCCCAAGGGCACGCTGATCATGTTCATCTGCAACCATTGCCCCTACGTTCTGGCGGTGATGGACCGGATCGTGCGCGACGCGCGCGACCTGCAGGATCTGGGCATCGGCGTGGCCGCGATCAGCGCCAACGACGCGACGGCCTATCCGCAGGACAGCTTTGAAAACATGCAGAAAATGGCGGCGGAACAAGGGTTTGCCTTTCCCTATCTCTACGACGAAAGCCAGGAGGTCGCGCGCGCCTATGATGCGATCTGCACGCCGGATTTCTTCGGCTTCAACGCCGATGACGAGCTGCAGTATCGCGGCCGGCTGGACGAAAGCCGCAAACAGGCCGCGCCTGCGGACGTGCGCCGCGACCTGTATGAGGCGATGAAGCAGGTCGCCGAAACCGGCCAAGGCCCGCGCGACCAGATCGCCTCGATGGGCTGTTCGATCAAGTGGAAGGCCGCCTGAACCACGGCTGATCCGCGCGCCCCGCGGCAAGCCCCGGTCAAACGGCAACGCCCGGCAGGTTTCACCGCCGGGCGTTGGTTGTTTTTGGGGTCTCGGCCGGCCCCGGCGCCAGGTGGGCGCGGGATCAGAACTCGAACCGCAGACCGATGGCGGCTTCGCTGGTGTTGGTGCCGGCGATGTTGCCGGCGTTCAGGCTGCGCACCGCGCTCATCACCAGTTCGGCGCCTTCGGAAATCGGCATGCCGTAGGCAATGGTCAGATCGACCTGCCGCCCTTTCGGGGCCAGCGGCATGTCCATGGTGTCGAACCCGACCGACCCGTCCGACAGGGTGACCGGCAGGGTCACACGCGCCGAGCCCGACTGCACCGCTTGCGGCATCCCGACGCCAAGCGAAAAGCGGTCGCCCAGGCCAAGCACGTCGTGCGCGCCGTAGCTGACGTTCAGCGAATTGTAGCTGACCGGCGAAAAGCTCATGTCGCCGACGCGGCCATTGGGCACCGC
>JAJRUE010000111.1 GCA_024277955.1 Alphaproteobacteria bacterium | reverse complement strand
GGCAGCTTGTCGATGCTGTCGCAGGTCGGCCCGAAGACCACGCGCGCGACGGTTTTCCCGCCCAGCGCCCGGCCATCGGCGGTGATCACCTGCACCCGGTCGATGGGGCCGATCACCGGGTGTTCGGCCAGCCCGCCATAGATCCCGTCGTTCAGAAATACCGCCCCGCCATCGCGCAGCGCCTTGACGCGCGTCGCCAGCACGTAGGCGTCGCCCACCATCGCACGTCCCGGCTCGCACAGCAGCGCCGGTGGGCGCGCGCCCGCCGCCGCAAAGGCCCGCCGCGCGCTGTCGCGGATCGCCGCAAAGACCGGCCCGTGGGCGGGCGGCTCCTCCCGCAGCCGGTGCGACGCGAACCCACCCCCGACATTCAGCCGCGGCACCGCCACCCCGGCCTGGCTCGCGATCGACGCGGCGGCCTCGATATAGGCGCGCCACACCGCCGCGTCGTGGCACTGGGTGCCCGGATGAAAGGCCAGCGCCGGCACGAACCCCAGCGCCGCGACCCGGCGCAGCAGGCCCGCGGCCTGCTCCGGCGCGGCGCCGAATTTTTCGCCGAAATCATAGGTCGCCCCGTCGACCGGCAGCTTGAAGCGAACCGAAACCTCGGCCCGCCGGTCGGGCAGATGCGCGGCCAGCTTGTCCAGCTCGCCCCGGCTATCCACGCTGTAAGAAGCCACCCCGAAATCCCGCGCCGCCGCGATCTCGGCCGGGCTGCGCACCGGGTTGTTGTAGTGCAGCACCGCACCCGGCGCGACCCGGCGCACCAGGGCCATTTCGGCGGGCGAAGCCACGTCGAACGCCTCGATCCCGCAGCCCGAAAGATTGGCCAGCACGGCTTGCGAGGGGTTGGCCTTGACCGCATAGGTCACCAGCCCCGCAAATCCGGCCCGGAACCGCCGCGCGGTGTCCCGCAATACCGAGGGCGCGAAATACGCGCCCGGCTCATCGGGCAGATTGGCCCGCAGATGGTCCTGCGGGCTGTCCCAGACCGGTTTCGTCAACTGCATCAATGACCTCCATCCTTTCCCCGGCGCCGCCGCTGCAGGCGCCGGGCCTTGCCCTCCCCCAAAGTTTCGCCAACCGGGGCGGCCATTTCACCCGTTTTTCTGGTTGTTATGCCTCATTTTTTCGTTATTTTAACGAAATACATGCCATACTGACGATCTCCACCAACAGGAATCCCCCGCCCATGGACCAACTGGACCGCGACATCCTGGCCGCCCTGGCCGCCGACAGCAGCGCCCCGGTGTCGCAACTGGCGCGCCGCTTCGGGGTGGCGCGCTCGACCGTGCAGGCGCGCATCGAACGGCTCGAACGCAACGGCACCATCGCCGGCTACACCATCCGCCTGGGCGACAACGCCCGAACCCGGCGCATCCACGCCACAGCCCTGGTGCAGATCGAGCCGCGCGCCAACGCCGCCGTGGTCACCCGCCTGCGCGCCATCCCCGAAATCGAAAGCTGCCACACCACCAGCGGCCGTTTCGACCTGATCCTGACCCTCGCCGCCGACACCACCGACCGGCTGGACGCGGTGCTCGACCGCATCGGCGCCATCGAGGGCGTGCGCGGCTCGGAAAGCCTGATCCACCTCAGCCGCAAGTTCGACCGGTCGATCTGACACCCCCTGCGCCTTCTTCTTGCCAAAAATACCTTGCGGGGGTGAATTGGCCGCAGGCCAAGAGGGGGCGCAAAGCCCCCTTCCCCTTGCCTCCCGCAAGCGCTAGATGATGCCGGACCAGAAATTTCTGACGGGATCGCCCGAAAATGCCCATGGAAAAGACATTCGACGCGGCCAAGGCCGAAGCGCGCATCTACAAGGCCTGGGAAAACCGCGGCGCCTTTCGGGCCGGGGCCAATGCCTCGCGCGACGAAAGCTACTGCATCATGATCCCGCCGCCCAATGTCACCGGCGCGCTGCACATGGGGCACGCCTTCAACAACACGCTGCAGGACATCCTGGTGCGCTGGCACCGGATGCGCGGTTTCGACACGCTCTGGCAGCCCGGCCAGGACCACGCCGGCATCGCCACCCAGTTGCAGGTGGAAAAGATGCTGGCCGAGGAAAGCAACCTGCGCCGGACCGATCTGAGCCGCGAGGAATTCGTCGCCAAGGTCTGGGAATGGAAGGGGAAATACGGCTCCACCATCATCAACCAGCTGAAGCGGCTGGGGGCGTCCTGCGACTGGTCGCGCAACGCCTTCACCATGGCCGGGGCGCCGGGCGACCCGCGCACGGGCCATGAAAATTCCCCGAATTTCCACGACGCGGTGATCCGGGTCTTTGTCGATCTCTACAACAAGGGGCTGATCTACCGCGGCAAGCGGCTGGTCAACTGGGACCCGCATTTCGAAACCGCGATTTCCGATCTCGAGGTCGAGAACCGCGAGGTCGACGGCCACATGTGGCATTTCAAATACCCGCTGGCGGGGGGCGAAACCTATACCTATATCGAACGCGACGCGGACGGGAACATCGTGCTGGAGGAAGAGCGCGACTATATCTCGATCGCCACCACGCGGCCCGAAACCATGCTGGGCGATGGCGCGGTTGCGGTTCATCCATCGGATGAACGTTACGCACCAATCGTAGGTAAACTCTGCGAAATCCCGGTTGGACCCAAGGAACACCGACGCCTGATCCCGATCATAACCGACGATTACCCCGACCCGGATTTCGGCTCGGGCGCGGTCAAGATCACCGGCGCCCATGACGCCAACGACTACGGCGTTGCCAAGCGCAACCGCATCCCGCTTTATCGCCTGATGGACACGCGGGCGCATATGCGCGAAGACGGCGCGCCTTATGCCGATGCCGCCGCCCGCGCCCGCGCCATTGCCGAAGGGGCGGACTGGGACGAAGCCGAGATCGACGCGATCAACCTGGTGCCCGACGAATACCGCGGGCTGGACCGGTTCGAGGCCCGCAAGCGCGTGGTTGCCGATATCGACGCCGAGGGGCTGATGATCATGGTCGAGGACAAGAAGATCATGCAGCCGTTCTGCGACCGCTCCAAGGTGGTGATGGAGCCGATGCTGACCGACCAGTGGTATGTGGACGCCGAAAAACTCGCCGGCCCGGCACGCGAGGCGGTGCGTGACGGGCGCATCAGGATCATGCCGCAAAGCGGTGAAAAGGTTTACTTTCACTGGATGGAGAATATCGAGCCCTGGTGCATTTCGCGGCAGTTGTGGTGGGGGCATCAGATACCGGTTTGGTATGGGCCGGAATTGAAGGCGGGCACCAACAATATTGAGTTCGGCCCGAAGGACATAGCCTCACTCAATGGGAAGTACTTTTGTGCAAGCACCGAGGATGAAGT
>JAJRUE010000110.1 GCA_024277955.1 Alphaproteobacteria bacterium | reverse complement strand
GTCTGAAAGCCCATGTCGAAGCTGCGCGCCGCCAGCAGGCGCCCCAGCAGCGCGTCGGGGATCGGCGCGCCGGTTTCGGTATGGGTGGCGTAGCGGCGCAGCAGGTCGGGCTGCTCGAGCCAGTGCTCGAAAAGCTGGCTGGGCAGTTCCACGAAATCGCGGGCAACCGAGGTGCCGCTGATCGACGGATAGGTGACATCGGACAGCATCTGGTGCAGCGCGTGGCCGAACTCGTGGAACAGCGTGCGCGCGTCGTCGAACGACAGCAGCGCCGGCGCGCCCGGGGCCGGTTTGGCAAAGTTGCACACGTTCACCACGATGGGCCGGATGTCACCGGCAAGCTTCTGCTGGCAGCGCATGGCCGAGCACCAGGCGCCCGAGCGTTTCGACGAGCGCGCGAAATAGTCGGCGATGAACACCGCCATGTGGCGCCCGTTTCGGGTGACCTCCCAGGCCCGGGCGTCGGGGTGATAGAGCGGCACCTCCAGCGGCGAAAACTCCAGCCCGAACAGGCGGTTGGCCGTTTCAAAGGCAGCTTCGATCATCTGGTCGAGCTGGAAATGGGGCTTGAGTTCGGCCTCGTCCAGGTCGTGTTCGGCGCGGCGGCGTTTCTCGGCGTAGTAGCGCCAGTCCCAGGGGGCCAGATCGGCGTTGACGCCCTCGGCGCGCATCATCGCCTGCAGCGCTTCGGCGTCGCGTTCGGCCGCCGCGCGGGCCGGCTGCCAGACCTGCATCAGCAGCTTGCGCACCGCCTCGGGGGTTTTCGCCATTTCGGTTTCCAGCTTGAAGGCGGCAAAGCTTTCGTAGCCCAGCAGGCGGGCGCGTTCCTCGCGCAGCTTCAGGATCTCGGCGGCGATCTCGCGGTTGTCGGTGTCGCCGCCCCCGGCCCCGCGCGCCGTCCAGGCGGCAAAGGCCTTTTGGCGCAGGGCGCGGTCGGGGGAAAACTGCAGAAACGGCACGATCAGCGAGCGCGAAAGCGTGATCACCGGGCCCGCCGCCCCCTTTTCGGCCCCGGCGGCGCGCGCGGCGGTGACCAGGAAATCCGGCAGGCCTTCCAGCCCGGCCTCGCCCAGTTCCATGAACCACACGGCTTCATCGGCCAGCAGGTTCTGCACGAAGCGGGTCGAGAGCACCGACAGGCGCTGCATGATCTCTTTCAGCCGCGCGCTCTGCGTCCCGCGCAGCTGCGCCCCGGCCCGCACGAAGCCGCGCCGGGTCAGGTAGAGCACTCGCGCCTGTTCTTCGCCGAGTCCCAGCGCATCGCGCTGTTGCCAGAGGGTTTCGATGCGCCGGAACAGCGCCCGGTTCATGGTGATTTCCGATCTGTAGGCGGCCAGGCGCGGCGAGAATTCACGCTGCAGTTCCTGGCGGCGCTCGTTACTGTCGGCGCCGGCGAGGTTGAAGAACACACCCAGCACCCGGTCCAGATCGGCATCCGCCGTTTCCAGCGCCTCGATGGTGTTGGCAAAGCTGGGCGGGGTCGGGTTTTCGGCGATGACGGCGACATTGGCGCGGGCGCGGGCAAGTGCTGCGTCAAAGGCCGGGGCAAAATGATCGTCGGTGATCTGATCAAAGGGGGGCAGTTCGAACGGCGTTTTCCAGCCGGAAAGCAGCGGATTGTCGGTCATGGCGGTTCCCTTGCGTGGCCGTGGCGGGCTTGTGTCGGCCCCCTGTCGTGGTCAAATTGGTCGGCAGGGTCAATATCTGTCGGCATCGAAAGCGAAGAAATGCAGACGCAACGGACGGATCGGGAAAGATGATCATACGCAGGCTGAGGCAGGACAGGGGCTGGTCGCAGGAAGACCTTGCGCGGATCTCCGGCGTGTCGGTGCGCACCATCCAGCGCATCGAGAACGGCGGGCGGACCAGCCTGGAGACGCTGAAATGCCTGGCGGCGGTGTTCGAGACCTCGATCCCCGAGCTGAGAAAGGATGCCGTGATGAGCGACGAGACCCGCAAGGACAGGCCGGTAGAGATGGAAGAGCCGGCGCAGGTGGCCGGGGGCGCGCAGGCGGCGCAGGGCTCCGCCGGGCTGAGCGAGGAAGACCGCGCGGCGCTGCGCTACGTGCGCTACCTGCGGCGCTACGACGACTGGTATGACGAGGACGGCAAGAACCACGGCGACGGCTGGGACGATGACGAACGCCCGCCGCCGGGGCTGTCGGCGGACGAGCGCACGGTCTGGCGGCAGGTGCGCCGCGAACGCCGGTTCTACCAGAACCTGGTGTCCTACGCGGTGATCATCGGCTTTCTGGCGGTGCTCAACCTGATGACCAGCCCGGGCTATCTGTGGTTCCTCTGGGCGGCTGTCGGCTGGGGGATCGGGCTGGTCTTTCACGCCATGGACGTGTTCGGCAAGCGCCGGCTATTCGGCGACGACTGGGAGCGGCGCGAGGTGGAACGCCGCCTGGCGCGGCTGGAGCGGCGCCCGGGGCGCGACGCCGGGCGCTGAGGGCCAAGCGTTTTGGAAAACGCTTGGCCAAGGCCTTTCAAAAGGCCTTGGCCCTAGCCGTGATCATTGCGCCGCATCCGCGCTTCCAGCCGGCGCAGCAGCAGCGACAGGCCGACGGTCATGATCAGGTAGATCAGCGCCACCACGTTATAGGTCTCGAAATAGCGGAAGTTGCCCGCCGCCGTGATCTTGCCCGCCTGGGTGATGTCGTAAACCCCCAGCACCGACACCAGCGAGCTGTCCTTGATCATCGCCACAAAGTCATTGCCCAGCGGCGGCATGATGGTGCGGATGGCCTGCGGAAAGACAATGTGGCGGAACCGGTGCCAGCCGTTCAGCCCCAGCGCCTTGGCCGCCTCGATCTGGCCCGGATCGATGGATTGCAGCCCGGCCCGGAACACCTCGGCGATGAAGGCGGAATAGCCGATGGTCAGCGCGATGATCGCCCGCCACAGCAGCGAAAAGTCGCGGGTGCGGGCCGGCTCGAACCCGAGCGAGGTCGCCGCCCAGTTCCAGGCCGCCACCATCGCCGGCGCCAGCACGAAGGCCACATACAGCAGCAGCACCATCATCGGGATGCCGCGGATGATCTCGATGTAAAACCGCGCGATCTGACGGAAGACCAGAAAGCGCGACAGCGACCCCACGGCCAACAGCAACCCGATGGCGGTCGCCAGCGCAAATGCCACCAGGGTCACGAAAACGGTGATGAAGATGCCCTTGGACAGCGTGGTCAGAATGCGGGCGTAAAGATCGTCCGCCACCACCCGATACATCAGATAGGCGGCGATGGTGCCAGCCAGCAACAGCCACCAGGGGAAGTCCTCTTTTTCGCCCTGTCGCCGGCTCATCGCCCGCGCGCCCGTTCAGCCGAATGCACCCGATCCGCCCCTCTTCTTTTCAAAAATATCCCGGGGGAGCGCGAGGGGGCAGAGCCCCCTCGCCCCCTTGTCCGGCCGCAGTCAGCCGCCCATCTTGTAGTCCAGGAACCACTTCTTGTTCAGCGCATCCAGGGTGCCGTCGGCCTTCATCGCGGCGATCGCGGCATTGATCGGCGCCACCAGATCCGAGCCCTTGGGGAAGATAAAGCCGAAATCTTCGGTCCCCAGCGGCTCGCCCACGATCTTGAGCCCGCCGTTGGACGCTTCGACATAGCCGTTGCCGGCGGTCCCGTCGGTCAGCACCATGTCCACATCGCCGGTCTTGAGCGCCTGAACCGTGGCGCCGAAGGTCTCCATCAGTTTGATGCGGGGGTTGGCCTCGTTGCCGTCGAGCACGTCGTAGACGCCCACGTAGAACGGCGTGGTGCCCGGCTGGGCGGCCATCAGCAGGTCGTCGTTGGCGGCAAAGCTTTTGGCGTCGTCAAAGCGGGTTTCGTCGCCGCGCACCATCATCACCATTTCAGAGCGCATGTAGGGGTCTGAAAAATCGACCTTTTCCTTGCGGTCATCGCGGATGGTGATGCCGGTCATGCCGATATCGTACTGGCTCTGGCTGACCGCCGGGATCATCGCGTCCCAGCTGATATTTTCATATTTCACGGTGAAGTTCAGCCGCTTGGCTATCTCGGCCATGGCGTCGTATTCCCAGCCGATCGCCTTGCCGCTGGCCGGGTCGACGAACTGCAGCGGCGGGTAGGCGTTTTCGGTGACGACAACGACCTCGCGCCCGCCCAGGTCGGGCAGGCCGGCGGCGGTCGCAAAGGTTGCGAAGCCGGCCGTTGCAAGCGCTGCGAAAGTGGCGATGAGTTTCATGAACAGTCCCCCTAATTCAAATTTGCATTCAGGACTTTAGGCAGGGATTGGCGGGGCTTGCAAGGGGTAGTCAGGTGCGCGGCGGGGGACCGCGAGGGGTTGCGCCGCGGCTTTGCCGCGTCGCCGCGGGCGCGGGCTGACGCCCGCGCCGATGCCTCCGGCGGGGATATTTTGAAAAAGGAGAAGGGCAGTGGGCGCGCCCATGTCAAACCCTGAATCAGGGTCCGCGTCATGACTGGTCCTGCGCCGGGGCGACCTGGCCGCAGGTCTCGCAGGTCGGGTCCGGGCGCAGCGTCATCGAGCGGCTTTCCCCCCACAACCCGTCGTAGATCAGCATCCGGCCGCGCAGCCCCTCGCCCGCGCCGGTGATTTCCTTGACCGCTTCGAGCGCCATCATCGCCCCGAGCACGCCGGGAAGCGGCCCGGCCACACCGGCTTCGGCGCAGCTGGGCGCTAGGCCTGGCGCCGGGGTCTGTGGGAAGATGCACTGGTAACACGGCGCGCCGCTGGCCGGGTCATAGGTGCTGATCTGACCTTCCCACTGGGTGATCGCCGCCGCAATCAGCGGTTTCTTCAGCGCCACGCAGGTTCGGTTCACCAGGTAGCGGGTGGCGAAATTGTCGCTGCCGTCCAGCACCAGGTCGTAGTCGGCGAACAACTCGGCGGCGATGTCGTCGCTTAGCCGGCGGTTGTAGGGGCGCACGGTGACGGCGGGGTTCTGGGCCTCCATCTCGTGCTGGGCGGAAAACACCTTGGGCATGCCGATGGCGGCGTCCTTGTGGATCACCTGGCGCTGCAGGTTGGAATTGTCCACCACGTCGTCGTCGATCACCCCGATGGTACCGACCCCGGCGGCGGCCAGGTATTGCAGCACCGGCGCGCCGAGCCCGCCGGCGCCGACCACCAGCACGCGCGCCTGTTTCAGTTTCTTCTGCCCCGGCCCGCCGATTTCGCGCAGCATGATGTGGCGGGCGTAGCGTTCAAGTTCGGTGCTCTGGAAACTGGCCACCTTGTTCCCCTTTTCGTCCTGCGGGCGGGCCGGCCCTGCCCGCGCCCTGAGCGCG
>JAJRUE010000109.1 GCA_024277955.1 Alphaproteobacteria bacterium | reverse complement strand
GGGGCAGCGCAGCGCCTCCATCGCCACGTCGATCTGGCTGTCCAGATCCCACAGGTTCTGGGCGTCGATCTGGTCCTGAAGCGCGGCCATTTCCTCGGCAGTTTCGTCGGAATAGTTCATCGCCAGTTCGTTGTAGCGGTCGAGGATGTCCTTTTTGGCGCGCACCCCCTCCATCACGTTGGCGCGCACGTTGATATCGGGGTCCAGCTGGGGTTCCTGCGGCAGGTAGCCGACGCGCGCGCCCTCGGCGGCCCAGGCTTCGCCGGAAAAGTCCTTGTCGATCCCGGCCATGATGCGCAGCAGCGTCGACTTGCCGGCGCCGTTGACGCCGACGACGCCGATTTTCACGCCGGGCAGGAAGGAAAGCCGGATGTTTTCGAACAGCTTCTTGCCGCCGGGGTAGGTCTTGGAGACGCCGTCCATGTGATAGACGTACTGGTAGCTGGCCATGGTCGTTTCCTTTTGGTGCGCGTTTCGGATCGGTCTATCCAAGGCGGCGGGAAAGGGCAATAATGCCCCTGTGCCGGTCTTGGCGCCGATTTCATTGATCCGTTTCTGTTCTGGTAGATCATATGACACGACATTTGGATTTTTTCCGGGCTTTTTTCGCCGGACCTTTTCATCGCTGGCCAGCCCTGGTGTGCCGGTGAAACGCCGCCGCACAGCCGATGGCGCCGATCTGGGCGATCTGCCGGCCTGGCTGGCGCTGGGGGCGATCCTGATCCTGGTGGCGCTGCGGCTGGTATTCATGTTCCAGGCCAGCCCCTTGCCGGACGAGGCGTATTACTGGCTCTGGGGGCAGAAACCGGATTTTTCCTACTATGACCACCCGCCGCTACAGGCGTGGTTTCAGGCAGCCGTCACCGCGCTGACCGGGGCGGGGCGTTTTGCGCTTCGATTGCCGCCGCTGCTGTCGTCGGGGGTGTTCACCGCGGTGCTTGTCGGCTACGCGCGCCATGTCGAGGGAAAGGTCGGCCGAAGCCAGGTTTGGCGCGGCGTGCCGATCATCTGGGCTAGCCCGTTTGTGTTCCTGTTCGCCGCGATCGCGTTCAACGATCACCTGTTGATTGCTTTGCTTGCGCTCGCATCCGTTGCGGTCCACCGGCTGTTCGACCGGCTGGCGCGGTCCGGGCGGGTCGATCTGTGGGCGTTGTATGGCGCCGCGGTGCTGATCGGTCTTGCGGGATTGACCAAGTACAATGCGGTGGTTTTCGCCATCGGGGTATTCCTGGCTATCCTCTGGTTTCGCGATTTGCGCCCGCTGGTTCGGTCGCCCCACCTGTATCTTGGAGGGGTGGCGTGCCTGGCCATGCTGACGCCGGTGTTCTGGTGGAACTATTCCAATGGCGGTGTGTCGTTTCAATACAATCTGCACGACCGCGTGGGCGGCGGCGCGGATGTCTGGGAAACAGGCCTGCGCATCGCGCTGCTGTCATTGTCGGTGGTCCTGTTGTTGTCGCCGTTTCTGGCGGTGGCCATGGTTCGAGCGCTGCGACCGGCACAGGACGAACCCGTCCAGTTGCGCAACTGGCGGCGGATGTCGATTGCCGTGCTGATCGCGATGCTGGCGTTTTTCGCGGGGCTGAGCGCCTTTACCTATGTTCTGCCCTATTGGTCCATTGTCGGGCTGGTAGCTGCCCTGCCGGCGGCGGCGGCCGGATTTCGGCATGTGTGGCAGGCGGCGGCGCACATGGTTTACGGGGTTGTGATTTGCACGCTCTTTGTCTTCAACTACACGGTCCTGCCGCTGGCCGCCCTGTTCGCAGAGGCCGACCATGAATCCGCGATCATGTTCGGTTGGCCCGAAATCGCGGCCCGGGTTGATGGGCTGCGGCGCGAAACCGGCGCGCAGTTCACGGCTGCGTCCGATTACCGCGAAGGGTCCATCCTGGCGTTCTGGACCGGCGATACCGATACCGAGGTCATCTCGTCTCGCGTGAGCCAGTTCACACTGTGGTTCGACGAGCCTCGCCGCGCCGGCGAGGATGCATTGATCCTGACGTCGGACTGGCACCCGATGGGGCCGGAAATCGAGGATCGATTTGCAACTATCGAAAAATTGTCGGATCTGGCGGTTGTCCGCTTTGGTGTCGTCCTGACGCACTATCAGTTCTATATGGGCCGTGGCTACCGGCCCCGCCCGCAAGACCCGACGCAAGGCTTGTGAGCCGGGGCGCGTTGGCGCAACATGGCGGCGAGCCAGCCAGGAGAATGCCATGACCACACCCGTCCGCCCGCCCAAAAAATTCCCCGTTCCCTATCGCGCCGCCGAGGATCGTTATGAACGGATGGTCTACCGGCGCTGCGGCCGCTCTGGGGTGCAGCTGCCGGCGGTGTCGCTGGGGCTGTGGCACAATTTCGGCGAGGATACGCCCCATGAGACCAAGCGCGCGATCTGCCGGACGGCCTTTGACCACGGGATCACCCATTTCGACCTGGCCAACAACTACGGGCCCCCTCCCGGCGCGGCCGAAACCGCCTTCGGGGAAATCCTGCGCACCGATTTCGCGCCCTACCGTGATGAGCTGATCATTTCCTCAAAGGCGGGCTATGACATGTGGCCGGGGCCCTATGGCGAATGGGGCAGCCGGAAATACCTGGTGGCGTCCTGCGATGCGTCGCTGAAGCGGATGGGGCTGGACTATGTGGATATCTTCTATTCGCACCGGTTCGATCCCGACACGCCGCTTGAGGAAACCATGGGGGCGCTGGATTACATCGTGCGCTCGGGGCGGGCGCTTTATGCGGGGATTTCATCCTACAACTCGAAACGCACGCGCCAAGCGGTGGCGATCCTGAACGACCTCGGCACGCCCTGTCTGATCCACCAGCCCAGCTACAACATGCTGAACCGCTGGGTCGAGCGTGACGGGCTGAAGGATACGCTGGCCGAACTGGGGATCGGGTCGATAGCGTTCACACCGCTGGCGCAGGGGATGCTGACGAAGAAATACCTGGGCGGCATCCCGCAGGACAGCCGGGCGGCGCAGGGCAAGTCGCTGAGCCCCGATCTGCTGAACGAGGACACCATCGACAAGATCCGGTCGCTCAACGACATCGCCGCGCGGCGGGGGCAGACGCTGGCGCAGATGGCGATCGCCTGGGTGCTGCGCGGCGGCGGGATCACCAGCGCGCTGATCGGGGCGTCGCGGCCCGAACAGGTGGTGGATTGCGCGGGCGCGGTGAAGAATCTTGACTTCAGCGACGAAGAACTGGCCGAGATCGACGTTTACGCGCTGGACGAAGCGGTGGTGAACCTGTGGGCGGCATCTTCGCGCGAATAGCCCCCTTCGGCTTCTTCTGTCCGAAAATATCCCCGCCGGAGGCATCGCGACGCGGGCGCAGCCCGCGGCGCAATCCCTGTCAGCCGCCCGCCTCCAGCTTGACCGGTTTGCCGTGCGGCGTGGCCAGGTAGGCGCGCGCCCAGGCGTCCTTGCGGTCCCTCAGCGCGTCGCCCGAGATTGCCGTGTTGCCCGCCACCAACCCTTCCAACGCTTCCACCGCGCACAGGTAGTAGGTTTCGACGGTGTCGGGATCGCCGCGCGTTTCGGCGGCGCTGCGGGCGGCGCCCAATGCCTCGGCCCAGTCGCTGGCGCTGAAATGGCCGGCCTGCACCATCGCGTCGGCAAGCGCCAGCACCTGGGCGTGCCAGGGTTCGTCGAAAACCGGGCCGGTATCGCCGGCAAGAGGGGCAAGGGGGTCAGGCGGGTTCAAGGTAGCTCTCCCACAAATCGAGGTGGACGGCGTCGCGCGCATCCGCGTCACCACCCCAAAGTTCGCACGCCTCGAAGCGCACCGAATAGATGTGCTGGCCTTGGTGGGTGCCGCGCGCGGCCAGGTCGGCAAAGACGTGGCTGCCCCAGTGGGCGTGGATCGTGCCGAGACGCGCGCGCACGTAGCGCGGCAGGCGGGTGTGGTGGTCACGCCCCAGCGGCGGGTTGGCGATGGCGCGCACCCGGTCACCGGGGGCGAAACGGGGCGGCGCCGGCGCGGCGGCTTCAAAGCTGAGGGCCTCGGCGCGGGCGCGTTCGAGTATCTGGGAAAGGGTTTCGCCGGGTGGCGGCGGGTGTTTTTCGTCGGTGTGGCCAGAGGCGATTTCGTCCAGCGTGAACAGGCCCGAGGTGATGTAGCCGCAGGCAAAGGTTTGCATCCAGCTGTCGAAATAGGGCCGCGTCAGGTAGTCCACCGGGTCGATGCGTTCGCGCATGTGCCGCCACCAGTCGATGGTCCAGTCCGGCGGGCGGGCGTTGCGCGCGATCGCCCACATGCGCGCTTCCCAGGTGTGGTGGAAGGGTTCCTCGGTTTCGCGCACATCCACCGCCCCAAAGCCCTGCATGCCGCCAAGATCGTGGATCGTGTCCATCAGCCCGCCCCCTGAACGCGGCGCGAAAGATCGCGTTCGGTGCCGATCATCGCGTTGCGGCTGACCAGCGCGGTGAGCTGTTCGAGGCCCCAGCCTTCGGTGCCGGCGGGGCGTTGGGGCACCACCAGGTAGCGCAGTTCCGCGGTCGAATCCCAGACCCGCACGGCGACATCTTCGGGCAGCTCGACGCCGAATTCGGCCAGCACCTTGCGCGGTTCGCGCACGATGCGCGACCGGTAGGCGGCGCTCTTGTACCAGCTTGGCGACATGCCCAGGATCGAAAACGGGTAGCAGGAACACAGCGTGCAGACCACGACGTTGTGCACGGTGGCGCTGTTTTCCACCGCCTTGAGGTGGGCCGAGGCGTGGCCCTGAAAGCCCAGCTCTTCGGCCACGGCCGCGGTGTCGCGCAGCAGGCGGGCGCGGAAATCCGCATCCAGCCAGCTGCGCGCCACCATTTCGGCCCCGCGCTTGGGGCCGATGTGTTCGGAATAGGCCTCGACCCAGGTGTCGAGGGTTTCGGGCGCCACCATGCCGCGTTCCACCACCAGGCTTTCCAGCGCCTTGACGCGCAGCGCCGGATCGCTGGGCAGGGCGTGGTGCAGCTGCTGGTGGACTTTCGCGGCTTCGTCGGAATCGAATTTGGTCATCGGCGCCCCCTTTGGGGTGAAGGTGGCCCGAAACGCGGGTTGGATCAAGGCGGGGATCGGTGGGGGCGCACGGGCGGCGGACAGGCGGGGATCGGCCGGCGGGGATTGACTTGCCGCCTGCGCCGCCGTTCAAAGGGGAGGTTTGGGGCCGGGAGGCGCGCGGTGGACGGATTGCCATTGGCACGGGCGGGGCAGGCGGTGGGCCTGTTGGGCGGGTCGTTCGATCCGGCCCATGCGGGGCATGTGCATATCACGCTCGAGGCGCTCAAGCGGTTCCGGCTGGACCAGGTCTGGTGGCTGGTGAGCCCGGGCAACCCGCTCAAGGCGCATGGCCCGGCGCCGCTGGCCACGCGCATGGCGGCGGCGCGCGAGGTGATGCAGCACCCGCGCGTCAAGATCTCCGATTTCGAGGCGCGTATCGGCACGAAATACACCGCGCGCACGCTCAGGGCGTTGATGGGGCGGCATCCGCGGGTGCGGTTCGTCTGGCTGATGGGGGCCGACAATCTGGCCAGTTTCCACCGCTGGCAGGACTGGCAGTGGATCATGGAAAACGTGCCCGTGGGCGTGCTGGCGCGGCCGGGGGACAGGATCTCGGCGCGGCTGTCGCCGGCGGCGGTGCGCTATGAACGCTACCGGCTGCGGGGCCGCGAAGCCGCCTTGCTGGCGCGTTCCGACCCGCCGGCCTGGTGTTTCGTCAACCTGCCGATGCGCGACGTGTCGTCGAGCCGCATTCGTGAAGGCGGCGGCTGGCCGCGGACGGGCTGAGCCGGGCGCCGGGTGCTTGGCTTGGGTGCGTGGCGGGCCGGTGGCGCGGCATCGGTGGCACAGGCTGCGCAAATCCCGGCTGGCCGGGGTGGACGGGGTTGCGCGCGGCGCGCCGTCGCGGGTAACACGGTTGCCATGAAGGGCAGGAAAAGCGGCACGATATCGCGCCGCGCGGTATTGGCAGGAGGGGTGCTGGCAAGCGCCGGTCAGGGCGTTCTCGCAGGCGCTCCGGAACGGTCCTTGCGGCCGCTGGCGCGCGCCCGCGTCCTGGCGGTTACCGGGGTGCCCGGCGCGCAAGAGACCATCGCCAAGGCCAGGCTGGGCGGCAAGATGGGCTATGTCGTGGCCGATGCCGCGACCGGGCAGGTTCTGGAATCGCACAACCCGTTGCTGGCCCGGCCGCCGGCGAGCGTCGCCAAGGCGCTGACCGCGCAATATGCGCTGGACGCGCTGGGCCCGACGCATCGCTTTGTCACCCGGCTGGTGGCCACGGGGCCGCTGGTGTCGGGGCGCATCGAGGGCGATCTGGTGCTGGTGGGGGGCGGCGATCCGTTGCTGGACACCACGGCGCTGGCCGAAATGGCGGCCCGGCTCAAGGCGGCGGGCGTGCGCGAGGTCGCGGGGCGGTTCGTGGTCAGCAGCGGGCCGTTGCCGCAGATCGCGCGCATCGATGCGGACCAGCCGGATCATCTGGGCTACAACCCGGCGGTGTCGGGGCTGAACCTGAACCTGAACCGGGTGCATTTCGAGTGGAAACGCGCAGGCGCGGGCTGGAACGTGACGATGGATGCGCGCACCGCCAAATACCGCCCCGAGGTGGCGCTGGCGCGGATGCAGATCGTCGACCGGCGTTCACCCGTCTACACGTTTTCCGCCAGCGGCGGGCAGGAAAACTGGACCGTCGCCAAGGCGGCGCTGGGCAAGGGCGGTAGCCGCTGGCTGCCGGTGCGCCACCCGGCGCTGTATGCCGGCGAGGTGTTTCAGACGTTGGCCCGCGCCCAAGGCCTGGTGCTGCCGGCGGCGGTGGCGATCAGCGGCACGGTGCGCGGCGCGGTGCTGGTGCGCCGGGAAAGCGCTCCGCTGCGGCTGATTCTGGAAAAAATGCTGCTGCATTCGGTGAACCTGACCGCCGAGGTGACCGGGCTGAGCGCGACGATCGCCCGCGGCCGGCGGGTGCGCGACCTGTCGGGGTCGGCGGCCGAGATGTCGGACTGGCTCAGGCGCGAGATGGGGCTGCGCAAGCCGCGGCTGGTGGACCATTCCGGGCTGAGCGACCGGTCGCGGCTGGCCCCATCCGACATGGTCGCGGCGCTGTTGCGCACCGGGCCGGACAGCACGCTGGCGTCGATCCTCAAGCCGATGAAGATGCGCGATTCCGACGGCAACCTGGCGCCCGACAGCCCCTACGGGCTGCGCGCCAAGACCGGGACACTGAATTTCGTCAGTGGTCTGGCGGGGTTTCTGGATACCGGCGGCGCAGGCAGCGGCGGCAGCGGGCGGACCCTGGTTTTTGCGATGTTTTCGGCGGACATGGCGCGCCGTCGGCTGATCCGGCGCGCCGACCGGGAACGCCCGCCGGGGGCGCGTGGCTGGAACCGGCGCGCGCACCGGATGCAATGGGCGCTGTTGAACCGCTGGGCCGAGATCTACGGTTAGGGTCAAGACCGATGGGTTGGGGGCCGGGGGCAACGCTGGTGCCGGGCGCGGGCAAGGCGCTTGTAAGCGCCTTGCCCCAAGGTTTTTGCAAAAACCTTGGGGCTTGGGGGTGGTTACAGCGTCATGTGGCGGGCGCGCGCGCCGCGTTCGATGGCGGCGGCGTGCAGGCGGTCGATCTTCAGCTCGTAGCGCATTTCTTCGAGCAGGCGCAGTTCTTCTTCGCGCAGGGTGCCGTCGGCGGCGGCCACGTCGCAGGCCAGCGCATACGCCGTTTCGTTCAGCTTTTCCGGCAGGTTTTCCCGGATCAGCCCAAAGAGCGCGTCCAGCCCGTCTTCCACCGCGAACAGGTCGAAAACGGTTTGCGACACCAGCTTGAGCCGGTCCGCGTCATAGCCTGCAAAAACCGGCAGGTGGTTGACGATGGCCTCGATGGTGACGAGTTCCGACGTGCGGATGTTTTCGTCGGACGCCGAGATCGCCACCATCACGGCGATCAGGCAGTCTTCGGGGGTCAGCGGGTGGGCAATTTCCATTGCGAAAGAATCCTTTGCATGAGGCCGGGCCGACAGAATATTGACGCGCCGGGCGCGCGGCAATAGGGAGAGGGCCTTGCCGGGCAAGATACCGGCCGAATTCGAAGGTTTGAACCATGTCCGATCTGCGTGAGCTTGCGATGAAGTCCAAGGCCTGGCCGTTTCAGGAAGCGCGCAAGCTGGTCAAACGCTATGCCAAGGCACCGCCGGAAAAGGGCTATGTGCTGTTCGAGACCGGCTATGGCCCCAGCGGGCTGCCGCATATCGGTACCTTCGGCGAGGTGGCGCGCACCACCATGGTGCGCCGCGCCTTCGAGGTTCTGTCGGACATTCCCACCAAGCTGATCTGTTTTTCCGACGACATGGACGGGTTGCGCAAGGTGCCCGGCAACGTGCCCAACCGCGATATGCTGGCCGAACATCTGCAGCGCCCCTTGTCGGCGGTGCCCGACCCGTTCGGCGATCACGAAAGCTTTGGCGCGCATAACAACGCGATGCTGCGGCGGTTTCTGGACACCTTCGGTTTCGAGTATGAATTCCGCTCGGCCACCGAGTTCTACAAGTCTGGGGCGTTCGATGAAACGCTGTTGCTGGCGGTGGAGAAGTATGACGAGCTGATGGCGGTCATGCTGCCGACGCTGCGCGAGGAGCGCCGCGCCACCTACAGCCCGTTCCTGCCGATCTCGCCCAGCACCGGGCGGGTTCTGTATGTGCCGATGAAAGCGGTGAACGCCGCCGAGGGCACGATCACGTTCGATGATGAGGACGGCACCGAGGTCACGCTGCCGGTCACCGGCGGGCGGGTGAAATTCCAGTGGAAGCCGGATTTCGGCGCCCGCTGGGCGGCGCTGGGGGTGGATTTCGAGATGTTCGGCAAGGAACATGGTACCACCGCGCAGATCTATTCCAAGATCTGCCGGGTGCTGGGCGCCCGCCCGCCCGAGCAGTTCACCTATGAGCTGTTTCTGGACGAGAACGGGCAGAAGATTTCCAAATCCTCGGGCAACGGGATCGCAATTGACGACTGGCTGAAATACGCCAGTTCCGAAAGCCTGTCCTACTTCATGTATCAAAAGCCGCAGACCGCCAAGCGGATGTATTTCGACGTGATCCCCAAGGCGGTGGACGAATATCACCAGCAGCTGCGCGCCTATGCGACGCAGGATACGGCGGCGCGGTTGAACAACCCTGTGTTTCACATCCACGGCCATAACGTGCCCGAAAGCACGCTGGTGGTGCCGTTCGCGATGCTCTTGAACCTGGCGGCGGTTTCG
>JAJRUE010000108.1 GCA_024277955.1 Alphaproteobacteria bacterium | reverse complement strand
CAACGCCTCAGCTGTCCAGTTCCACCAGCAGATCCTTGGCGTCGATCTGGGCGCCCGGCGCCACATGCACCGCCTTGACCACCCCGTCAGCCTCGGCGTGAATGCCGGTTTCCATCTTCATCGCCTCGATGGTCAGCAGCATATCGCCCTGCGCCACCTTCTGCCCCGCACTCACGCAAACCGTCGCCACCACCCCGGGCATTGGCGCGCCCACATGGCCCGGGTTGGCCGGGTCGGCCTTGGGCCGCTTTTCGGTGGCCGCCTTGACCTTGCGGTTTGCGACGCGGATGATGCGCGGCTGGCCGTTCAGTTCAAAGAATACCTTGGCCTCGCCTTCCTCGTTGGTTTCACCGATCGCCTGGCAGCGGATTTCCAGGGTCTTGCCGGGGTCGATCTCGGCGCTGATTTCCTCGCCCACCTCCATGCCGTAAAAGAAATTGCGCGTCGGCAGGGTGCGCACCGGCCCGTATTTGCGGTGCCGGCCCATGTAGTCCAGGAACACCTTGGGATACATCAGATAGCCGTTCAGATCCTCGTCATCGATCGCGAACCCGTTGAGCTGCGCGCTGACCTCGGCGCGGGTCGCCTCGAGGTCCACCGGCTCAAGATGCTTGCCCGGCCGCTCGGTCGACGGCTTTTCGTCCTTCAGCACCTTTTTCACGATCGCCTCGGGCCATCCCCCCGGCGGCTGGCCAAGGTTGCCGCGCAGCATGTCGATCACGCTGTCGGGAAAGGCGACTTCCTTGTCGGGGTCTTCCACATCGGCGCGCGTCAGGCCCTGCGACACCATCATCAGCGCCATGTCGCCCACCACCTTGGAGCTGGGCGTCACCTTGACGATATCGCCGAACATGGCGTTGGCGTCGGCATAGGCCTGCGCCACCTCGTGCCAGCGATCCTCCAGCCCGAGACTGCGCGCCTGCGCCTTGAGATTGGTGAACTGGCCGCCGGGCATCTCGTGCAGCCAGACCTCGCTCGCCGGCGCTTCGATCCCGCTTTCGAAGGCGGCATATTGCGCGCGCACCGCTTCCCAGTAGTTCGAAAGCTCGCGGATCGCGGCCACGTCCAGCCCGGTGTCGCGTTCGGTAAAGCGCAGGGCTTCGACGATCGAGCCAAGGCAGGGCTGGCTGGTGCCCCCTGACAGCGCGTCCATCGCCGCGTCCACCGCATCCACGCCGGCATCCGCCGCCGCCAGCACCGTGGCCCCGGCAATCCCCGACGTGTCGTGGGTGTGGAAATGGATCGGCAGGCCCACGTCTTCTTTCAGCGCCTTGATCAGCGCGCGCGCCTGCGCCGGTTTCAACAGCCCGGCCATGTCCTTCAGCCCCAGCACATGAGCGCCGGCGGCGAACAGTTCCTGGCCCATGCCGACATAGTATTTCAGATCGTATTTCGACCGGTCGGGGTCGAAAATGTCGCCGGTATAGCAGATCGTGCCCTCGCAGACCTTGCCGGCCTCCAGCACCGCATCCATCGCCACGCGCATGTTCTCGACCCAGTTGAGGCTGTCGAACACCCGGAACACGTCCACCCCCGAAGCCGCCGCCTGTCTGACAAAGGCCTGCACCACGTTGTCGGGATAGTTGGTATAGCCCACCCCGTTCGAGGCGCGCAGCAGCATCTGCGTCATCAGGTTGGGCATGGCGGCGCGGATGTCGCGCAGCCGCTGCCAGGGGCATTCCTGCAGAAAGCGGTAGGCCACGTCAAAGGTCGCGCCGCCCCAGCATTCGACGCTGAACAGCTGCGGCAGGTTGGCCGAGTAGGCCGGCGCCGCCTTGATCAAGTCGATCGAGCGCATCCGCGTCGCCAGCAGCGACTGGTGGCCGTCGCGCATGGTGGTGTCGGTGATCAGCAGGCGCTTTTGCGCCGCCATCCAGTCGGCCACCGCCTGCGGCCCCTCGGCGTCCAGGATCTGGCGCGTGCCCGGCGGCGGCAGATCGGCGCGCAGGGCCGGCACGCGCGGTTCGCGCGCCTGCGCCGGCGGGCGGGGGCGGCCTTCGGTTTCCGGGTGGCCGTTGATGGTGATGTCGGCCAGGTAGGTCAGGATCTTGGTCGCCCGGTCGCGGCGCTTCTTGAAGCGGAACAGCTCGGGCGTCTCGTCGATGAACTTGGTGGTGTATTCGTTGGCCAGGAAGGTCGGGTGCTTCAGCAGGTTCTCGACAAAGGCGATATTGGTGCTGACCCCGCGGATGCGGAATTCGCGCAGCGCCCGGTCCATCCGGTGAATGGCGGCTTCGGGGGTCTGGGCCCAGGCGGTGACCTTTTCCAGCAGGCTGTCGTAGTAGCGGGTGATCACGGCGCCCGAATAGGCGGTGCCGCCGTCCAGCCGGATGCCCATGCCGGTGGCGCCGCGATAGGCGGTGATGCGGCCATAGTCGGGGATGAAGTTGTTGGTCGGATCCTCGGTGGTGATGCGGCACTGCAGCGCGTGGCCCGACAGCGTGACATCGGCCTGGCTGGCGGCGCCGGTGGCCTCGGCCAGGGTCTTGCCCTCGGTGATCAGGATCTGGGCGGCGACGATGTCGATGCCGGTGACCTCTTCGGTGACGGTGTGTTCCACCTGCACGCGGGGGTTCACCTCGATGAAGTAGAATTCGTCGGTGTCCATGTCCATCAGGAACTCGACCGTGCCGGCGCACTGGTAGTTCACATGCTGGCAGATGCGCTTGCCCAGCTCGCAGATCCGGTCGCGCTGCGCTTGCGTGAGGTAGGGGGCGGGGGCGCGTTCGACGACCTTCTGGTTGCGCCGCTGCACCGAACAGTCGCGTTCCCACAAATGGTAGATCTCGCCCTGGCTGTCGCCCAGGATCTGCACCTCGACGTGGCGGGCGCGCTGGATCATCTTTTCCAGATAGCCCTCGCCGTTGCCAAAGGCGGCCTCGGCCTCGCGCCGGCCCTCGAGCACCTTTTCGGCCAACTCGTCCGGGCCCATGATCGGCCGCATGCCGCGCCCGCCGCCGCCCCAGCTGGCCTTGAGCATAAGCGGATAGCCGACCTTTTCGGCCTGGCGCGCGATCTCGTCCATGTCGTCGCCCAGAACCTCGGTCGCGGGGATCACCGGCACCCCTGCTTTGAGCGCCACCCGCCTGGCGCTGGCCTTGTCGCCAAGCGCGCGCATGGTTTCGGCGCGCGGCCCGATAAAGGCGATGCCGGCGGCGGCGCAGGCATCCACGAAATCAGGGTTTTCGCTGAGCAGCCCGTAGCCCGGATGGATCGCATCGGCGCCGCAGTCGCGCGCCACGCGGATGATTTCCTCGATGCTGAGATAGGCGGCGACGGGGCCAAGACCCTTGCCGATCCGGTAGGCTTCGTCGGCCTTGAAGCGATGCAGGGAGAGCTTGTCCTCTTCGGCGTAGACCGCGACCGTGCGCTTGCCCAGTTCGTTGGCGGCGCGCATCACCCGGATGGCGATTTCCCCGCGGTTGGCGATGAGGATTTTCTTGAACTCTGGCATGCGGTGCTCCTTGGGGCGGTTGCGGCGCTTTTACGAATTTTCTGCACTGCAGTAAACGGGCGAAGTTACGCAGCGTCGCCGGGGTTGCGCGCGCCGCCTGCCGCCGGGCGCCAAGGCGCTTGCAAGCGCCTTGCAAGGTTTTTGCAAAAACCTTGCACCGCCGCACCTGGCCGCCATGGCGCGCGCGGCCCGGGGCGGCTACAGCCGCCGGTCGCGCACCTCGGCCGGACGGCCAAGCGCCATCTGCCCCATGTTGGCGATCATGTCGGCGCGCAGGATATCGGCCACATGCGCCGCGCCGCGCGCGCCCAACGCGCCCAGCCCATAAAGCCAGGCCCGCCCCAGCATCACGAAATCCGCCCCCAGCGCGATCGCGCGCAGGATGTCCAGCCCGCCGCAGATGCCGCTGTCGGCGATCAGCGGAAACTCCGGCCCCACCGCGGCGCGCACCGCCGGCAGCGCCTCGATGCTCGCCGGCGCCGCGTCGAACTGCCGCCCGGCGTGGTTCGAGACCCAGACCGCATCCACCCCGGCCTCGCGCAGGCGGCGCGCATCTTCGCCGCGCAAGACCCCCTTGACGATCAGCTTGCCCGGCCATTCGCGGCGCAGCTCGTCCAGGTAGTCCCAGTCCGGCGCGGTGCGCAGCAGATAGCCCGCATGCGCCGTCGAGGGCAGCGCCGTGCGGGTGTCGGCATAGCTGTCGATCAGCCGCATGCGCGGCATCCCGTGGCGCGCCATGCCAAGGGCCCAGGCAGGGCAGGCGGCGACCTGCCAGGCCAGGCGCGGGGTGAGCTTCGGCGGCTGGGTCAGCCCGCCCCGGGTCTGGCGTTCGCGCCGGCTGGCCACCGGCACATCCACGGTCAGCACCAGCGTGTCGAAGCCGCTCGCCCCGACGCGCGCCAGCATGTCGGCGCGGATACGTGCGTCGCGCGGCGGATACAGCTGGAACCAGCCGCGCCCGCCGGTCAGGGGGCCCACCGTTTCCGGGGGCTGCGCGGCCACGGTGGACAGGCAGTAGGGCAGGTCTTGTGCCCGCGCAAGCCGCGCCAGCAGCCGTTCGGCATCCGGCCAGACCAGCCCCGACATGCCCACCGGCGCAATCCCGAAGGGCACCGACCAGCGCTGGCCCAGAAACGCGGTTTCCAGATCGGGCGCGACCTCGCCCAGCAGCACCGGCTGGGCCAGCCGGATCTCGTCCAATTTCTCGCGGTTGCGCCGCAGGGTGTTTTCGCCGCCGGTGCCGCTGTCCAGAAACTCCCACACGAAATGCGGGATCCGGCGCCGCGCGCGGGCGGCCAGGTCGCTTATCGCGGGGAAGCGGCGGTCAAGATCCATGCCGCCTGATTAGCCCAGCCGCCAGCGCGCCGCCACTCGAAATGCCCGTCCCGCCACCGCCCGTCCCGCCACCGCCCGTCCCGTTTCCGCCCGGTCCGAACGCCGGGGCAGGCCGCGCCGCGTTCAACCACAATCCGCATAGCCGCTGTCGATGCAGCGCCGGCCCCGGCGTTCGGCCTCGGCCACGGCCTGGGGGGACAGGCCGGCGGCGTGGTGCGCCAGGCTCTCGACCGCGCGCTGTTCGCCGTTTTGCGCCGCGATCCAGGCCCACATGTAGGACAGCTGTGCATCGCGCGCGGTGCCGGCCCCGTCCCGGTAGGCGCCGATCAGCTGGAACTGCGCCCGCCGGTTGCCCTGGCGCGCCGCCGCCGAAAACAGCGCAAAGGCGGCGGCGTCATCCTGTTCGACCCCGCGCCCCGAGCGGTAAAGCAGCCCCAGCGTGTATTGCGCCGGGTCATAGCCCTGGTCGACCGCGCGCCGCAGCCAGAGCAAGGCCGCGTCGGTGTCCACCGGGGTGGCGTTGCCCTGCAGGTAGTTCACCGCCAGGTCGAACATCGCCGGGGCAAAGCCCTGCTGGGCGGACAGCCGGGTCAGGCGCAGCGCCTTTTGCGCATCGGGCGCGACCCCGTAGCCGCGATCGTAGACGATGGCCAGGTTCGACAGGGCGCGCGCATCGCCCGCTTCGGCCAGGGGCTCGAGTATCTGCAAGGCCTCGGCGATCTTCCCATCCCGCAGCAAGGCGACCGCGTCGTCGTTTTTCGGGGAATACCGGTCGGAGCGGGCAAGGGCGGCGCCGCCAAACGCGAGCGCCAGCACCGCTGCCGCCGCCGCCAGAAATTTTGCAACTGCAGACATGATAAGGTTTTTTCCGTTCACGAAGGGTTGGTTCGGGGCATCGGCCCGGTTTCGGGTCGGTCGGTCGCCTGGTCGTGCGCCCGGCGTCGGCTGCCGGGGCCAATCAACCAAACCCCGGCGCAAAAGGCAAAGCCTGTCTCAACCGCCGCCCAGCAGGGCCGCCAGCGCCGCCCGATCGTCGACCCCGCCAAGTTGGCGCACGGCGGCGTCGATCCGGCGCGCGGCAATATAGGCGAGCGTCGCCACCGGGCTAGGCGCGCGCCGGTAATGCGCCTGGTAGCGCGGCGCAAAGGCGTCCATCCCGGGGCGCGACCCGCCCGAAAGAATGCGCTGATCCTCGGGCGTGATGGCGGGAAGCTTGAGGATCACCGGGCCGGCGTCGTCAAGCATGCCCTGCATGCCGCGTCCGCGCAGCGCGTCGGCGAGGATGACGATGATGTCCGGTTCGCTCTCCATGACGATCGGGCGGGGCGGCAGGGTCAGGTAGTTTTCCGCAATCAGGGTAAAGTAGACATCCAGCCCGCCCAGGTGGCCGTCGCTTTCCTCGGCGTCGTGCCGGTCCTGTTCGCCTGAGGCCAGAAGCAGCGCGTTTTGCGCCTCAAATGAGGTGCCGATGGGCACCACCAGCGTGACGTAGAAACCGTGGGCGCGCGCCATCGGCGCGGCAGCCAGGATCATCGCCGCCAGCAACGCCCGCAAAGCGGCGTGAGAAACCGCGGCCGGGATTGTGGCGGCGATCGTGGCCGTGATCGTTGACTTTGGGCGGCGGGTCATGGTTGTCGCTCCGTGTTTGGCCGGCGAGGTCGGGGTCGTTGCGTCCCGGCCGGGCGCCTGGCCCCAGTGTCAGCCAGAGCCTCGGTCTTCGCAAGGTCACCGGGGGCGGAGCAGTTTCGTGTTTTCCAAGCAAACCCGTTCGTTCGACACCCCCGCGCGCCGCGCGCCCCGGTATGCGGCGCGCCCAAAGGGCGGTTGCGACAACGACCTTGCGACAACAGCCGTGCGGAAACGGCCTCGCGGCGCGCGCGACCCGTCCGGATCAGCCCTTGGCTGCGGGGCGGGGCTTTTTCGCGGGTTTTTGTGCGGGCACCGCCGCCGGCTTGATCGCCGCGATCACCGGGGCCTGGGCCGGCGCGCCTTCGCCGCCGGCCACACAGACCTGATTGCGCCCGTTCGCCTTGGCGTCATACAGCGCATTGTCGGCGGCCTTGAGCAGATCCTGCGGCATCGCGCCATGCGCCGGGTAGGCGGCCATCCCGGTGGAAATCGTGATCCGCGGCAGGGTCTTTTCGCCGTAGCGCACCGAGATCTTTCCACAGCCGCGCGGATCGCTTCGGCGCGCTGGGCGGCGGCGGCGGCGTCGGTGCCCGGCAGCATCACCACGAATTCCTCGCCACCGAACCGGCACGGGGTTTCGTCGCCGTCGCACTGGTGTTCCAGGGTCGAGCCGACCGCGCGCAGCACCATGTCGCCGGCATCGTGACCGTGGTTGTCGTTGAATTTCTTGAAATGGTCCACGTCGATGGACAGGATCGACAGCGCTTCGTGCCGGGATTTCGCCCCCTCAAGGTGCTTGCGCAGGGTTTCCAGGAAATAGCGGCGGTTGAACAGACCGGTCAGCGGGTCGCGCACCGACTGGTGATGCAGCTGGTCGCGCATCCGCACATTGGCGATCGCCAGCGAAATCTGTTCGGCGCACATCTGCGCCAGGCGGCGCATGTTCTGGAACGCTTCGTCGCTGATCCCGTGGATCGGCATCAGGTGCATCAGCCCCACGGTTTCGCCATGCGCCAGCACCGGAAAACAGAAATAGGGCTGGCCCTGATGCACCTCGCCATCCACATGTTCGCAGACGAAATCGATCTCGCTGGTGCCAAAGGCATAGGTGCGCCCGCGCCGCAGACCCCAGCAGCTTTCCGGGCGGATGTGGTCGTGCAGCTCGCCGCCGTTCCAGCTGCAGGCGCCGTCCAGCACGTCGCGCGAATTGGAATAGACGTAGATCGAGCCGGCGCAATCCACCAGCAGCCGCGACATGAAGGCGCTGACCATGTCGAACAGCTCTTCCAGCGAGCGCGAGGACTGCAGCCATTCGTTCAGCTCGGACAGCAGCCGCACCTCGCGCGTCAGCCGCACCTGTTCGGCCATCAGCCTTTGTTCCTTTTCGGCGCGGTCGCGCATGTGTTTCAGCCGCCGCTGGCCGGCAAACAGGATCGCGCCGACCGCCCCGAGGCTCAGCACCACCCCGGCCGCCGCCAGCGCGCCGAGCGCCATTTTCACCCGCTGCTGGAACAGACCGTAAATCTCGGTGATGTCGCGGTAGAATTCCACCGCCCCGGCGAACTGCCCGTCGACCATCACCGGCACGTAAATCTCGGCGACCAGACGTTCTTCGCCGCCGCCTGCGCCCGCCGCCAACCCGTCGATTTCGCTGGCATTCTTGAGGTCCTGCTTGAAGTAGAACCGGCCCGTGGCGACCACATCGCGGAAATAGGGTTTGTTGGTGACGCTGCCGATCTCGCCGGGGCGCGACGAATAGAAGACCCGGCCGGCCGCGTCGAACATTTTCAGCCGGTAGATGTCGGAACTGTCCAAGAAGAGTTTGAGCGCAAACTCGTCGGTTGGCGCCAGGGTGCCATCCACAAAGGTCCGGTGCCCGTCGGTCAGCACGTTCTTCAACCCGGTTTCCCAGATGCGCGCGCGCGCGATCATGTCGTCCTGCAGCAGTTTTCCGGCGATCGGGCCGGGCAGGGCGACCACCGCGGCGATCGCAAAGGCAAACACCAGCCCTGCGGCCAGTATGAACCGTGAAAAGCAGCCAAACCTGGTGCACAGGGCACCCATTATTCTGTCGCGCGTCGTCAAGACGTTCCCCTTTTCCTTTTCCACCCCGCATTCATTCTGGCGCGCAGGTCTGAAAAAAACGTGAACCCCGGCCCGCGAAACCCGGCAAAAGGCCGCGAAACCCGGTGTGAACATTATGCGAACACTCTTTTCCTTTGCCGGCGATGGCCTTATGGTCCGCTCCATGAGCAGTTTTGACGAAAACGAAGCCTTCGAGGCCGCGTCCTCGCTTTCGGCCCGGGCGATGGCCCGGGGCGCGGCGGCGCGCGGCGCGCCCTATCTGGACGCGCTGAACCCGGCCCAGCGCGAGGCGGTCGAACATCTCGACGGGCCGGTGCTGATGCTGGCGGGCGCGGGCACCGGCAAGACCAAGGCGCTGACCACGCGCATCGCGCATCTGCTGAACACCGGCCGCGCGCGGCCCAACGAAATCCTGGCGGTGACCTTCACCAACAAGGCCGCGCGCGAGATGAAGGACCGCGTCGGCGCGCTCTTGGGCCAGACCGTCGAGGGCATGCCCTGGCTGGGCACCTTCCACGCGATCTGCGTCAGGATGCTGCGCCGGCACGCCGAACTGGTGGGGCTGAAAAGCAATTTCACCATCCTCGACACCGACGACCAGATCCGCCTGCTGAAACAGCTGATCCAGGCCGCCGGCATCGACGAAAAGCGCTGGCCGGCGCGCCAGCTGGCCCATGTCATCGACGGCTGGAAGAACCGCGCCTGGACGCCGGAAAAGCTGCCCGCCGGCGAAACCGCCGCCTTCAACAACGCCGCGCATCTGCTTTACGCGCAATATCAGGACCGGCTGGCAACCCTGAACGCCGCCGATTTCGGCGACCTGCTGCTGCATGTGGTCACCATATTGCAGCGCCACGACGATATCCTGGCGCAATACCAGCGCTGGTTCCGCTATATCCTGGTGGACGAATACCAGGATACCAACGTCGCCCAATACCTGTGGCTGCGGCTGCTGGCGGCGGGGCACAAGAACATCTGCTGCGTGGGCGACGACGACCAGTCGATCTATGGCTGGCGCGGGGCCGAGGTGGGCAATATCCTGCGGTTTGAAAAGGATTTTCCCGGCGCCCATGTGGTGCGGCTGGAACAGAACTACCGCT
>JAJRUE010000107.1 GCA_024277955.1 Alphaproteobacteria bacterium | reverse complement strand
TTTCTTGTTTTTTATTGCCTGCACAATGTCTTGTGGCGGCTTCTTTACCTGCGCTGGATAGGTGCCGTAAACCTCGAGCGTCACCGTGTCGCGCGCCGCCAGAAACCATTTTCCGCAGCCCATCGCGTGACGCCAGCGTTCGAAATGCACCCCCATCGGGTTGGCGCGGCTGAACAGGTAGGCTTCGAAATCGGCCTCGTCCGATCCGGGGCCGTGGCGCACCAGATGCGCTTCGCCGCCCGGCGCCAGTTCGGTTTCATCGGCGGCGATGCCGCAATAGGGGCAGGTCAGGATCAGCATCGGTCATCCCCACGGGGTTCGGTGGTCGCGCCTTGGCGCGCGCGGGTTTCTTTCGGGCCCGGGCCGCGCCGCTGGCGGGCCGGTGTGTTCGCCGGTCTCATGGCATCATCCACTTCAGGAAAACGTCGCCAAACCCCCATTGCAGGGTGGCGGCGGTCAGTAGGAAAATGTTGAGCGAATTGATCCGTTCGGCATGGTGTCGCAGGACCGAGAACTTCTGTTCCTCGCGCAGGTAGTCGATCATGTAGCCTTCCTTGGGAAGGTCGCGCGGATCGACGCCCTCTTTGAGCACTTCGAGTTCCAGCCCGTATTCGTGCAGGATGCGTTCGACGGTTTTCTGGCGGCGCAGTTCGACCTGCAGCAGCCGGTCGGTAAAGAACAGGATCGCCGCCGCCACCCCGATCGAGCCGAAGCGCTGAAACGTGTGGGGGTTCAGTTCGAGCACCGCCACCAGCGTGCCCACCAGGTAGGCCAGCAGCCCGAACATCGCCATCAGCCGCGACAGCCGGTCCGGCAGCAGGGTCCAGAACCTGCCCATCAGCCGCGCCCCCGATTACGGGTCAGGCACGGCGGCGTCGGCGTCAGCGTCGGCGGCGTGGCGAATGCGGCGGCTTCAGTGGCCCAGCGGCGCGTCTTTCGACCGGCGCTTGCGCGGCCGATGCGGTGGCCGCGGCGCGGGGTCGGTGCGGGCTTCGTCGAACAGCGACTTGACGAACAGGAAGACAACAACCGCCAGAACGGCGATCGCGCCGAGAATGATCCAATCAGAAGCCATGACGGCCCCCCCAAAGAAGTTTCGCCGTTATCTACCCGATCTGGGCGCTCAGCGGCAGTGGGAACCAACATCTTGCGCTGCTCTGGGCAACTATTGGCGTATTCTTGCGAAAACCGCGCCGGTTTCGGCAGGGTTCCGCCGCTGTTCAACCATAGCGTGTTTCGGCCCGTGGCGGGAATGCCACGCCGGGGTGAAAAATCGCGCGCCCGGACCGGCGCGATACGCGATATTTTTGCCACGGCGATCAATGCGCCACCCCCGCGGCCACGGATTCGTCGATGAAGCGGCCTTCGCGGAATCGCTCGAGCCCAAAGGCCGCCGCCAGCGGGCCCGGTTCGCCGCGCGCCACCAGTTCGGCCATCGCCCAGCCCGAGCCGGGGATCGACTTGAACCCGCCGGTGCCCCAGCCGCAGTTGATGAAGCAGTTCCCCAGCGGGGTTTTCGACAGGATCGGCGAACGGTCCCCGGTCATGTCGACGATGCCGCCCCACTGGCGCAGCATCTTGAGGCGGCTGAGCATCGGGAAGGTCTCGATCAGGGCGCGCACGGTTTCCTCGATATGGTGGAACGATCCGCGCTGGGTGTAGTTGTTGAACCCGTCGGCGCCGCCGCCGATCACCATTTCGCCCTTGTCCGACTGGCTCATGTAGCCGTGCACGGTGTTGGCCATCACCACCACGTCCATGCAGGGCTTGATCGGCTCGCTCACCATCGCCTGCAGCGCCACGCTTTCGATCGGCAGCCGGAAGCCGGCCATTTCGGCCAGCCGCCCGCTGTGGCCCGCCACCACGATCGCCAGCTTGCCGCAGCCGATGTCGCCGCGCGTCGTGCGCACGCCGGTCACCTTGCCGTCCTTCTGCGTGATCCCGGTCACCTCGGTTTTCTGCAGGATGTGCATGCCCATGTCCGAACACGCCCGCGCATAGCCCCAGGCCACAGCATCGTGGCGCGCCGTGCCGCCGCGCGCCTGCCAGAGCGCGCCCAGCACCGGGTAGCGCGGCCCGTCGATATCGATGATCGGCACGATTTCCTTGACCCGCTCGGGGGTTATGAATTCGGTTTTCACGCCTTGCAGCGCATTGGCCATGGCGGTGCGCTGGTAGCCGCGCACCTCATGGTGGGTCTGGGCCAGCATCAGCACGCCGCGGGGGCTGAACATGACGTTGTAGTTCAGGTCCTGTGACAGCGTTTCATACAGGCTGCGGGCCTTTTCGTAGATCGCGGCGGACGGATCCTGCAGATAGTTGGAGCGGATGATCGTGGTGTTGCGCCCGGTGTTGCCGCCGCCCAGCCAGCCCTTTTCGATTACCGCGACATTGCGGATGCCGTGGTTCTTGCCCAGATAATAGGCGGTGGCCAGCCCGTGACCGCCAGCGCCGATCACCACCACGTCGTAGCGGTCGCGCGGCTCGGGCGAGGTCCAGGCGCGTTCCCAGCCCAGGTGGTAGCGCAGCGCTTCGCGCGCGATGGCAAAGGCGGAATAGCGTCGCATGGGTCACGAATCCTTTCGCTGCCGGGCAGTCCCCTGGCATGATACATGAAACGAGCCCGCCGGCTTGCCAAGGCCAAGCGCGGCACTTGGCCGGATTTTCGCGACATCCATGCGGGTTTGGCGGGCATGTCTGGCGGGTGGGTCTGGCAGGCGAGTTTGCCGGGCGTGTTCACCGTTGCGCGAGGACGGCGGGGCGCGACAATCTGGGGGTTCAGCTTGCCCCCGGTTCACGGTAGAGGAAGGGCGAAGGAGATTGACATGACATTCTGGATCATCGCCGCTTTCCTGACCGCGCTCTGCGCGGCGGTGCTGGCGCTCGGGCTGATGCGGCGGCGCGGCGGCGACGCGACCGGCGCGCGCGACATGCAGGTCTATCGCGACCAGCTGCGCGAGGTCGACCGCGACCTCGAACGCGGCGTGATCACCCCGGCCGAGGCCGAGCGCGTCCGCCTGGAAGTGTCGCGCCGCCTGCTGGCCGCCAAGCACAAGGCCGAAGATCTGCCCTCTGCCGCCGGCGCGGGCCCCAGCCCGGTGCTGGCCGGCCTGGTGGCGGTGCTGATCTTCGCCGGCGCCTTTGTGCTGTATCGGCAGCTGGGCGCGCCCGGCTATCCCGACATGCCGATCGCCGACCGGCTGGCGGTGGCCGAACGGCTGCACCAGAACCGCATGTCGCAGGCCGAGGCCGAAGCGCGCGCGCCCAAGCGCGAACAGCCCCCCGGCGTGACCCAGCGCCATCTCGAGCTGATGGACAAGCTGCGCGCCGCGATGGTCAAGCGCCCCGACGACCTCGAGGGCCAGCGGCTGCTGGCCGACAACGAGGCGCGGCTGGGCAATTTCGCAGCCGCCCGCAAGGCCCAGCAGCGGGTGATCGAGATCAAGGGCGATCAGGCGAACGCCGCCGATTTCGTGAACCTCGCCGACCTGATGGCGCTGGCGGCGGATGGCTACATCTCGCCCGAGGCCGAAGCCGCGCTGCAGCGCGCGCTGGCGGTCGATCCGCGCAACGGCGGCGCACGCTATTACATGGGGCTGATGTATGCCCAGATCGGCCGGCCGGACCTGGCCTTTGAAATGTGGCGGAAGCTGCTTGACGAAAGCCTGCCGCAGGCGCCCTGGGTGCCGCCGATCCGCGACCAGATCGAACTGGTGGCGCGCGACGCCGGGATCACCTATCGCCTGCCGCCCGAACCGGCGCCCAACGCCGGCGGCGATGCGCCGGTGGCCGGCCTGCCGGGGCCCAGCGCCGCCGACGTGGCCGCCGCCCAGCAGATGAGCGCGCAGGATCGCAATGCGATGATCCGCTCGATGGTCGACCGGCTGTCGACGCGCCTTGCCAGCGACGGCGGCACCGCCAAGGAGTGGGCCCGGCTGATCGGCGCGCTCGGGGTGCTGGGCGAAACCGACCGCGCCGCCAAGGCCTGTGCCGATGCGCAGCAGGTCTTTGCCGGCACGCCGGCGGATCTGGACGTGGTGCGCGCGGCGGCCGAAAACGCCGGGGTCGCCCGGTGATCCACGACGATATCGCCGGTTTCGCGGCGGCGCTGCCGCGCACCGGCGCCGTGGCCGGGCTGGACCTGGGAACCGCGACCATCGGGGTGGCGGTGTCGGACGGGATGCGCCACGTGGCGAGCCCGCTCGAAACCATCCGCCGGCGCAAGTTCACGACCGATGCGGCGCGCCTGCTGGAGATTGTGCAGGCGCGCGCCATCGTCGGCATCGTGCTGGGCCTGCCGTTGAACATGGATGGCAGCGAGGGGCCGCGCTGCCAGGCGACGCGGGCCTTTGCGCGCAATCTGGCGCGGCTCACGGACCTGCCGATCGGGTTCTGGGATGAACGCCTGTCGACGGTGGCCGCCGAACGCGCCCTGCTGGAAGCCGACACGTCGCGGGCGCGCCGGGCCGAGGTGATCGACCACGTGGCGGCGGGCTACATCCTGCAGGGCGCGCTGGACCGGCTGGCCCACATGGGGGCGGCGGATGGCGGATGACATCTGGAAACGCGACGAGATCGACAGCCCCTGCGTGCAGGTCTGCGTGCTGCACCCCGAGGCCGGGATCTGTGTCGGCTGCTACCGGAGCGCGGCCGAGATTGCCCGCTGGAGCGCGATGACGCCCGAGGAGCGGCGCGCGGTGATGGCGGAACTGCCGGGGCGATCGGGGCAGTTGGCGCGCCGGCGCGGCGGGCGGGCCGGACGGCGGCGTGGGCGCGAGACTTCGGGCGGAGAGTGACGCCGGGCGGGGGCTGATGCCGAACGGGCGGTCCTGGTCGAGGGTTTGCGCCCGCTGCGCGGTCATGATTGAGGGTTTGCGCCCGCTGCGCGGTCATGGTCGAGGATTTGCGCCGCTGCGCGGTCGCGGGGGGGCCGCGGGCTGGCGCCCGCGGCCGGTTTCATGCCTCCGGCGGGGATATTTTCGGACAGAAGAACAGAGCGTGGTCTGTGGGCGTGTCGGCGTTTTACGGTTCGGGCCAGCGGGTGATGTCGGCGATTTGCGGGCGGAAATAGGCGATGAGGCGGCCCGGGGCTTCGCTTTGCGCGCCCGGTGACCAGGGGCTGACGCCGTGCAGCGCCAGCCGGTGCAGCAGGTAGGCCTGGCCGGGGCGCGCCGGGATGGCGATGCGGGGGCAGCTGGCGAAGGCCTGTCGGCGGGCGGCCTTGTAGGGTTCGCTCAGGTCGATTTCGGGCCAGTC
>JAJRUE010000106.1 GCA_024277955.1 Alphaproteobacteria bacterium | reverse complement strand
GCAGGCGACCTGGGCCGAAACCGGCGTGGCGGCCAGGGCTGCGATGGTCAGGGCAATCTTGAAAAAACGCATGGAACCTCCTGGAAATATCCGGGGCAGGTTAGCAGGATGCGCCGGTCAGGCAACCGCCAGCGCCAGCACTAGGACAAGGCCCAGCCCCCAGGCCCGCCACAGCGCCCGCACCGCCCGGTCCACATGCCCCGGCCCGGGCATTCGTTCGCCCTGCGCGTGAACCCAGGGGAAATCGCTAAGCTGCCCGTCGTAGCTGCGCGGACCGGCCAGCGACACGTCCAGCGAAACCGCCATCGCCGCTTCCGGCCGGCCGGCATTGGGCGACCGGTGCAGCGGCGCGTCGCGGCGGATGGCGGGCCAGGCGTCCAGCCGCAGATGGGCCAGCGCGATCAGCGCCGCGCTGAGGCGGGCGGGCAGCCAGTTCAGCGCATCATCCAGCCGCGCCACGGCCCAGCCAAAGTCGCGGTAGCGGTCGGTCCGGTAGCCGATCATGCTGTCGGCGGTGTTGATCGCCTTGTATGCCAGCATCCCCGGCAACCCCAGCAACAGGAACCAGAAGGCCGGCGCGACCACCCCGTCGGAAAAGTTTTCGGCCGCGCTTTCGATGCTGGCGCGCGCGATCGCCGGGGCGTCCATCTGCGCGGTGTCGCGCCCGACGATGCGCGCCACCGCCCGGCGCCCCTGGGCCAGCGACATGCGCAGCCCGTCGGCCACCGCGCGCACGTGATCGACCAGCGATCTTTGCGCCAGCAGGATCGCGCCCAGCAGGGTTTCAAGGATTGCTCCGCCCGGCAACTGGGCCACCGCCCAGCCGGCCAGCCCGCCGCCGATCAGCAGGATCGCCGCCACCGCCCCCCCTCTGGCGCGCCGCGCGCCGCCGCGGTTCAGGGCCCGGTCCAGCCGATCGATCAGCCGCCCGATCAGCACCGCCGGATGCGGCACGCGCGACCAGAGCCAGCCCGGTTCCCCCAGCCAGGCGTCCAGCAGCAGCGCCAGCGCCAGGATCGCGGCATGGCTCACAGCGCCGCCTCGAGCCGGGCCCAGCCGCCGCCGGCGGGCAGGCCCAGCCGCAGCCAGGTTTTCGAATAGGGAAAGATCCGGCTCCAGATCCGGGCGTCCGCCAGCCGGGCTTGCCAGCGGGCGGCGTCTTGGACCTCGTAAAGCCGAAACAGCGTGGTGCCGCCCAGCGTCCGCGCGCCGGCGCGCGTCATCAGCCGGTCCAGCCGGTCGGCATCGACCGCCAGGCGCGCGCGCGTCCGGTCGGCCCAGTCCCGGTCCGTCAGCGCGGCGGTGGCGATTTCCAGCGCCGGGCCAGAGACCGCCCAGGGGCCAAGCATCTCGGCCAGCCGGGCGATCGTGCGCCGGTCGCCAATCGCAAAGCCCAGCCGCAGCCCGGCCAGCCCCCAGAACTTGCCAAAGCTCTTGAGCACCAGCACATCGGGCCTGCCGGTCAGCCGCACCAGGGACCTGTCGGGGGCCACATCGCAAAAGCTTTCATCGATGACGCAGGAGGTCGTTTCGATATCCGCCGCCTGCCAGAGCCTGCCATCGGGGTTGTTCGGATGCACCAGCACGCGCAGATCCGCGCCAGCCCGGCCGAGCTCCCACCCGGCTGCGCGAAAGGCGGCGGCGTGTTCGTTATAGGTGGGGCCGGGGATGTCCACCTTGCGGCCCGGCAGCACCGCGGGCAGCCGGGCGATCAGCGCCGAAGCCCCCGGCGCCGCCAGAATCGCGGCCTCGTCCGGCAGGCGCCAGAATGCGCGCGCCGCCCGTTCCAGCCGGTCGAACGCGCCCCGGTCGGGCAGCGCCCGCCAGCTGTCGTCGGACAGGGGCGGCAGCGGGTAGGGCTGCGGGTTGATGCCGGTCGAAAGATCGATCCAGTCCGCCCGCGCCCCGCCGTGGCGCGCGATCGCCGCGTCCAGTCCGCCGCCATGATCGCGCGGCGCGCTCATTCTTCCGGGATCGGCTGCATGCGGGTGATGAAATGCCCCTTTACCCCTTGCGGCCACTGGCGGTAGGGCACCTGGCCGCTGGCGCTTTGGGCGTGAAGCTCGGCATAAGCCACGATGGCGTCGGCGGCCTCGGCGTCGGGGGTGAAGCGGCCCAGCGTATAGGCCAGCTTGCCCGGCGCCTGGATCGACAGGTTGCAGCCGTGGGTGCAGCCCATCAGGCAGGAGGTGCGGCGGGTCTTCACCCGAACCGGCGACGAAAGCGCGGCGGCGCGCGCCTCGATCAGCGCCGCCAGGCGTTCGCCGTCGCTCAGCGCCATGTCGCCGTCTTCCCAGCCTTCGCGCTTGCAGGTGTCGCAGATGGTTATCCAGGTGGTCATGGGTTTCTCGCAGGTTGGTTGCGGGCATTGAGCGGATTTTTTGCGCCGCTGCAACCAAAACCGGATCCCGGCGAAATCCGGCGATTGCAGAATTCCGGAAATTAACGATTTCCGCAGTGGGTTAACGAGTCGTTAAGGAATTGCGCGGTATTTGAAACAAGCGGACATGGATCAGTCACTTCATACGTGCGTGGGAAGAAATGCGAGTCCTTATTGTAGAAGAACAGGCGGTGCTGGGCGACCTTTGGCGTCGGCATCTCGAACGGCGTGGATGCGAGGTGCAGGTCGCGCGCAGCCAGTCCGAGGCGATCAGGACGCTGCAGATTTTAGATATGGATGTGATCATTCTGGACCTTATCCTGGGCGACGGCAGCGCCTTTGCGGTGGCGGATTTTTCCAGCTACCGCCAGCCCGACGCCAAGGTGATTTTCGTCACCAACAGCCGGTTCTTTTCCGACGGGTCGATCTTTCAGCACATCCCCAACGCCTGCGCCATGGTCCCCGCCGAAACCCGCCCCGAAGACATCGGCGCGCTGGTCGAACATTACGGCGCGCACTGACGCAAACCGGGCGGTCAGCCGCGCCCGTGTGGTTCGTCCCAGTCCAGCACCGGGTTGATCGGGATGATCCCGTGCGGGTTGATCGACGGGTGGCTGTGGTAGTAGTGGCGCTGGATGTGATCGAAATGCACCGTGTCACGCACCCCGGGCCACTGGAACAGTTCGCGCGTGAACCCCCACAGGGCGGGATAGTCCGTCAGCCGGTTGCGGTTGCACTTGAAGTGCTGGTGATAGACCAGATCGAACCGCACCAGCGTGGTGAACAGCCGCCAGTCGGCTTCGGTGATGCGCTTGCCCAGCAGGTAGCGGTTTCGGCCCAGCCGGTCTTCCAGCGCGTCGAGCATCTCGAACACCGCCGCCGCGGCCCGGTCATAGGCCGCCTGCGTGGTCGCAAACCCGGCGCGGTAGACCCCGTTGTTCAGCTTGTCATAGACCGGGGTGTTGATCGCCTCGATTTCGGCGCGCAGGTTTTCGGGCCAGTAGTCGTCGGTGTTGCCGGTCAGATGGTCAAAGGCGCTGTTGAACATGCGGATGATTTCGGAACTTTCGTTCGACACGATCCGGCTGGTCTTCCTGTCCCACAGCACCGGCACGGTGACGCGGGTCGTCGCCCTGGGGTCCGCCTTCAGGTAGATGTCGCGCAGGAACGGCAGGCCATACAGCCGGTCTCCGGTGGCGCCGCTGTCGTCGGGGGCAAAGGTCCAGCCGTCCTCCAGCATGTCCGGGTGCACCACCGAGATGCCGATCAGCCCTTCCAGCTGTTTCAGCTTGCGAAAGATCAGCGTTCTGTGGGCCCAGGGGCAGGCATAGCAGACATACAGGTGATAGCGGTCCGGTTCGGCCGCAAAACCGCCGTCGCCCGAAGGCCCCGGCGCGCCGTCCGGGGTGATCCAGTTGCGAAACACCGTATCGGGCCGTACGAAGGCGCCACCGGATTTCTCGGTTTCATACCATTGCGTCGTCCAGATGCCGTCTACCAGCTTGCCCATTTTCACGGTCCTTCCTGCGGGGTCGGATCACGGTAAACCGGCGTCCGGTCCATGAAAACCCGCGCAATCTGCGGGCTGATATTCACATATGCACAGCCCGGGCGACGCCGGCGGCCCCCATCCGGTCGCGTTTGGGGTTTGCGCCGGGGCCTGTCGGGGCCTATACCGGCCCCAGACGAAGCCCATTTCGGGCCAGAGAGGTTGGCTGTCCAGGCGATCGACCCAGACAGGGGATTGCAGGGCGGCGTCGTCGGAAACCGCGGTTTCCTTTCGGTCTTCTCTTGCCCTGACGAAAGGACGTGCGATGAAAATCGGAGTGATGATCTGCGGGCATGGCTCGCGCTCGCAGGCGGCGGTGGACGAATTCGCGCTGCTGGCGGAAAAGCTGCCGGCGCTGCTGCCCGACGATTGGGAAACGGATTATGGCTATCTGGAATTCGCCAACCCGGTGATCCGCGATGGCCTCGACCGGCTGCGCGCCAAGGGCTGCGACAGGATCGTCGCCGTGCCCGGCATGCTGTTTGCCGCGATGCACACCAAGAACGACATCCCGACGGTGCTGAACACCTATGCGAAAAAGCACGGGGTCGAGATCAGCTATGGCCGCGAACTGGGGGTGGACCCCAAGATGCTGGCCGCCGCCGGCGACCGGGTGGCCGAGGCGGTGGAGCGCGCCAATGCCGAAAACGGCGAAGTGCCGCTGGAAGAAACCTGTCTGGTGGTGATCGGGCGCGGCGCGTCGGACCCGGATGCCAATGGCAATGTCGCCAAGGTGGCGCGGATGCTGTGGGAAGGCATGGGCTTTGGCTGGGGCGCGGTGGGCTATAGCGGGGTGACCTTTCCGCTGGTGGAACCGACCCTGGACCACGTGGCGCGGCTGGGCTACCGGCGGGTGATCGTGTTTCCCTATTTCCTGTTCTCGGGCATCCTGATCGACCGGATCTACGGCTTCACCGACCAGGTGGCGGCGGCCAACCCGCAGATCGAGTTCGTCAAGGCGGGCTATCTGCGCGACCACCCGAAGGTGCTGGAAACCTTTGCCGAACGGGTCACCGAACAGCTGGGCGACGCGGTGCCCCCGACCTGCGGCACCTGCAAGTATCGCACCCAGGTTCTGGGCTTCGAGGCCGAGGTCGGCGCGGTGCAGGAAAGCCATCATCACCATGTGGAAGGCCAGGGGGCGAGCGCGCCGGGCTCGAACGTGGCGGATTGCGCGTTGTGCGATGATTTCTGCACCGGCGCGTGCCGGTTGGAGATGGATGCGCATGATCATCACCACCATCACCATGATCACCACCAAGACCACGGGGTCCACCATCATCATCACCACCCGGAATACCCGTATGCCAAGCATCCCCTGGGGCCGGAAAGCGCCCGGAAGGCAAAGTCGTGACGGGTGGCGTTGGCGGATGCCTCCGGCGGGAGTATTTTTGCAAAGAAGAAGGCCGGTAATGCGCCCCTACGAACGCGACCCTTCGGCGATCTATGCGGAAAGCTTTGCGACCGTTCGGCGCGAGGCGCGGCTGCAGCGGTTCGATGCCGGGATGGAGGTGCTGGCGGTGCGCCTGATCCATGCTTGCGGGATGGTCGAGGTGGCCGATCGGCTGGCGTTTTCCGAAGGCGCCTATCAGGCTGGGCGGGCGGCGCTGGCGGCGGGTGCGCCGGTGTTGTGCGATTGCCAGATGGTGGCCGCGGGGGTGATCCGGCGGCGCTTGCCTGCGGACAATGACGTGGTGGTGACGCTGAACGATGCGCGCGTGCCGGCGCTGGCGGCAGAGATCGGCAACACCCGTTCGGCGGCGGCGGTCGAGCTGTGGCGCGACCGGATCGAAGGCGCGGTGGTGGCGATCGGCAATGCGCCGACCGCGCTGTTTCACCTGCTGGAGCTTCTGGACGCCGGCTGGCCGCGGCCGGCGCTGATCCTGGGGTTCCCGGTGGGGTTCGTGGGCGCCGCCGAAAGCAAGGCGGAACTGGCGCGCGACAGCCGGGGGAGCGCCTATGTGGCCCTGCGCGGGCGGCGGGGCGGCTCGGCGATGGCCTCGGCGGCGGTCAATGCGCTGGCGGCGGGATTGGCGGAGGCACAAGGATGACACCCTGGTTGCATGTGGTCGGGATTGGCGAAGACGGGCTGGAGGGGCTGACGCCCGCCACCCGGGCGGTTGTCGAGGCCGCCGAGGTGCTGGTGGGCGGTGAGCGGCATCAGGAGCTGGCCCGCGGGATCGGCGCCGAGCGGCTGGTCTGGCCGTCGCCTTTTGATGCGCTGATTGGCGAACTTGTCGCCCGGCGCGGCAAGCGGGTGGTGGTGCTGACCTCGGGCGATCCGCTGTGGTTTTCGGTGGGCGCGCGCATCGGGCGGCGCATCGATCCGTCCGAGATCGTCTATCATCCGCATGTGGGGGCGTTTCAGCTGGCCGCGGCGCGGATGGGCTGGAGCATGGCGGATGTGGAAACCCTGACGGTGCATGGCCGCCCTGTCGAGCAGATGATCGCCTTCATCCAGCCGGATCAGCGGCTGTTGATCCTGACCACCGGCGAAGACACGCCGGCGCAGATCGCCCGCTTTCTGTCCGAACGCGGCTTTGGCCAAAGCCGGATGACGGTGCTGGCCAACATGGGCGGCGCGGACGAGGTGCGCTTTGACGGGGTGGCGGAAAGCTGGGCGCATGAGGTGCCGCCGTTCAACACGCTGGCGGTGGAATGCATCGCCGCGCCCGATGCGGCGCTGCTGCCCCGGGTGCCGGGGCTGGCGGACGATCTGTTCACCCATGACGGCACCATGACCAAGCGCGAATTGCGCGCCGTGACGCTGGCCAAGCTGATGCCGATGCGCGCAGCGCTGTTGTGGGATGTGGGCACCGGCTGCGGCTCGGTCGCGGTCGAGTGGATGCGTGCGGCGCATTACGCGCGGGCCATCGGGATCGAGCCGCGGGCCGACCGCCGCGCCATGGCGGCGGCCAATGCGCTGGCGCTGGGGGTGCCGAAACTGGAACTGGTGGAAGGCTCGGCGCCGGCGTGTTTCGCGAGGCTTGAGGCGCCGGATGCGATCTTTATCGGCGGCGGGCTGTCCGAAGCGGTGTTCGATGCCGCCTGGGCGGCGCTCAAGCCACTGGGGCGGCTGGTGGCCAATGCGGTGACGCTGGAAAGCGAAGCGGTGCTGTTGCGCCTGGCCGAGCGCCATGGCGGTGAACTGGTGCGCCTGTCGGTCGAACGCGCCGAGGCGCTGGGCGGGATGCAGGGCTGGAAGCCGCTCAGGGGGGTGACCCAGTGGTCGCTGGTGAAGCGATGAGTGCCTCCGGCGGGAGTATTTCTGCAAAGAAGAAACCCGGGGTGTTTTACGGTGTCGGGGTCGGGCCGGGGGATGCGGAGCTGATGACGTTGAAGGCGGCGCGGCTGATCGGCGCGGCGCAGGTGCTGGCCTATCCGGCGCTGCCGGGTCGCGCGAGCCTGGCGCGGGAGATTGCCGCGGGCGTGTTGCCCGAGGCGGTGGAAGAGTTGCGCATCGAGGTGCCGATGACGGCGGAACGCGCCCCTGCGCAGGCGGCCTATGACACCAGCGCGGCGCGTATCGCGGCCGTGCTGGAAAGCGGGCGCGACGTGGTGTTTCTGTGCGAGGGCGATCCGCTGTTTTATGGCTCGTTCATGTATCTGCAGGCGCGGCTTGCGGGGCGGTTTTGCACCGAGGTGGTGCCGGGGGTTGCTTCGCCCATGGCCGGGGCGGCGGCGGCGGGTTTGCCGCTGGCGGCGCGCGACGAGGTGTTTTCGGTGCTGCCGGCAACGCTGGATGACGCGGCACTGCGGGCGCGGCTGGCGCTGTGCGACAGCGCGGTGATCATGAAGGTGGGGCGGCATCTGCCGCGGCTGCGGGCGCTGCTGGAAAGCATGGAACTGGCGGCGCGCGCGCAATATGTGGAGCGCGCCAGCATGGCCAGCCAGGTGATCCGCCCGCTGGCCGAGGCACCGGCGGACGCGCCGTATTTTTCGTTGATTCTGGTGGTAAAGGGGGCCGATCCGTGGCTGTGAAACCTGTGGTGATGGCGCTGTCGCGCGCCGGTGAAGAGGTGGCGCATCGGGTGGCCGGCGCGCTTGGCGCGCAGCTGCACGGGCGCGCGGGGCGGGTGGAGCGGGCCGATGCCTTTTTTCCGGATGCGCTGGAACATGCGCGCAGCCTGTTTGCCGCCGGGGTACCGATTGTCGGGGTCTGCGCCAGCGGTATCCTGATCCGCGCGGTGGCGCCGCTGCTGGCCGACAAGCGCACCGAACCGCCGGTGGTTTCGGTGTCCGACGACGGCGCCGTGGTGGTGCCGCTCTTGGGCGGGCATCGCGGGGCCAACCGGCTGGCGCGCCGGATCGCCGAGGCGCTGGACGGCGCGGCGGCGGTGACCACGGCGGGCGATGTGGCGCTGGGGGTGTCGCTGGACGAGCCGCCCGAGGGCTGGGTGCTGGCCAACCCGCAGGACGCCAGGGGGGTGATGATGGCGCTGCTTTCCGGTGCGCGCGCCCATGTGGACGGCGAGGAGGCGGCCAGGGCCGACTGGCTGGCGCCGCTCGACACGGCGGAACCGCTGGGGAAGGGGCCGGTGGTGGACCTGATCTGCACCACCGAACCCTGGCCGGTCGAAGGCCCCGACACGCTGCTGTTTCACCCGCAGCGGATGACGCTGGGGGTGGGCTGCGCGCGCGGCTGCCCGCCGGAGGAACTTGAGGCGCTGGTGCGCCAGGCGCTTGAGGATGCAGAGCTTGCGCCCGGCGCGCTCAAGGCGGTGTTCACGCTGGACCTGAAGGCGGACGAGCCGGCAGTGCTGCAGCTGGCGGCGCGGCTGGGCCTGCCGCTGCGCCTGTTCACGGTCGAAGAGCTTGAGCGCGAGACGGGGCGGTTGGAAAACCCGTCGGACGTGGTCTTTGCCGAGGTGGGCTGCCACGGCGTTGCCGAGGCCGCGGCGCTCGCCGGCGGCGGGCCCGAGGCGTTTCTGGGTACCCCGAAGATGAAATCGAAAAACGCCACCTGCGCCCTGGCCTTTGCGCCGGCGCCGATCAACGAGCTTCACGGCCGCGCCCGGGGGCGGCTGTCGATCGTCGGCATCGGCCCCGGGCAAGCCGCCTGGCGCACGCCCGAGGCCAGCCGGCTGATCATGGAGGCCGAGGAACTGGTGGGATACGGCCTGTATATCGATCTACTGGGGCCGCTGGCGGCAGGCAAGCCGCGCAAGGATTTCCCGCTGGGGGGCGAAGAGGCGCGCTGCCGCTACGCGCTGGAACAGGCCGCAAAGGGGCGCAACGTGGCGCTGATCTGTTCGGGCGATGCCGGCATCTACGCCATGGGGACGCTGGTGTTCGAGCTGCTGGACCGGGCGCCGGATGCGGGCGGCGTGTCGGATGCGGCGCGGCGCGTCGAGGTGATCGGCGCGCCCGGCGTTTCGGCGCTGCAGGCGGCGGCGGCGCGGGCCGGGGCGCCGCTGGGGCATGATTTCTGCGCGATTTCGCTGAGCGACCTGCTGACCCCGCGCGAGGATATTCTCAAACGCCTGCGGGCGGCGGCCGAGGGGGATTTCGTGATCGCCTTTTACAACCCGGTGTCGAAACGGCGGCGCACCCTGCTGGCCGAGGCGCGCGACATTCTGCTGGCGCACCGGCCCGCCGATACCCCGGTGCTGCTGGCCGCATCGCTGGGCCGCCCCGAGGAGGAATTGCGCTACCGGCATCTGGCGGATCTGCAGGTGGACGAGGTGGACATGCTGACGGTGGTGATTGTCGGGTCATCGCAATCACGGCTGGCGGCGCTGGGCGAGGGGCCGCGGATGTATACGCCGCGGGGGTATGCGAGAAAAATGGAGGGTGGTGAAAATGGGTAGGGTGGCTGCCTCCGGCGGGGATATTTTTCGACAGAAGAAGGTGGTGGCGTGAAAGTCTATTTCATTGGCGCGGGGCCGGGAGACCCGGAGCTGTTGACGCTGAAAGCGCGGCGGGTGATCGGGGAATGCCCGGTCTGCCTTTATGCCGGATCGCTGGTGCCGCCCGAGGTGGTGGCCTGCGCGCCGCCGGGCGCGCGGGTGATGGATACGGCGCCGATGACGCTGAAAGAGACCCATGCCGAGATTCTGGCGGCCCGCGAACGCGGCGAGGATGTGGCGCGGGTGCATTCGGGCGATCCTTCGCTATACGGGGCGATTGCCGAACAGATCCGGCTGCTGAAACGCGACGGGCTGGCTTACGAGATCATCCCCGGCGTGCCGGCTTATGCGGCGGCGGCGGCGGCGCTGGGGCAGGAGCTGACCATCCCCGAGGTGGCGCAATCGGTGGTGCTGACGCGGGTTTCCATGAAGTCCACCGGCATGCCCGAAGGCGAGACGCTGGAAGGTTTTGCCCGCACCGGGGCGACGCTGGCGATCCACCTTGGGGTGCGCGCGCTGCTGGACATCCGCCGCCGCCTGGCGCCCTTTTACGGCGACGATTGCCCGGTGGTGGTGGCCTATCGCGTCGGCTGGCCGGACCAGAAGCTGATCCGCGGCACGCTGGCCGATATCCGCGAGCGTGTGCGGGCCGAAAAGATCACCCGCACGGCGCTGATCCTGGTCGGGCCGGCGCTGCGCGAAGGGCAGGCCTTTGTTGACAGTGCGCTTTACGATCCGGCGCAGCCGCATGTATTGCGTCCGAAAACGGCAACAAAACCGGGGTGACTCGCCGTCTTTTGCGCGCCAATCCCGTTTTTCTGGCACTGTCAGCTTGACCGAATCCCGAATTGGGTCATGCTGTGTTGCCGGGAGTGGAGGGTTTTCATCATGTCGGAATTCCTGCCGAAAGAGGTGCGCGAAGGGTTGGAAATGGCCCGCAAGCGCGACCTGCTGAAGAAAAGCCGCCTGCGGGTTCATATTGGCGATGCGGTCTTTCCGGTGCTCAAGCTGTGGGAAAACGGGTTCACGCTGGACGCCGAAGAGGCGCGTTCGCTGCGCGGGCTGGTGGATCTTTATGACGGGTCGCGGCATCTCTACCAGTGCCTGATCGTGGCCTCGCAAGAGGACAACGGCCAGATGATCTACGAATTCAAGCGCAACACCGCGGTGGCGGATCGCCCGGCCCTGGACTATGCGCGCCGCGAAGACGCGCCGGTGGCACTGCTGACCTGACAGCGGCCGCATTCGGAAACGAATGGCGGCGCTCCGAGACGTTTCGAATCGGCGGTTCGTTCTGTCTGCGCTTTTTGGCCGGCGCGCCGAAGTCGTCGGTCGCGGTCTACTGCAGATCGGCAAACGCCTTTTGCAGCCGCTCGACGGCCTCTGTCAGCCGCGCGCGTGGCAATCCGAAATTGAACCGCAGGAAGTTTTCACCCCCCTTGCCGAAGGTCGTTCCGTAGTTCGCCGCAATCCGGGCATCGCGTTCCACGCGGCCGATGACCTCGGACATCTCCATGCCGGTCCCGGAAAAATCCACCCAGGCGAGATAGGTGCTCTGCAGCGGCACCGAGCGCAGACCGGGGATTGTGCGAATGCCCTCGTCGAACAGGCGGCGGTTTTCATCGAGATAGCGAACGAGCGCGTCCACCCACCGGGCGCCTTCCGGCGAATAGGCGGCGGTTGCCGTCCACAGTCCGAGCGCGTTCGGCGATATCCCCAGCCCCCCCATCGTCGCGGCAAACCGGCTGCGCAGCGCCTCGTCCGCTATGATCACATTGCCGGTGTGCATCCCGGCGATGTTGAAGGTTTTCGAGGGCGCGGTCATCATCACCAGCCTGTCGGCCAGGTTGGGAATGGCGCTCATCGGGATGTGACGATGGCCGGGAAAGACGATGTCGTGGTGGATCTCGTCCGACACGAGGATCAGGTCGTGCCGCCTGGCGAAATCGGCCACCTCTTCCAGCTCATTTCGGCTCCAGACGCGGCCGCCGGGATTGTGGGGCGAGCAGAAGACCAGCATGGTTTCATTCCCGGTCATCTGCTCGTCCCATGCCTCGGTATCGAGCATGTAGCGCCCCGCGTCGAACCTGAGTTCGCATTCCACCACCTGACGGCCGGCGGCGCTGATCACGCGGGCAAAGGCATGATAAACCGGGGGAAACAGCACCACCCCATCGCCGGGGCCGGTAAAGGCCTCGAGGCACAGGCCGGTTCCGTTCACCAGCCCGTGGGTCGTGAAGATATGCGCAGGATCGACATGCCAGCCGTGCCGGTTCTGCATCCACCACCGGATTGCGGCGCGGTAATCGGCGTCGTCTCCGAAATATCCGTAGACGCCGGTCGCGGCATAATCCGCAATCGCCTCTTGTACGACCGCGGGCGGGCGGAAATCCATGTCGGCAACCCACATGGCGATACCGTCGCCGGGGGGCACGCCATAGGCCTTTTCCATCATGTCCCATTTGGCCGAATGGGTGCCGCGCCGGTCGATGATCTCGTCGAAATCCATGTGCATCTCCGAAAGTTTCGCGACAAGCTAGAGGGAATTGCGCCGGGTGCAAAGGGCGTTGCAACGGGGTCTCCCTTCGCCTAAATGAGCGCCATGAGCATTCTGCCGATCCTGATCCATCCCGACCCGCGTCTGAAAAAGGTCTGCGCCCCCGTGGGCGAGATCGACAAGGATCTGCGCGCCCTGGCCGACAACATGCTGGAAACCATGTATGACGCGCCGGGCATCGGGCTGGCCGCGCCCCAGGTGGGGGTGATGAAGCGGCTGTTCGTGATGGACTGCGTCAAGGAGGAAAACGCGGCACCCCAGCCGATGGTGCTGATCAACCCGGAAGTCACCTGGGTGTCGGACGACATGAACACCTATGAAGAGGGCTGCCTGTCGATCCCGGATCAATACGCCGAAGTCGAACGCCCGGCCCAAGCGCGGGTGCGCTGGCTGGACCTCGACGGCAGGCAGCACGAAGAACAGTTCGACAAGCTTTGGGCGACCTGTTCGCAGCACGAGATCGACCACCTGAACGGCAAGCTGTTCATCGACTACCTCAAACCGCTGAAGCGTCAGATGATCACCCGCAAGATGGTCAAGCTGAAACGCGAAATGGCCCGCGGATGACGCGCCCGGTGCTGCGCTGGCCGGATCGGCGGCTGCGCACTGCTGCGGCGCCGGTGTCGGGGATCACCGATGAGACACGCGCGCTCTGGGACGACATGATCGCGGTGATGGAGGCTATGCCGGGGGTCGGTCTGGCCGCCGTGCAGCTGGGGGTGATGCAGCGCCTGGCGGTGGTCGATGCGTCAGGCGAACGCGGACAGGCGGTGCGCCTGGCCAACCCCGAGGTGATCCATGCGTCAAGCCAGCTGCGCGAACACGAAGAAGCCAGCCCCTGCCTGCCGGGGGTTTCGGCGAAGCTCGCGCGTCCGCGGGCGGTGACGGTGCGGTTCCTGAACGCCGATGGCGAGGTGGAAGAACGCGATTTCGTCGGGCTCTGGGCGACCAGCGTGCAGCACCAGATCGACCATCTCGACGGGCGGATGTATTTCGACCGGCTCAGCCGGGTGAAGCGCCAGATGCTGCTGAGGCGGGCGGCCAAGCTGGGGGGCGGGCCATGAGGATCGTGTTCATGGGCACCCCCGATTTTTCCGTGCCGGTGCTCGATGCGCTGGCAGCGGCGGGCCATGACATCGTTGCGGTCTATTGCCAGCCACCGCGCCCGGCGGGGCGGGGCAGGAAGAAACGCCCCAGCCCGGTGCAGCGCCGGGCCGAAGCGCTGGGCCTGCCGGTGCACCACCCCGAAACCCTGAAAACGCCCGAGGCCCGGGCCAGATTCGCGGCGCACGGGGCGGATGTGGCGGTGGTGGTGGCCTATGGTCTGATCCTGCCGCGCCCGGTGCTGGATGCGCCGGCGCGGGGCTGCCTGAACATCCATGCGTCGCTTTTGCCGCGCTGGCGCGGGGCGGCCCCGATCCAGCGCGCGATCATGGCCGGGGATGACGAAACCGGCGTTTGCATCATGCAGATGGAGGCCGGGCTGGACACTGGCCCGGTGCTGCTGCGCAAGGTGGTGCCGATCGGGCCGCAAGACACCGCCGGCGATCTGCACGACCGGCTGTCGGCGCTTGGGGCAGCGGCGATCGTCGAGGCGCTTTCCCGCCTGGACAGCCTGACGCCCGAGCCGCAGCCTGAAACCGGCGTCACCTATGCCGCCAAGGTCGACAAGGCCGAAGCGCGCATCGACTGGACCCGCCCGGCAGCCCAGGTCGACCGGCAGATCCGCGGCCTGTCGCCCTTTCCGGGCGCCTGGTGCGATGTGAACGGCGAACGGGTCAAGCTGTTGCGTTCCCGGCTGGTTTCGGGGTCCGGTGCGCCGGGCGAGGTGCTTGACGGGTTCACGGTGGCCTGCGGCGGAGGCGCGGTTGAGGTGCAAGAGGCGCAGCGCGCCGGCAAGCGCCCGATGCCGGCGCAAGAGCTGCTGCGGGGCTGGAAACTGCCCGACCGTCTGGGCTGACCGCCGGCGGTCTTTCCAAAAGGGGCCGCCTGCGGCGGCACGGTTTCTGTCTCGCACCCTGGCGGGTGCTCGGGCGGGTCTGCGTGGCGGATTTTCGGCGTGAAAACCGGCGGGTGGTTTGGTTTCGCCGGGCAGTCGCCCTATATGTGGTGCGGAGGATTAACGAATGTCGCTTGTTGTACTGATCATCATCGGGATCGCCGCCGGTTACCTGGCGACGCAGATCATGGATATCGAAACCAATATTGTCGTCACCATCGCGATCGGCATTCTGGGGGCGCTGATCGGGTCGCTGGTGTTGCGGGTTCTGCTGACGATCATGGGCTGGGTGGCCGGATTTGTCGGGGCGGTGCTGGGCGCCATCTTTCTGATCTGGGCCTGGCGCACCTACGGGCCGAAATCCTGACCCGGCGGGCCGGCGTCAGGGTTTGAAGGGCGCCATCCCGGCGCGGGCCAGTTCGTCGGCGCGTTCGTTTTCGGGGTGCCCGGCGTGGCCCTTGACCCATTCCCAGGTCACATCGTGGCGCGCGGCGGCTTCGTCCAGCCTTTGCCACAGATCGACGTTCTTGACCGGCTTTTTCGACGCGGTGCGCCAGCCGTTGCGCTTCCAGCCGTGGATCCAGCCGGTAACGCCGTTTTTCACATAGGCGCTGTCGGTGATGATGGTGATCGGACTGGGCCGGTCCAGCGCCTCGAGCGCGGCGATCGCGGCCATCAACTCCATCCGGTTGTTGGTGGTGTCGGCTTCGCCGCCCTTCAGTTCGCGTTGCTTCACCACCTTGTCGCCGTCGCGCGCCTGCAGCAGAACGCCCCAGCCGCCGGGGCCGGGATTGCCGGAACAGGCGCCGTCGGTATAGGCAAACAGCTCAGCCATGAGCGAAAATCCCGATGCAGGGGTCGGTGCCGCCTGCCAGGCCCGCACCGGACCACAGGTCTGGCGGCTGCGGGGCAAAGCCGGCGTCGCGCAGCAGCCTGTCCAGTTCTTCGGCGTCGTAATAGGCGTAGCGGCGCCCCAGCGCGTCGCGCTTTTCGCCGGTGCCAAGCTTCATGCCCAGAAACAGCAGCCCGCCCGGCTTCAGCGCCCGGTGGAGCGCGTCCAGCAGGCCGGGGAAATCCCGGCGCGGGGCGTGCAGCAGGCTGAAGCTGGCCCAGATGCCGGCATAGGCCGCCTGCGCGTCCAGGTCGCTGAACCGGGCCCGGCGGGCGTTCACGCCGGCGGCGCGGGCAAGGCGCACCATCTCGGCGGATGCGTCGGTGGCTTCGACCGCAAGGCCGGCGGCATGCATCGCCACCGCCGCCCGGCCGGGACCGCAGCCCAGGTCGAGCACCGGCGCGCCCCGGTCCAGCGCCGCGACAAAGCGCGACAACAGCCCGTCTTCCACGGCGCCCGGCGCCATCGCGGCATAGTCGTCGGCCCGGGCGTCATAGACCGCAACCGTCGCGGCGTCGGCGCTCATGCCGGGGTTCTCAAAACGCGGGGCACCTTGAACGAAACGTCTTCGCGGGCGGTCTCGACCCGGTGCATGGTTACCTCGTAACGGGCGCGAAATGCGTCGATCACCTCGTCCACCAGCACTTCGGGCGCCGAGGCCCCGGCGGTGATCCCCACGGCCCCGATCCCCTTGAGCGCCCGCCAGTCGATGTCGCCGGCGCGCTGCACCAGTTGCGCATAATCGCAGCCCGCCGCCTTGCCGACCTCGACCAGCCGGCGCGAGTTCGAAGAGTTCGGCGCCCCGATCACCAGCAGCGCGTCGATCCTGCCGGCGATTTCCTTGACCGCCGTCTGCCGGTTGGTGGTGGCGTAGCAGATGTCTTCTTTGTGGGGGCCGACGATGGCGGGAAACCGGGCCTTGAGCGCGGCGACGATTTCCACCGTGTCATCTACCGAAAGCGTGGTCTGGGTGATGAAGGCCAGCCTGTCCGGGTCGCGCACCTGTAGCTGCGCCACATCCGCGGCGGTTTCCACCAGCAGTACTTCGCCGGGGGGCAGCTGGCCCATGGTGCCGATGGTTTCCGGGTGGCCGGCATGGCCGATCATCACCATCTGGCGGCCGCTTTCGCGGTGACGCTCGGCCTCGATATGCACCTTCGAGACCAGCGGGCAGGTTGCGTCCACATAGATCATCTTGCGCTGCTCGGCGGCGGCGGGCACCGATTTGGGCACCCCGTGGGCGGAAAACACCACCGGCCGGTCGTCGGGGCAGTCGGTCAGGCTTTCGACAAAGACCGCGCCCAGGTCGCGCAGGCTGTCGACAACGTATTTGTTGTGCACGATCTCGTGGCGCACATAGACCGGGGCGCCCCATTTTTCGATCGCCATCTCGACGATCTTCACCGCCCGGTCGACACCGGCGCAAAACCCGCGCGGGGCGGCAAGATACAGCGCTAGGGCAGGTCGTGTCATGGCGGGTCCGTCGGTTTTTTGTGGCCGGTCTGGCTGGCCGGGGTCACGGGGCGGGCGCAGACCGTGGTCGGTGTGCCGGGCCGTTAAACATGACAGGCGACGGGCAAGTCAATCGGATTGCCGGTTCGCCAGGGCGCGCACAAGCGGCGGCCCCGGCGGACCAGGGGATCAGTCGCGTTGGGTTTCGCTGACATAGACCGTTTCGCGCGGCTCGCGCGGTGGCCGGCCGACCACGTCCTTGAGCTCTTCCAGCTCGATGAAATTGTCGGCCTGGCGGCGCAGTTCATCGGCGATCATCGGCGGTTGCGAACGGATCGTCGAAACCACCGAAACGCGCACGCCCAGCCGTTGCAGGCTTTCGACCAGAGGGCGGAAATCGCCGTCGCCGGAAAACAGGACGATGTGATCCACATGCGGCGCGATTTCCATCGCGTTCACCGTCAGTTCGATGTCCATGTTGCCCTTGACCTTGCGGCGGCCCTGGCTGTCGATGTATTCCTTGGCCGGCTTGGTGACCATGGTGAAGCCATTGTAATTCAACCAATCCACGAGCGGACGGATCGGCGAATAGTCATCGTTTTCGAGCAGGGCCGTGTAGTAGAACGCGCGCAGCAACTTGCCCCGGCGCATGAATTCCTGGCGCAACAGCTTGTAGTCGATGTCAAAGCCCAGCGCCTTGGCCGCGGCGTAGAGGTTCGACCCGTCAATGAACAGCGCCAGCCGTTCGTCTCGGTAAAACATAATCGGTCCTTCCATAATTGGATTCGCCATTTCGTCCGTGAGTGGTTTGTCTAATAAGGTGGAACTGGCGAAACAGGGCTAACGTAACTCAAAATGACCACGTCGCAAGATGCAGTAACGGATAATTTTGGCCTGCCTGCCGGAAAAGAGACGGGCGGGCCTGTACTTTTGGCAATGGGTGGCAATTTATCCTCCGATCTGGGGTCTCCGGAACGCACGATACGCCACGCCATTGGCGAAATGGTTAACCGCGGGGTTGAAGTTCATGCGGTGTCGCGGCTGTTCCGGACGCCGGCGTTTCCGCCCGGTTCCGGCCCGGATTTCGTGAACGCGGCGGTGCGCTGCGACAGCGCTCTGACGCCGCCCGATCTGCTGGCCGGGCTGAAAGAGATCGAGCGCCTTTCGGGCCGGGTGCGGCATGCGCGCTGGGGTGCGCGCACGCTGGACATCGATATTCTGGCGATCGGCGACGCGGTGCTGCCCGACCTTCAGACATACACCCGCTGGCAGAGGTTGTCGCCCGAAGCGCAGCGCCGCGAGGTGCCTGACGGGCTGATCGTGCCGCACCCGCGCCTGCAGGACCGTGGATTCGTGCTGATTCCCCTGGCCGACGTGGCGCCGGACTGGCGTCACCCGGTTCTGGGGCTGAGCGTGCGCGAAATGCTGGACCGGCTGCCAAAAGGCGCGCTGGACGGGATCACACCCCTGTAACATGGCGCAAAAACCACTGATTTGTCGCTTGTCAAGGGGGGGCAAAGCGCCTAAATAGACGCTTCGACACCTCCCGCCAATGGAAATGGAGTGCCAAGATGGCCCGCGTGACGGTTGAAGATTGCGTTGACAAGGTTCCGAACCGGTTTGAACTGGTCATGCTTGCCTCCCACCGGGCGCGCGAGATTGCCGCCGGTGCGCCGATCACGGTGGAACGCGACAACGACAAGAACCCGGTCGTGGCGCTGCGCGAGATTGCCGAGGAAACCCAGTCCGCCGACGAGCTGCGCGAACGGATGATCGAAAGCCACCAGACCCAGATCGAGGTGGACGAACCGGAAGAAGACGCGATGGCGCTTCTGATGGGGGCCGAGGCCGACAAGCCCGCCGAAGACGACATGAGCGAAGAAAACCTGCTGCGCGCGCTCATGGAAGCGCAAGGGCAGGAATAGCCGGCGCGTCGCGCCAAAGGGTGCGGACTGCATGATCGATGTCGAAGACCTGATCGCGCTGGTCCGCAACTACAACCCCCATACCAATGCCGATCTGATCCGCAAGGCCTATGCCTACGGGCGCAAGATGCACGAGGGTCAGTTCCGCCATTCGGGCGAAGAATATTTCTCGCATCCCGTGGCGGTGGCGGCGATCCTGACCGAACAGCGGCTGGATGACGCGACGATCATCACGGCGCTGTTGCACGACACGATCGAGGACACCCGTTCGACCTATCGCGAGATTGCCGAAATGTTCGGCGAAGAGATCGCCGAACTGGTCGACGGGGTCACCAAGCTGACCAACCTGCAGCTCAACTCCACCGAAACCAAGCAGGCCGAGAATTTCCGCAAGCTGTTCATGGCCATGTCCAAGGATCTGCGGGTCATTCTGGTCAAGCTGGCCGACCGGCTGCACAACATGCGCACCATCCGGTCGATGCGCCCGGAAAAGCAACTGGGCAAGGCGCGCGAAACCATGGACATCTACGCGCCGCTGGCCGGGCGCATGGGGATGCAGTGGATGCGCGAGGAACTCGAAGACCTGGCCTTTCGGGTTCTCAACTCGGAAGCGCGCAATTCGATCATGCGCCGGTTCATCACGCTGCAGCGCGAGACCGGCGATGTGATCCACAAGATCACCAACGACATCCGGCTGGAACTGGAAAAGGCGGGGATCGAAGCCGATGTTTTTGGCCGGGCGAAGAAGCCCTATTCGATCTGGCGCAAGATGGAAAAGAAGGACCAGGGGTTTTCGCGCCTGTCCGACATCTACGGGTTTCGCATCATCACCGAAAACGAAGCCGACTGCTACCGCGTTCTGGGCGCCATCCACCAGCGCTGGCGGGCGGTGCCGGGGCGGTTCAAGGACTATATCAGCCAGCCGAAATCCAACGGCTACCGGTCGATCCACACCACGGTTTACGGGCGCGACGGCAAGCGGGTCGAGGTGCAGATCCGCACCCGCCAGATGAACGAGGTGGCCGAGGTCGGCGTCGCCGCGCATTGGGCCTACCGCGATGGCGAGCGCACGGAAAACCCGTTCCTGGTGGATACCAAGAAATGGATCAACAGCCTGGCCGAACGCTTTGACAACGCCGACGACCACGGCGAGTTTCTGGAACACGTCAAGCTTGAGATGTATGCCGACCAGGTGTTCTGCTTTACCCCCAAGGGCGACGTGGTGAAGCTGCCGCGCGGGGCGACGCCGCTGGACTATGCCTATGCGATCCACACCCGGATCGGCGACAGCTGCGTGGGCGCGCGCGTCGATGGTATCAGGGTGCCGTTGTGGACCCGGTTGAAAAACGGCCAGTCGGTGGAAATCATCACTGCCGAAGGCCAGACCCCGCAGTCGAGCTGGGTGGATATCGTGGTGACCGGCCGCGCCAAGGCGGCGATCCGCCGGCGGCTGCGCGAAGAAGACCGCGAACGTTTCATTAAGCTCGGGCGCGAACTGGCGCGCGTGGCCTTCGACCATGTCGGCAAGAAGGCCACCGACAAGGCGCTGGCGACCGCGGCCAAGCAGCTGGGGCTGAAATCGGCGGCGGATCTGCTGGCCCGCATCGGGGCTGCGGAACTGCCGGCGCGCGACGTGATCGAAGCGCTCTACCCCGAGCTTGACCAGGGCGGCGACGAAGTCGAACCCAAGCGCGCCGTGGTCGGGCTGGAACCCAACCAGACCTTCAAGCGCGCCGCCTGCTGCCAGCCGGTGCCCGGCGAACGCATCGTCGGCATCACCTACCGCGGTCAGGGCGTGGTGATCCATGCCATCGACTGCGAAGCGCTTGCCGAATTCGAGGAACAGTCGCACCGCTGGGTCGACCTGCAGTGGCACAGCGGCACCCATGCGCCGGTGAACATCGTCAGCCTGGATCTGACCATCCGCAACGACGCCGGCGTGCTGGGGCGAATTTGCACCTTGATCGGCGAACAGCATGCCAATATCTCGGACTTGCACTTTCTTGACCGGAAACCGGACTTTTTCCGTCTTATTGTCGACGTCGAACTGCGCGATGTTGAACATCTGCATGCGATCATGCTTGCACTCGAGGCGGAAAGCGACGTGGCCTCGATCGAGCGTTTTCGCGATGTCGGGCGCAAGCCCTGAACCCAGGAGTGGACCCAAGTGTTCAAGCGGCGCAAAGAGCGGTCGTTTTCGCGCCGGGTGGCCGAAGGTATCTACCCGCGCGGCGGCTGGATTCGCGCGGCCAGTTACATCCTGCACCGCATCCGCCGCCTGCCGGACCCGCCGCACCGGATCGCGCGCGGCGTGGCCTGCGGCGTCTTCGTCTGTTTCACGCCGTTTTTCGGCTTTCATTTCGTGCTGGCGACGCTGCTGGCGCTGATGATCCGCGGCAACATCATGGCCGCGATCCTGGCGACGTTCTTTGGCAACCCGTTCACATTCCCGATCATCGCGACGATTTCGCTCGACCTGGGAAGCTGGATGCTTGGCCTGCCGGGGGGGATGCAGCTGCACGCCATCGTCGGGTCGTTTTCCAACGCCTCGCTGGAACTCTGGATGAACATGAAGGCGATCTTTACCGATGATGTCGCCCAATGGGACTGGCTGCTGCGGTTTTTCCACCGGGTGTTCCTGCCCTATCTCGTCGGCGGGCTGATCCCGGGGTTCATCACCGCGGTGTTCTTTTATTTCGCCACCCGTCCGGTGTTCACCGCCTACCAGGTGCGCCGGATCAAGCGGCTCAAGAAAAAATACGAAAAACAGCGGGCGGCGCGTCTTTCCAAGGCTGGCGCATCGGGCGAAAACCTCTAATCTCGGCGCCGCGCGGACCGCAACCACGAAGGATCAGGATCATGGCTGGGACAGAACCGCTGGGCCGAATTCGCCTGGGCGTCAACATCGACCACGTCGCCACCGTGCGCAACGCGCGCGGCAGCGCCTACCCGGATCCGGTGCGCGCCGCGCAGCTGGCCGAAGCCGCCGGCGCAGATGGCATCACCGCGCATCTGCGCGAGGACCGGCGCCATATTTCCGACAGCGACATCGACCGGCTGATGGAGGTGCTGCGGGTGCCGCTGAACTTTGAAATGGCCCCCACCGACGAAATGCAGGCGATCGCCCTGCGCCACAAGCCGCATGCGGTGTGCATCGTGCCCGAAAAGCGCGAGGAACTGACCACCGAAGGCGGTCTCGATGTGGCGCGCGACGAAAACCGGCTGGCGCATTTCATCGCGCCCCTGCGCGACGCCGGTTGCCGGGTGTCGATGTTCGTCGCCGCCGACCGGGCCCAGGTCGAGGCGGCGCAGCGGATCGGCGCCCAGGTCGTCGAACTGCACGCCGGCGCCTATTGCGATTCGTTTTCAGAAGGCCGTTTCGACGAAAGCGCCGCCGAGCTCGAGCGCCTGCGCGACATGTCCGCCTACGGGCATTCGCTGGGGCTGGAAGTGCACGCGGGCCACGGGTTCACCTATGACACGGTAAAGCCGGTCGCCGAATTTCCCGAGGTGATGGAGCTCAACATCGGCCATTTCCTGATCGGCGAAGCGATCTTCGTCGGACTGGAAGCCGCGATCAGGGAAATGCGCCGGCTGATGGACGAGGCACGCGCGTGATGCGCGGACAGCGCGGCGCCATGCCGGGGGGCTGTTCGCGATGATCCTTGGCATCGGCACCGATCTTGCCAACATCGAGCGCATCCAGGCGACCCTGGACCGGTTCGGGGACCGGTTCCGCGACCGCGTGTTCACCGAGATCGAGCAGGCCAAGGCCGAGCGCCGCCGCGACGTGGCCGGCACCTATGCCAAACGCTGGGCCGCGAAAGAGGCCTGCTCCAAGGCGCTGGGCACCGGGCTGCGCATGGGGATTTCCTGGAAGGACATGGCCGTGACCAACCTGCGCAGCGGCCAGCCGCGCATGCACCTGACCGGCTGGGCCGCCCAGCGGCTGGCCGAGATGACCCCGCTGGGGCACGAGGCCCGTATCCACGTCACCCTGACCGACGACCACCCCTGGGCGCAGGCCTTTGTGATCATCGAGGCGGTGCCAATCGCTTGACTCCACCCGCGCGCCTGACCATGAAGCCGGGGCGCGGATTTGAACAAGGAAAAACAGATGGCCAGCACAGCGGAAACACAAGACGGCATCATGGAAACGATCAAGACGGTCGTTTACGCGCTGTTGATCGCCGGGGTTTTCCGCACGCTGTTCTTTCAGCCCTTCTGGATCCCGTCGAGTTCGATGAAGGACACCCTGCTGATCGGCGATTTCCTGTTCGTCAACAAGATGGCCTATGGCTATTCCGCCGTGTCCTGCCCGTTTTCGCTGTGCCCGATCTCGGGGCGGATCCTGGGGCGTGAACCCAAGCAGGGCGACGTGGTGGTGTTCCGCCACCCGGTGAACGGCGAAGATTACGTGAAACGGCTGATCGGCCTGCCCGGCGACAAGATTCAGGTGAAAAACGGGGTGCTGTTCGTCAACGGGGTCGAGGCGAAACAG
>JAJRUE010000105.1 GCA_024277955.1 Alphaproteobacteria bacterium | reverse complement strand
TCGGACCATCTGGATGACCTTGACCTGAACCCGCTGCTGATCACCGTCGATGGCGCCGACAAGATCGTCTACGACCGGTCGCGGCCCAGAAACGCGGTGCCCGATACGCTGGATGCGCAGATCGTGACGGACGCGGCGCGCTTCCTGGAAGATGGCGAAAAGATGCAGCTTTCCTACGCGGTGCAGAACACCCAGCGCACCATCGGCGCGCGGGTGTCCAGCCATATCGTGCAGCGCTTCGGGATGCGAAACAGCCTGCAGCCGGATCATCTGACGGTCAAGCTGGCCGGGTCCGCCGGGCAGAGCCTGGGGGCCTTTGCGGTGCCGGGGCTCAAGATCGAGGTCAGCGGCGAAGCCAACGACTATGTCGGCAAGGGGCTGAGCGGCGGGCTGATCGTGGTGCGCCCGGCGATGAACTCTCCGCTGGTGGCCAGCGAAAACACCATCATCGGCAACACGGTTCTGTATGGCGCCACCGATGGCTACCTGTTTGCCGCCGGGCGCGCCGGCGAACGGTTCGCTGTGCGCAACTCGGGCGCGCGCGTGGTGGTCGAGGGCTGCGGCAGCAACGGTTGCGAATACATGACCGGCGGGGTGGCGGTGATCCTCGGAAGCATCGGCGCGAACTTTGGCGCGGGCATGACCGGCGGTATGGCCTATGTCTATGATCCCGAAGGGGTTTCCCTGAAGCTGATGAACATGGAAACGCTGGTCACCTGCCCGGTCGCGCCCGGCTACTGGGAAGCGGAGCTGAAAGGGTTGATCGAACGCCACGTGGCCGAAACCGACAGCGCCAAGGCTTCGGACATCCTGAACAACTGGGACGCGGAAAAGGGTTTCTTTGTCCAGGTCTGCCCGAAAGAGATGCTGGCGCACCTGAAACACCCGCTGGCGCTAGAGGCGGGGTCAATCCCGGCCGAGTAGGCCGAATTGGTGCAAAACCGGGGATAAACGGCGATTTTTGGCCACAAACGGCCGGAAATCGCCGCAAAGAACCCAAATGTAACCCCGTCTGCGCCATGCTTTGACGCCGATTGCGGGGCAGTTTCCGGTCGTAACCAGTCATCCGCAGGCGCCAGATGCCCACAACCTACCAGGACCAGTTCTTTCTGATCGACCCCGGCAATCCGCCGGCGGCGGGTACGGCCTTGTCGGTGAATTTCCTTAACGTCACCGACCAGGACAACAACGGCTGGTTGACCGCCTGGTTCGGCGACAGCATCAACGGATCGGCGATCACCGCGGTCTGGGATGGCGACACCATCACCGTCAACATGAACGGCACGGTTCAGACCATCACCGGGGTGACGTTCTATACCGCCAGCGGGCAATCCTATTTCACCCCCACCGACGGCACCAACCTGTCCAGCGCGACCTTCGTCAGTTCGACCTATGTGACCAACGCGACATGGATCAATATCGGCACGCTTGGCCCGCCGTGTTTCGTTGCCGGCACCTTGATTGAAACCGACCGCGGCGAAGTGGCGATCGAGGATCTGGCGGTGGGCGACATGGTGCGCACCGCCGATCACGGGTTTCAGCCGGTGCGCTGGATCGGCCGGTCGCTGAGCGATGCGCGCGGCGACCACGCGCCGGTGGTCTTTGCGCCGGGTGCCATCGGCAACGGGCGCGAATTGCGCCTCAGCCCGCAACATCGGGTTTTGGTGCAGGGCTGGCAGGCCGAACTCTACTATGGTTGCGACGAGGTGCTGGTGCCGGCCAAGCATCTGATCGACGGCAAGCGGGTGGTGCAGGAGCGCGCCGATACGGTTTTGTATCTGCATCTGCTCTTCGACCGGCACGAGATCGTGTTCTCCGAAGGCGTGGCCAGCGAAAGCTTCTTTCCCGGCGACCAGATCATGTTGCAGGACCGCGCTGTGCGGGCCGAACTTTTGGCGCTTTTCCCGGAACTGGCGTCGCCCGAAAGCACCGCGCTGGGGCGCACGGCGCGCGCCACCGTGAAGCGGCGCGAGGCGGCGGTGTTGCGGCTGGCGGCATAGCGCGGGGTTGACCGCCAAGGGTGGGCCGTGGCTAAAGGGGGCCGTGGCACGGGCAGCGAAAAAGACCAGAACATCCAAGAAAATTACCGGGCTGCGCGGTGGCGCGGGCCGGGGGCGGGTGGCGTTGTGGCGGCGGCTGCGGCGCTGGGTGTTGCGCGCACTGGGGCTGGCGGTGGCGCTGGTTCTGCTGGCGGTTCTGGCGTTTTCGGTGATCAACCCGCCGACCACGCCCTATATCCTTTCCGAAAGCCGGCGGCTGGGCGGGGTCGACCGCCAGTGGGTCGGGCTGGACGAAATCGCGCCGGCGATGGCGCGCTCGGTGGTGGCGGCAGAGGATGCGAATTTCTGCCTGCACTGGGGCTTCGACATGGCGGCGATCCGCAAGGCGCTGGACGATGGATCGGGGCGCGGGGCGTCGACGATTTCGCAGCAGGTGGTCAAGAACGTGTTTCTGTGGCAGGGGCGAAGCTGGCCGCGCAAGGCGCTGGAAGCGGTGCTGACGCCGGTGGTCGAGGCGGTCTGGACAAAGCGGCGGATCCTCGAGGTCTATCTGAACGTGGCCGAGTTCGGCGAAGGAGTATTCGGGGTGGAAGCGGCGGCGCGGCGCGCTTTCCGCGTCGGGCCCGAGGCGCTGACGCCGGGGCAGGCGGCGTTGCTGGCGGCGGTGTTGCCGGACCCCAAGGGGCGGGATGCGGGACGGCCTTCGACCTTTGTGCGCAAGCGTGCGCGGGCGATCGCCGATGGCGCGGCGACGATTCGGGCGGATGGGCGGGCGGCCTGTTTCGAGGATTGAAAATCGCGCTGCGACGGGCCATTGAGGGGGAAATGATTTGCGGGAAGGCCGATGATCAGATTGTTCCATGTACCGTTGTCGCCGTTTTGCCGGAAGGTGCGGCTGAGCCTTGGGGAAAAGCGGCTGGAGGTCGAGCTGGTCGAAGAAAGATACTGGGAACAGGATCCGGATTTTCTGCGGCGCAACCCTGCGGGCAAGGTGCCGGTGCTGAAGATGGACGGGCGGACCATGGCCGAAAGCACCGCGATCTGCGAATATATCGAGGAAACCCACCCCGAGCCGCCGCTGCTGCCCGGCGATGCCGCGATGCGCTACGAAGCGCGGCGGCTGGTGCATTGGTTCGATGACAAGTTCCACCACGAGGTGACCTCGAAACTGCTGTACGAGCGGGTGAACAAGAAGGTGATGGGGCAGGGTTATCCGGACAGCGGCAACGTCAAGGCGGGGGCGCGGGCGATCAAGTTTCATCTGGATTACATGGGGTGGCTGCTGGACCAGCGGCGTTGGCTGGCGGGCGATGTGATGACGCTGGCGGATTTCGCCGCCGCGGCGCATCTGTCGGCGCTGGACTATATTTCGGATGTGGACTGGAACCGGAATGCAAACGTCAAGGACTGGTATGCGAAGATCAAGTCGCGCCCGGCGTTCCGGTCGATCCTGGCTGATCACGTGCCGGGGTTCCCGGCGCCGGCGCATTATGCGGATCTGGATTTCTAGGGGCGCGCGGGACAGGGGCTGTCTGCCCCTCTTGCCCCCGCCTGCGCCGGGGGCAATTCACCCCGAGGATATTTTCGGACAGAAGAAGGGGGCGGCGTGGCCGAAGCTCTGAAGGAGCGGCTGAGGGAGCGGGCACTGGCCGAGGGCTTTGCCGCCATGGGGGTGATGCGCCCGGACGCGGTGCCGGAGCTGCCGGCGCGGCTGCGCGATTTTGTGGATGCGGGTCGCCACGGGCAGATGGGTTGGATGGCCGAGCGGATGCACTGGCGCGGCAATCCGGCGGCCCTGTGGGAGGAGGCGCGTTCGGTGATCATGCTGGCCGAGGTCTATACGCCTGACGCGGATCCGCTGGCGGTTCTGGCGCACCGCGATCGTGCTGCGATCAGCGTTTATGCACGCAATAGAGACTATCATGACATCGTCAAGAAGCGGCTCAAGCGGGTCGGGCGCTGGCTGATCGAGCAAGCGCCCGGCGCCGGGATCAAGGTGTTCGTCGATACCGCGCCGGTGATGGAAAAGCCGCTGGCGGCGGCGGCGGGACTGGGCTGGCAGGGCAAGCATACCAATCTGGTGAGCCGCGATCTGGGCAACTGGTTTTTCCTGGGCGCGATCTTTACCACGGTCGAGCTGCCGGTGGATGCGCCGGGCGAGGATCACTGCGGGTCGTGCCGGGCCTGCCTGGATGTCTGCCCGACCGAGGCCTTTGTGGGGCCATACCGGCTGGATGCGCGGCGCTGCATTTCCTACCTGACGATCGAGCACAAGGGGCCGGTGGACGAGGCTCTGCGCCCGGCGCTGGGCAACCGGATCTATGGCTGCGACGATTGCCTGGCGGTTTGCCCCTGGAACAAGTTTGCGGTTTCGGCGCGCGAGATGCGCTATCGGGCGCGCGACGATCTGGCGGCGCCGCGTCTGGACATGCTGGCCGGGCTGGATGACGCCGGGTTCCGGGCGATGTTTTCGGGCAGTCCGATCAAGCGGATCGGCTGGGCGCGGCTGGTGCGAAACGTGTTGTATGCGATCGGCAATTCCGGGGATCGGCGCTTGCTTGGGGCGGCGCGGGCGCGGCTGGCGGATGCAGATGAAACGTTGGCGGATGCGGCGCGCTGGGCGGTGATGCGGCTGGGGGCTGCGAAGGGCGCGGGCGATGGATGAACGGCGGGTGATCTTTGGCGGCGGGCCGATTGCGGGCGGCACCGAATTCGTGGCGCCGCGCTATCTGATCCGCGCCGATGAGCCCGGCGAGGTGGGGGCGGCCTTTGCGCAGATCGAGGCGGCGCGGCGCGACGGGCTGTGGCTGGCGGGCTATGCCAGCTACGAGCTGGGCTATTGCCTGGACCAGCGGTTGCGCCATCTGCTGCCCGACGGGCGGGCGGTGCCGCTGATGCTGTTCGGGGCGTTCGAGGGGCCGAAACCCTGGACCAGCGGCGCGGGGCCGGTTGCGGGGATGAGCGCGCCCGCGCCGGATCTGGGGTTCGAGCCCTATCGCGCGGCGTTCGAGAAGGTGCATGACTATATCCGGGCCGGGGACGTCTATCAGGTGAACCTGACGTTTTCGATGCGGGCGCGCAGCGGCGATGCGCCGGGGGCGCTGTTCGAGGCATTGCGCGCCCGCCAGCCGGTGCGCCACGCCGCCCTGGTCGAACTGGCGGGCGCGGCGGTTCTGTCGCTATCGCCCGAACTGTTTTTCCGCCTGTCGCCGGAGGGCGTGATCGAGACCCGGCCGATGAAAGGCACCATGCGCCGCGGCGCCACCGAGGCCGAGGACGCGATGTTGCGCGCCCGTCTGGCCTGTTCGCAAAAGGACCGGGCCGAGAACCTGATGATCGTCGATCTGCTGCGCAACGACATATCGCGCATTGCCCGGGTCGGGTCGGTGCGGGTGCCGGAATTGTTCGAAATAGAGACTTATGCGACGGTGCATCAGATGGTGTCTCAGGTGCGCGGCGAGGTGGTGCCGGGCACCGGTCTGGCCGATCTGTTCGCGGCGCTGTTTCCTTGTGGCTCGGTCACCGGGGCGCCCAAGATCCGGGCGATGGAGATCATTCGCGAGGTCGAGCGCGCGCCGCGCGATGTCTATTGCGGGGCGATCGGCTGGCTGGCGCCCGATGGCGGAGCCGAATTCAACGTGGCGATTCGCACCATGCTGATGCAGGGCGGCGAGATTCGGCTGAACGTTGGCGGCGGGGTGGTTTATGACAGCTCGGCCCGGGCCGAATATGACGAGGCTCTGCTCAAGGCGCGGTTTGCCGATATCGGGGCGGGGGCCGGTGGCGGCGACGGTGGGTCAGGTGGTCTCGATATCGGCGGCGATGCGTAGTTCGCGCAGCGGGCGCACGATCGAGATGGATTTTTCATAGAGCGGGTGCGCCTTGTAGGCGTCGAGCGCGGCCTGGTCGGCAAACTCGCCGTAGACGACCACGTCAACCTCGCCCGACAGCTGGTCGGTGCGCACGTTGGGCCGGACTTCGAGCAGGCTGGCGTGCGGGATGTCCTGGAGCGTGCGCAGGCCTTCGAGGATGCGGTCGATGTCGGCCGGGTTCCGGGCGCTGAAAAAGACGATGTGGCGTATCATGGGGTCATCCGGTTCCTGGTCGGTGCATGCGCCGGTACGGCAGGGTGTCTTTGTCTCAATCCGGGGCAAAGGTAAAGTGGGGGCGGGCGCGGCATTGGGCGCGAAGGCGTGATTTGCCGGGGTTGGGGCGGACGTGGTATGATCGAGCCGCGCGGACAAGCGCGGACATCATGGGAGGTCCGACATGACTTTGTTTGCAAGAGGCCGGGGGGATCCCGGCAACACCCCCACACGGCTGGCGCAGTTTCTGCGGATCGAACGGGCCAAGGCGCCGTCTCGTCTGTTCGAACGGCTGAAGCGCCGAGCCGAGCAGCGTGGCAGCCCGGCACGGGTGCGGGCCTTTGTCAGGCTCGAGCGGCGCGATGCCGGCGGGGCCGGCCACGGTATCGGCCAGGCGCCGGATTGACCGACGGCCAGGCCGAGGTGCGGCGCCGGGCCAAGGTTTTTGCAGAAACCTTGGCGGCCGCGTTGTGTCAGGGTATCGGACGCTGGGCCAGGTTGTAGGCGTCCAGAACCGGCGGGATGCCGGCGGCGACGTTTGAAAGCGGATAGGGGCCGATGCGGGTCGAGCCGGTTCTGAAGTAAACCTCAACCCGGTCACCGGGGATTTCGCGGATACGCACCCTGTAGTCCACTGGGTAGATCGACAGCGCCTTTTCCAGCGCTTGGGAAACCTGGGCGCGGCTGTTGGGGGTCTTGGCGTCGCGCCCCCAGTTGATTTCAACCGTGACGCCGCCGCTGTAGCCCTTTGTTTCAACTTCGGCCAGGCTGTCGATGGTGACGCCCAGCGGGCGCAGCGTCGGGTCGCCGGTGAACTTGTAATAGCCGAGCGACAGCAGCGCGGGCAGGGCCACAGCAATGGTCATGGCCGGGATGATCAGGTTCAGGCGGCGTCTGGGCATGGCCGTATCCGTATGTGTTTGCCGGATACAGCCTAGCGCCCGAGGGTTATCGCCGGGTTAAGCCGCCCTATGCGCGCACCAGGTTTTCATAGCTTTCGGCGATGTCGCGGGTGAGCGCGCCGACCTCGAAATTGTAGTCGCCGATCTGGCCCACCGGGGTGACTTCGGCGGCGGTGCCGGTCAGCCAGCATTGTTCGAAGCTTTCCAGTTCGTCGGGCATGATGTGGCGTTCGTTCACCTTGATGCCGCGCTCCTTGAGCATGCCGATCACGGTCTGCCGGGTGATGCCGTCCAGAAAGCAGTCGGGCAGCGGCGTGTGCACCTCGCCATCCTTCACGAAGAAGATATTGGCGCCGGTGGCTTCGGCGACGTAGCCGCGATAGTCCATCATCAGCGCGTCCGAACAGCCCTTGGCCTCGGCCGCGTGCTTGGACATGGTGCAGATCATGTAGAGACCGGCGGCCTTGGCGTGAGAGGGGATGGTTTCCGGGCTGGGGCGCTTCCATTTGGAAATGTCCAGCTTGGCGCCCTTCATCTTGGCGTCGCCGTAATAGGCGCCCCATTCCCAGATCGCGATGGCGACATTGACCGGGTTGCGGGCCGAAGCAACGCCCATGTCCTGCCCGGCGCCGCGCCAGGCGACGACGCGCACGTAGGCATCTTTCAGGCGCGCCGCGCGCAGGGTCTGTTCCTTGGCCTTTTCCAGTTCATCCACCGACCAGGGGATCTCGAAATCCACCAGTTTCGCCGACCGGTGCAGCCGCTCGGAATGCTCGCGCGACTTGAAGATCTTGCCATTGTAGGCGCGTTCGCCTTCGAACACCGAACTGGCGTAATGCATCGCGTGGGTCAGGATATGCACCTTGGCTTCGCGCCAGTTGATGAATGAACCATCCATCCAGATGTAACCGTCGCGATCATCATAAGCGCCCGTCATGGCGGATCCTCCAACTGGTCGGCACGAGGGCCGATTTGCATTTGTTGCGCAATCTAGGTCCGTTTCGGACATTAAATTTCGCGAAATCGGGGAATCGCTAGCAATTGATTCTTGGAAAGTCAACAAGGCTGACATAAAATCGATCCTGTGACAGGAAATCGTGACTGGAGTATCCCATGAATGACGGCAGCGGCAGCAGCAGCGTCGGGGGGGGCGGCAACCTTCTTTACCTGACCGACGAACAGCTCCGCAAAGGGATCGAGGCGATGTTCTTCGCCTACCGCGGCTTTACTGCCGACCCCGATCGTATTCTAGAAGAATTCGGCTACGGGCGGGCGCATCACCGGGCGCTGCACTTCATCCACCGCAGCCCCGGCACGACGGTCAACAACCTGCTGGCGATCCTGGGGGTGACAAAACAGTCTCTGAACCGGGTGTTGCGCACGCTGATCGAGGACGGGCTGGTGGAAAGTCACGTGGGCAAGAGTGACAAGCGCGAACGCAACCTGGTGCTGACCGAAGCGGGCGAGGCCCTGGAACAGAAGCTGTCCGATGCCCAGCGCCGGCGGATGCGCGCGGCCTATCGCAAGGCTGGCCCCGAAGCGGTCGCCGGGTTCCGCCGGGTGCTGGAAGAAATGATGGATCCGGAAATGCGCCGCCAGTTTTCCAGCCTGCGCGGGGATGCCCCATGACCGACATGGACGCACATCTGCTGATCGTCGATGACGACGAACGCATCCGCAAGCTGCTGCAGAAATTCCTGATGCGGCACGGGTTCTGGGTCTCGGCGGCGCGCGACGCGGCCCACGCGCGCCGGCTTTTGGACGGGCTCGAGTTCGACATGATCGTGCTGGACGTGATGATGCCGGGCGAAGACGGGATCGCGCTGACCAGGTCGCTGCGCGAAACCCTGAGCACACCGATCCTGCTGCTGACCGCACGCGGCGAAACCGAAGACCGGATCGCCGGGCTGGAAGCGGGCGCTGACGACTACCTTGCCAAGCCGTTCGAGCCAAAAGAACTGCTGCTGCGCATCAACGCGATCCTGCGCCGCGTGCCCCCGACCGACGCGGCCAGGGCGGCGCCCAAGGTGCTGAATCTGGGCGCGATCCGCTACGACGTGGAGCGCGGCGAAATGTGGCGCGGCGAAGAACCCGTGCGCCTGACCGGCACCGAAAGCCAGTTGATGAAGATCTTTTCCGAAACCCCCGGCGAAGTGGTGCCGCGCACGGTGCTTGTGGAAAAGCTGGGGCGTGATTCGGGTCAGGCCCAGGAACGTGCGGTGGACGTGCAGGTCACCCGGCTACGGCGAAAGCTGGAAGAAGACCCCAAACGCCCGCGCTACCTGCAGACGGTGCGGGGCGCGGGATACATGCTTGCCCCGGATTAGACACTGTTTCGGGCCCGAAACCTGGCAGACTTCATGCCTCCGGCGGGGATATTTGTGAAAAGAAGAAATCTGCAATGCTTCTTCTTTTTCGCAAATATCCCCCGAGCGGAGCGGAGTCGGAAGGCCCGTCAGGGCCTGACACATAAACATGCGCCCGCAAGGGCGCGCAATTCGGCAAGGGTTACCAGAGGCCGCATTCGGCTGGGATGGTGTGATCCCATGCGGCAATCGGCCCGCCGCGCATGGCGGTGCGAAACCTGGTGGTCGTGGCGCCGCCTTCGGGGCCGCGCGTCAGTTCGCCCCGGCCGGTCAGCAGGTTCACATCGCACGTGCCCGCATTGGCAAGGTCCAGCGTGTCATACCAGCTGTAAGTGAACCCGGCGAGCGCAAAGCCGCCATCCCGCCAGGCGATGGTCAGGGTCTGATACCAGCGGTCGCGGCCAATGCTTTCGTTCATCGAGGTGACCTGCAGCGATCCGCCTTCGGTGACGCGCAACCCGGGCTTCTGGCCGATACCGCCGACCCAGACCAGCTTTTCGGCCCGAACCGCCCGGTCTGCGCCGCCGTCCGGGCGTGCCGTGTAGATCACCAGATCGGCGTCGCCGCCTTCGGGGCTTTCGACCAGCTGGGCCCGGTCGCTCAGCCCGTCGCCGTTCAGGTCCGCCGACAGGCTGGCGATCGGCGCGGCCGGGGCGGGCGACGCGGCAAGCACAAGGATCGGGATCAGCAGGCGCATGGGCTGGCTTTCGCTTGTTCGGCCCCGAGTATTGGCCTAGCTTTTGCCTATGACAACCGTTGTTTTTTCGCACCCGGACTGCCTCGAACACCTGACCCCGCCGGGCCACCCCGAACAGGTGGCGCGCCTGCGGGCGGTGGAAAGCGCGCTGGCGGCGCCGGCCTTTGACGGGTTGCGGCGGGAAATGGCGCCGCTGGCCGAACTGGCCGATCTTGAGCGCTGCCATCCGCGCGCCCATATCGACAAGCTGCGCGCCGCGGTGCCCCGGGAAGGGCTCGCCCGGCTGGATGCCGACACCCATGTTTCACCCGGTTCCTGGCAGGCGGCGCTGCGCGCGGTGGGGGGCTGTATTGCAGCGGTCGAACAGGTGGTTTCGGGGGACGCGGACGACGCATTTGTCGCCTGCCGGCCGCCGGGGCACCATGCGGAAACCGCCCGGCCGATGGGGTTTTGCCTGTTCGGAAATGTCTCTATTGCAGCGAAACACGCGCTGGATGCGCTGGGGCTGGCGCGCGTCGCGATCGTCGATTTCGACGTGCATCATGGCAACGGCTCCCAGGATCTGATGTGGGACGAAGCGCGCGCGCTGTTTTGTTCCAGTCACCAGATGCCGCTCTATCCGGGCACGGGTGCCGCGGATGAAACCGGCGGCGCGGGGCATATCCTGAATGTGCCGCTGGAAGCCCAGAGCGACGGCGCCCGGATGCGCGAGGCCTGGGACGGGGTGATCCTGCCCGAGGTGGAACGATTCGCGCCGGACCTGATCCTGGTCTCGGCGGGGTTCGATGCCCATGCCCGCGATCCGCTGGCGCAGCTGAACTGGCGCACCGAGGATTTCACCTGGCTCACGACGCGGATCTGCGACGTTGCGGACCGGGTTTGCGGCGGGCGTGTGGTCTCGACTTTGGAGGGCGGATATGATCTGGATGCGCTCGGCGAAAGCGTGGCGGCGCATGTGCGCGTGTTGATGGAGCGGGGCGGATGAGCGAACGGAAGATCTCGGAAATGAGTTTCGAAGAGGCGATGGCCGAGCTGGAGGCTGTGGTGCGCCAGCTCGAACAGGGCGAGGTGCCGCTGGAGCAGTCGATCGCGCTTTACGAACGCGGCGCCGCTCTCAAGGCGCGCTGCGAGGCCAAGCTGGCCGAGGCCGAGGAAAAGGTGCGACTGATCACGCTGGATGGCGAGGGCAAGCCGGTCGGCGCCGAGGATGCCGAGGGACTCTAGGGGCCGCCTCGGCGCGCTGGCGGCGGGGAATTGGACGCAGGTCAGGACGTGGAAGGGGTGTCTGGGGTGTTTCAGGACCGCTTGAAGGATTGCGCGGGCCAGGTGGCGTCCTGTCTGGACGGCGCGCTGGCCGGGCGCGGCGATGTGCCGGTGGTGCAGGCGATGCGCTATGCCAGTTCGGGCGGTAAGCGGCTGCGGGCCTTTCTGGTGATGGAAACCGGGCGGCTGCACGGGGTCGCCGACGCACGGTCGGTCTGGGCGGCGGCGGCGGTCGAGGCGATCCACGCCTATTCGCTGGTGCACGACGACTTGCCCTGCATGGATGACGACGACCTGCGGCGCGGCCGGCCGACGGTGCATCTCAAGTGGGACGAGGCCACCGCCGTGCTGGCCGGAGACGCGCTGCAAAGCCTGGCCTTTTCGCTGCTGTGTCGCGACGAAATGCAGGCACCGGCGGATGTGCGCCTGGAACTGGTGCGCTCGTTGGCCGCGGCGGCGGGGGTGGACGGGATGGTTCTGGGCCAGGCCCAGGACATCCGGGCGGAAAGCGCGGGCGCGCCGCTGAGCCTGGCCGAGATCACCGAACTTCAGGCCAACAAGACCGGCGCGCTGATCGGCTGGTCGGCCGAGGCCGGGGCGCGGCTTGGCGGCGGCGATCCGACGCAAATGCGGCTCTATTCAAGGGCTTTGGGGCTGGCTTTCCAGATTGCCGATGACATTCTGGATGTAGAAGGCGACGTGGCGGTGACCGGCAAGCGGGTCGGCAAGGACGCCGCCGCGGGCAAGGCGACCTTTGTTTCGCTACTGGGGCTGGAAGGCGCCCGCGCGCGCGCCGCTGACCTGGTGGACGAAGCGGTGGCGGCGCTTGACGCCTATGGCGAAAAGGCGGAAGGCTTGCGGGAAGCCGCGCGCTTCGTTATCTCGCGCCAGATGTAATTGCCCTTTGGGGGGGACATGCCCGACAAACCCGTGACACCGCTTCTGGACAAGGTGAAGCTGCCCGCCGATCTCAAGGGGTTGAGCGACGCCGATCTGGCGCGGCTGGCCGGTGAACTGCGGGCGGAACTGATCTCGATCGTTTCGCAGACCGGCGGCCACCTGGGTGCGGGCCTTGGGGTGGTGGAACTGACGGTGGCGCTGCACGCGGTGTTCGACGCGCCGCGCGACCGGATCATCTGGGATGTCAGCCACCAGGCCTATCCGCACAAGATCCTGACCGGGCGGCGCGACCGCATGCGCACGCTGCGCCAGAAGGGGGGCCTGAGCGGGTTCACCAAGCGGTCGGAAAGCCCGTATGACCCGTTCGGCGCGGCGCATAGTTCGACCTCGATTTCCGCAGCACTGGGGTTTGCGGTGGCACGCGACCTGGGCGGCGCGCCGGAACACGGGATCGGCGACGTGATCGCGGTGATCGGTGATGGCGCCATGAGCGCCGGCATGGCCTATGAGGCGATGAACAACGCCGGCCATCTGGGCAAGCGGCTGATCGTCATCCTGAACGACAACGAAATGAGCATCGCCGAGCCGGTGGGCGCCATGTCGAGCTATCTCAACCGGCTCTATGCGGGGGCACCGTTTCAGGAACTGAAAGCCGCGGCCAAGGGCGCAGTGTCGCTGCTGCCCGAGCCGTTTCAGATGGGGGCCAAGCGGGCCAAGGAAATGCTCAAGGGCATGACCATCGGCGGCACCCTGTTCGAAGAGATGGGGTTTTCCTATGTCGGCCCGGTGGACGGGCATGACGTGGACCAGTTGCTGCAGATCCTGCGCACGGTCAAGGCGCGCGCCACGGGGCCGATCCTGATCCATGCGATCACCAAAAAGGGCAAGGGCTATGCGCCGGCTGAAACCGCAGCCGATCGCGGCCACGGGGTCGGTGCCTTCGACGTGCTGACCGGCAAGCAGAAAAAAGCGCCGTCGAACGCGCCCAGCTACACGCGGGTGTTTGCCGACGCGCTGCTGGATGCGGCGGCGGCGGACGACAAGATCGTGGCGGTGACCGCGGCGATGCCCGATGGCACGGGCCTCAGCCAGTTCGCCAGCCGCTACCCCAGCCGGTTCTTTGACGTGGGCATTGCCGAACAGCACGCGGTAACCTTTGCCGCCGGGCTGGCGGCAGGCGGGATGAAGCCTTTTTGCGCGATCTACTCGACGTTCCTGCAGCGCGGTTACGACCAGGTGGTGCATGACGTGGCGATCCAGCGCCTGCCGGTGCGCTTTGCCATCGACCGCGCCGGGCTGGTGGGGGCGGACGGGGCGACCCATGCCGGGGCCTTTGACATCGCCTTCCTGGCCAACCTGCCGGGGATGGTGGTGATGGCGGCGGCGGACGAGGCCGAACTGGTGCGCATGGTGGCCACCGCGGCGGCGCATGATGCGGGGCCGATCGCGTTCCGCTATCCGCGCGGCGAAGGGGTCGGCGTGGACCTGCCCGAAAGTGGCACGCCGCTGGAAATCGGCAAGGGGCGGATCGTGCAGCCGGGCGGGCGCGTGGCGATCCTCTCCTTCGGCACCCGCCTGGACGAGGTGCGCCGGGCGGCCGAAATACTGTCTAACAAGGGGATTTCGCCCACGATCGCCGACGCCCGCTTTGCCAAGCCGCTGGACCGCGAGATGATCCTGACCCTCGCGGCGGAACACGAGGCGCTGATCACCATCGAGGAAGGCGCGGTGGGCGGTTTCGGCAGCCACGTGGCGCAGATGCTGCTGGACGAGGGCGCGCTGGATGGCGGGCTCAAGCTGCGGTCCATGGTGTTGCCGGACGTGTTCATCGATCAGGCGAGTATGGCCGACATGTATCGCGTCGCCGGTCTGAGCGCTGAAGACGTGGTGGCAAAGGTGCTCGAAGTGCTGGGCGTCGCCGAGATCGGCAGCCGGCGTGCCTGAAGACTTCATGCCTCCGGCGGGGATATTTTCAAAAGGAAGAAGAAAGGCTTTCTTCTTTTCCTAAATATCCTCGGGGGTGAATGGGCCGGACGGCCCAGAGGGGGCAGACAGCCCCCTTATGTGTCGGCGAGCGCGTGCAGGCCGGTCTTGTAGTCGGGATACTTCAGCTTGATCCCGAGTTCGGATTTGATGCGGTCGTTTCTCACTCGCTTGCTTTCGCTGTAGAAGCTGCGCGCCATGCGCGTCATCTGGGCGGTATCCCAGTCTTCTTCGGGCGGGACGGGCAGGTTCAAAAGCTCGGCGGCGTAGGCCAGCACGTCTTGCGGCGGGGCCGGGTCGTCGTCGCAGACGTTGTAAATGGCACCCGCGTTGGGGGCGTGCATCGAGGCGATCAGCGTCTGGGCGATGTCTTCCACGTGGATACGCGAGAACACCTGGCCCGGTTTGACGATGCGCCGGGCGGTGCCTGCGCGCAGCTTGGCAAAGGGGCCGCGGCCGGGGCCGTAGATGCCGGCAAGGCGGAAAATATGCAAGGATAGAGACTGTTTTTGCGCGAAGTCCTGCCAGGCAGCTTCGGCGGCGACGCGCCATTCTCCGCGTTGGGTGGCCGGGTTGAGCGGGGTGGTTTCATCGACCCAGCCGCCCTGGTGGTCGCCATAGACGGCGGTGGTCGAGAGATAGCCGACCCAGCTGAGGCGCGGCGCGGCGGCGATCTGGTCGGCGAGTTCGTTCAGAACCGGATCGCCGGCTTCGGTCGGGGCGATGGAGGTCAGGATATGGGTGGCCTGCGCGAAGGCGTCGCCCAGGTCGTCGCCGGGCCATTGGCGCAGGTCGACGCCGGTCTGCGGCGTGTCGGCGCTGCGGCTGGTGGCGATGATGCGCCAGCCATCCGGCGCCAGTTGGCGGGCCAGTTCGCGCGCGGTGTAGCCGTGGCCGAGGGAAAGCAGCGTGTTGGTCATGGCCTTGTTTTGCCGTTGCCGGTGACGTGGCGCAAGGGGGG
>JAJRUE010000104.1 GCA_024277955.1 Alphaproteobacteria bacterium | reverse complement strand
GGCCTATGAATACAAGGTGGGCGGGCGCAAGCATCGCTTTGCCGTGGGCGAGGGGGTTTCGCCGATCTGTCATGTGCGTTCTTTCCATCCGCAGGACGATCACTACGGGTTTTCGCCGATGCAGGCGGCGGCCTCTTCGGTCGATGTGCACAATGCCGCGTCGCGCTGGTCCAAGGCGCTTCTGGACAATGCGGCGCGCCCGTCTGGTGCGATCATCTACAAGGGCGCCGACGGGCAGGCGGTAATGAGCGAGGATCAGTACGATCGTCTGCTGAGCGAGATGGAGGCGCATCACCAGGGGGCGAGGAACGCCGGGCGGCCGATGCTGCTGGAGGGCGGGCTGGACTGGAAGCCGATGGGATTCAGCCCCTCTGACATGGAGTTTCAGAAGACCAAGGAGGCGGCGGCGCGCGAGATCGCGCTGGCCTTCGGGGTGCCGCCGATGCTGCTGGGGATACCCGGCGATGCGACTTATGCGAATTACCAGGAGGCGAACCGGGCGTTTTACCGCCTGACCGTGCTGCCGCTGGCGAGCAGGGTCACGGCGGCGGTGTCGCATTGGCTGGCGGGGTTCACGGGCGAGGCGGTGGCGTTGCGGCCCGATCTGGACCAGGTGCCCGCGCTGAGCGGCGAGCGCGAGGCGCAGTGGCGGCGGGTGGCCGAGGCCTCTTTCCTGAGTGATGCCGAAAAGCGGGCGCTGTTGGGATTGCCGAAGCTGGATGAAGGAGAAGCGCAATGACGGATTTCGAGGGCGCGCCGGAGCGCAAGTTTGCCCGCGCGGGCGAGGCGCCGCTGGTGGTGGCCGATGGCCAGGTGATCGAGGGCTATGCCAGCTATTTCGGCAAGCGCGACAAGGGCGGCGACGTGGTGATGCCCGGCGCCTATGCGGCCAGTCTGAAGGCGCTGGCGGCGGCGGGGCGGCGGGTCAAGATGCTGTGGCAGCATGATCCGGCCCAGCCGATCGGCATCTGGGACGAGGTGCGCGAGGATGACAAGGGTCTGTATGTGAAGGGGCGCTTGCTGGCCGATGTGGCGCGTGCCCGCGAGGCGGCGGCGCTGATCGATGCCGGCGCGATCGACGGGCTGTCGATCGGCTATCGCACGGTGAAGGCGCAAAAGGACGGCAAGGGCCAGCGGCTGTTGTCGGAACTGGAACTGTGGGAGGTGTCGCTGGTGACCTTTCCGATGCTGCCCGAGGCGCGGGTCGGTTCAAAGGGCGAGAGCCTGGAGGGCGAGGCGCTGCGCGAGTTGGCGCAGGTTTTCGAAGAGGCGCGCGGGGCGCTGGCCCGCCCGTCCGGCGAAAATTGAGAAACGAGGGCGGGGCCCGGCCGCGGGTGGGTGTGTAGCGCCCGCCCATTGGGGGCGGTCGGGCGCTGCCCGGCGGCGGCGCCGGGCGGGATGACGGCCCCCGGATCACGTAACCAAGACAGGATTGTTTGATGAGCAAGACGACCGAGACGAAATCTCGGGCGGGCGGTGACGCTTTGCCCGGGGAGCCGGTGGCGGAAATTAGAGCCGCGATGACCGGTTTCGTGCAGGAAATCAAGGATTTCCGTGACGACATTCACCACAAACTGAAACAGCAAGAAGAGCGACTGACCATGCTGGACAAGAAATCCGTAACCCTGAGCCGCCCGGCTCTGAGCGCCGCCCGCGACGAGGCCGCGCCGCATCAGAAGGCGTTCGAGGCCTATGTGCGTTCGGGCGATGACGACGCGCTGCGTGGCCTTTCGCTGGAAGGCAAGGCGATGTCGAGCGCGGTGGCCGCCGATGGTGGCTATCTGGTCGATCCGCAGACCGCCGACACCATCAAGAGCGTGCTGCAGTCGACGTCGTCGCTGCGTTCGGTGGCCAGCGTGGTCAATGTCGAGGCCACGTCCTATGACGTGCTGATCGACAGCACCGACGTCGGCTCGGGCTGGGCCAGCGAACTGGCGGCCACTACCGAGACCGGCACCCCCACCATCGAGCGCATCACCATCCCGCTTTACGAGCTGTCGGCGCTGCCCAAGGTGAGCCAGCGGCTGCTGGATGACAGCGCCTTTGACATCGAGGGTTGGCTGGCGGGCCGGATCGCCGACAAGTTCGCGCGTGCCGAGGCTGCGGCCTTTATCAACGGCGACGGCGTCGACAAGCCGACCGGCTTTCTGACCCATCCGATGGTGGATGACAGCACCTGGACCTGGGGCAACCTGGGCTATGTCCCGACCGGGGTTGATGGCGACATCGGCTCGGCGGACAAGATCGTGGACCTGGTCTATGCGCTGGGCGCGCGTTACCGCGCCAACGCCAGCTTCGTGATGAACTCCAAGACCGCGGGGCAGGTTCGCCAGCTGAAGGACGCGCAAGGCCGGTTCCTGTGGGCCGACGGTCTGGCCGCGAGCGAGCCGGCGCGGCTGATGGGTTATCCGGTGCTGATCGCCGAGGACATGCCCGACATCTCGACCCTGGGCGCGGCGATTGCGTTCGGCGACTTCGAGGCCGGCTATACGGTCGCCGAGCGCCCGGACCTGCGCATCCTGCGCGATCCGTTCAGCGCCAAGCCGAACGTGCTGTTCTATGCTACCAAGCGGGTTGGCGGCGACGTGAGCGACTTTGCCGCGATCAAGCTGCTGAAATTCTCGGTCGCCTAAGCGGTGATCGAGACAGGGGGGCCGGTGGTTGCCGGTCCCCCGGCGGGCGCGCGTCCCTTGGTCCTGCGTTGTCTAGCTGCTCCCCCTCCGTCCGAGCGACGTGGGCGGGCGCGCGCCTGTTTCATGCGACCGGCCCTTGGGGGAGACCCCGGTGAGGGGGCGAGAATTTTCGGAGACATTCCATGATGTTAGTCGAGCAGACCTCGGTGCCCAGCGCGGCGCTGCCGGTCACTGAATTCAAGGATCATCTGTTGCTGGGCACCGGGTTTACCGGCGCCAGCGTGCAGGATCCGGTGCTGGAAAACTACCTGCGGGCGGCGATTTCCGCGATCGAGGCGCGCACCGGCAAGGTGCTGCTGGAAAAGCAATACACCTGGAGCCTGACCGCCTGGCGCGAGCCGTGCCGGCAGGCCCTGCCGCGGGCGCCGATTTCGGCGGTGAGCGCGGTTCGGCTGATCGACCGGCTGGGGGTTTCCAGCCTGGTGGCGGCGACGCTCTACCGGCTGGAAAAGGACAACCACCGCCCGGTTCTGTGGGGCGCCACCGGGGCCTTGCCGACCATCCCGATGTCGGGGTCGGCCGAGGTGGACTTTACCGCCGGATACGGCCCGGCCTGGTCGGACGTGCCCGATGATCTGGGCCAGGCGGTGCTGCTGCTGGCGACGCATTTCTACGAGAACCGCAACGCGGCGGTGGGCGAGCATGTGATGCCGTTCGGGGTGTCTTCGCTGATCCAGCCCTATCGCAACGTGCGCATTCTGGGCGGGGGTGTGAAATGAGGCGTGAACCGGTCCGGCTGAACCGCAAGCTGGTGCTGGAAGAGGCGCAGCGCAGCCCCGACGGCGCCGGCGGGCAGGTGGAAACCTGGGTGGCGCTGGGGACGGTCTGGGCTTCGGTCCGGGCGGGTGTCGGGCGCGAACAGGCCGGCCAGCTGGTGTCGGTGTCC
>JAJRUE010000103.1 GCA_024277955.1 Alphaproteobacteria bacterium | reverse complement strand
GCCCCGTGGTCGGGATGCCAGCTGTCGTAATCGGTGATCATCGCGATCGAGGCATAGCAAAGCTCGGCCTCGCGGGCGAGCTTGGCCTCGGGCATGTTGGTCATGCCGATCACGTCGCAGCCCCAGGCATCGCGATACATCTTCGATTCCGCCACCGACGAAAACTGCGGCCCCTCCATCGCCAGGTAGGTGCCGCCCATGTGGACGGTGACGCCCTGCGCCTTCGCGGCTTCGAACGCCACTTGCGACAGACGCGCGCAGGTGGGATGCGCCACCGATACATGGGCGACGCAGCCGGTGCCGAAGAAGCTTTTTTCGCGCGCAAAGGTGCGGTCGATGAACTGATCGACGATCACGAAATCCCCCGGCGCCATGTCTTCGCGGAAACTGCCGCAGGCCGACACCGAAAACACATCGCTCACCCCCAGCCGTTTCAGCGCGTCGATATTGGCGCGGTAGGGCACCGTGGTCGGCGAATGCACGTGCCCGCGGCCGTGGCGCGGCAGAAAGGCCATGCGCACCCCGTCCAGAACGCCGGTCAGGATTTCGTCCGAAGGCGCGCCCCAGGGGCTGTCCACCTTTTGCCAGCGGGCATCCTCCAGCCCTTCGATTTCGTAGACGCCCGAGCCGCCGATGATGCCGATGACCGTGTCGCTCAACTGCCTGTCCTCCCATGCGATTTCGCCGCAGTCTGCCAAGGGCGGCCGGGAAAGGGAACCCCGTTGCCACCCCGGCCGGCTGGCGCGCGCCGCGCCCTTGCGCCATGTCGCACTATCTTTTGGCGCCGCCTGGTGCTACAAGCCGGCCAACACGAACGCGAAACCTGAAAAACCCGGACAATCCCTTGAAAAAATCCATGCTGGCGTCCTTTGCGGGGCGCCTTTCCGTTCCTGAAATCAAGTTCAGCCGCGACCACTACACGCCGGCGCTGGTGCGCACCGAACTGCTGTCGGGCCTGACCGTGGCGCTGGCGCTGGTGCCTGAAGCGGTGGCCTTTGCCTTCGTCGCCGGGGTGCACCCGCTGGTCGGGCTTTACGCCGCCTTCATCGTCGGGCTGATCACCGCGCTGATCGGCGGCCGGCCGGGGATGATTTCGGGTGCCACCGGCGCGCTGGCGGTGGTGATGGTGTCGCTGGTCGCCAGCTACGGGGTCGAATACCTGTTCGCGACCGTGGTGTTAATGGGGCTGTTGCAGATGGCCGCGGGCGTGCTGCGGCTGGGCAAGTTCATCCGCCTGGTGCCGCACCCGGTGATGCTGGGTTTCGTCAACGGGCTGGCGATCGTGATCTTCATGGCGCAGCTGACCCAGTTCCAGGTGCCCGGCACCGCCGAAGCCGGCGGCCACGGGTTGTTGGGCGGCGAATGGCTGACCGGCTGGCCGCTGGCGCTGATGCTTGGGCTGGTGGGGCTGACCATGGGGATCATCTGGGCCGCCGGGCGGTTTCAGCGGCTGATCCCGGCGCCGCTGGCGGGCATCGGCATCGTCGCGGCGGTGGTGATCGGCTTTGGGCTCGAGGTGCCGCGGGTGGGGGATCTGGCCTCGATCAAGGGGGGCTTGCCGCAGTTCCACCTGCCATCGGTGCCGCTGAACCTGGAAACGCTGCGGATCATCTTTCCCTATGCGGTGATCCTGGCGATGATCGGACTGATCGAGAGCCTGCTGACGCTGAACCTGGTGGGCGAGATCACCGGCAAGCGCGGCGGCGCCAGCCAGGAATGCGTGGCCCAGGGCGTAGCCAACACGGTCACAGGGTTTTTCGGCGGCATGGGCGGCTGCGCGATGATCGGGCAGTCGATGATCAACGTGAAATCGGGGGGGCGCACCCGGCTGGCGGGGGTTGCGGCGGCGTTGTTCCTGCTGGGGTTCATCCTGTTCGGTTCCTCGGCGATCGAGCAGATCCCGCTGGCGGCGCTGGTGGGGGTGATGTTCATGGTGGTGATCGGCACGTTTGCGTGGAATTCCTTCAGGATCCTGCGCCGGGTGCCGCGCACCGATGCTTTCGTGATCCTGCTGGTGACCGGGGTCACGGTGCTTGAAGACCTCGCCACCGCGGTGGTGGTCGGGGTGATCGTGTCGGCGCTGGCCTATGCCTGGCAGAACGCCCGGCGTATCCATGCGCGCACCTACCTGACCGATGGCGGCGCCAAGGTCTATCAGATCCAGGGGCCGTTGTTCTTTGGCTCGGCCGAAGGGTTTTCCGAACTGTTCACCCCGGCGGACGATCCCGACGAGGTGATCATCGATTTCGCCGACAGCCGGGTGGCCGACCAGTCGGCGCTGAGCGCCATCGAGACCATCGCCGCGAAATACCAGGCGCTTGGCAAGACCATCCAGCTGCGCCATCTCAGCCACGACTGCCACCAGCTGTTGAGCCGCGCGGGCCAGCTGATCGTCGACAGCGACGATGATCCGGATTACGAGATCGCGGTGGATTATTCGGTGCGCACGGGCATGCTGGGCGGCCACTAACGGCGGGCAGGGGCTGGAAAATGTCGGCAAGCGGGGCGCCCCTTGCGGGGCGCAAGTTCATTGTTGGCCGCCCCTGCGGGGCGGCGTCCGCTCCGCTCGGGGGATATTTGGGGACAGAAGAAGCCGGTGGGACGATCAGCCGGTTTCGTCGGGGCGTTTCAGGCTGAACAGGTCTTCCACCACCGCGTAGTCGCGGTAGCCGAGGCGCGCGAGCGGCTTGAAGCGGGTCACGTCGAAGCGTCCGTCCACCAGGCAATCGTCGCGCAGGTAGATGCCGGTGACGGTTCCGAAAACCGCGTAGTTGGCGTCGCCTTCCAGGTTGACGATCTGCGTCAGCCGGCATTCCAGCGCCGCCGGCGCGCGCGCCACCCGCGAGCATGGGATGGTGACGCACTCTGCCCGTTCCAGCCCGGCCAAGTCGAATTCGTCGGTTTGCGCGTGGTAGCTGCCCGAGGTGGCGTTCATCGCGTCGCGCATGGCGTATTCGACGATGTTGACGCAGAACACCCCGGTTTCGTCGATATTGGCCACCGTGTCCTTGCCGATATGGCGGTCGTGCTTGTCGGCGGTCGATGCGAACATCACCTGCGGCGGCTCATAGGCGACGGCGTTGAAAAAAGAATACGGCGCCAGGTTTTCGTGCCCGTCCTTGCCGCGCGTCGAGATCCAGCCGATCGGGCGCGGGGTGACGATGGCGTTGAACGGGTTGTGGGGCAGGCCGTGGCCATCTTCAGGTTGGTAAAACATCTGCGCGTCCTTTCGTTGTCCCCCAACTAGCCGCGTGTTAGCAGGCTTTCCAGTGCAAACGTCCAAAAAGGCCTGGCCGGCGTGATTACCCTTGCCCGAGAAACCCCGCAAGACTGGTGGGATGTGGAAGCCCTGTTCGACCTGTGCTTTGCCCCTGGGCGCGAGGCGCTGTCGTCCTACCGGCTGCGCGACGGCGCCGACCCGGTGGCCGAGCTGTGTCTGGTGGCGCGCGACGAGGGCGGCAGCCTGGCCGGGGCGATACGCTATTGGCCGGTCTGTGTCGGCGCGGCGCCGGCGCTGTTGCTGGGGCCGATCGCGGTTCACCCCACCCACCAGGGCGAAGGCCTGGGCGCATCGCTGATCGGCGACAGCCTGGCGCGCGCCGCCGGGCGCTGGGACCGGGTGTTGCTGGTGGGGGATGCGCCCTATTACGCGCGTTTCGGGTTTTCGCGCCTTGGGGGGGTCGAGATGCCGCCGCCCACCAACCCAGACCGGGTGCTGGGGCTGGAACTGCGTCCCGGCGCCTGGGACGACGCGGCGCGCGGCCCGGTGCGGCCGATGCCGGCGGGCTGATCAGCCCCGGTTGCGCAGGTAGTCCATTACCGCCGGGCGCACCGATTGGGCGCCGCTGTCGCAGGCTTCTTCGATCACGGCGCGCACTTCGGCCAGGTTGACCCGGCGGATCAGGTGTTTCACCGGCCCGATCGAGGCCGGGTGCATCGACAGCGTGTCCATGCCGAGGGCGGCGAAACACATTGCCTCGATCGGTCGGCCCGCGTCTTCGCCGCAAAACGAAAGCGGCGTGCCGGCGGCCTTGCAGCGATCGACGATACGCGCCACCAGCGACAGAAAGCTGACGTTCAGCGTGTCATAGCGCCGCCGGACGCGTTCGTTTTCCCGGTCGGCGGCGAAGAAAAACTGTTTCAGGTCGTTGCCGCCGATCGAGATGAAATCGGTCAGTTCGAAGAACTGGCGCGGGGCAAAGGCCATCGACGGGGTTTCCACCATCGCCCCGATGTCCACCTTTTCCGGCACCACGTGGCCAAGTTTGCGTTCGCCGTCGAGCACCGACAGCAGATGCGCGCGCGCTTCCTTGAATTCCTCGAACTGGGCGATGAACGGGAACATCACCGCCAGCGGTCGCCCCGCCGCCGCGCGCACCAGCGCCTGCAGCTGCATCCGCATGACGCCGCGCTTTTCCAGCCCCACCCGGATCGCCCGCCAGCCCATCGCCGGGTTGGGTTCGTCCTGCGGTTTCATGTAGGGCAGCACCTTGTCCGAGCCGATGTCCAGCGTGCGAAACACCACCCGCTTGCCGTCGGCGGCATCCATCACCCGCGCATAAAGCCGCGCCAGTTCGCCCCGGCGCGGCATGGTGTTGCGCACCAGGAACTGCAGCTCGGTGCGAAACAGCCCGACCCCTTCGGCGCCCGAGCTTTTCAGCGACGGCAGGTCGGCCATCAGCCCGGCGTTCATGTGAAGCGCGATCCGGGTGCCGTTCAGATCGACCGCCGGCTTGTCGCGCAGCACCGCGTAGCGTTCCTGGGCCTTGGCGGCCATCGCGATCTTGTCGCGAAAGGCCTCGGCGACGTTTTCTTCGGGGCGCAGGTGCACGATGCCCTGTTCGCCATCGAGCAGGATCAGATCGCCGTTCAGCGCTTCGGTGGTGATGCGTTCGGCGTGGATCAAGAGCGGGATCGCAAGCGCGCGCGCGACGATCGCCGCGTGGCTGCCGACCGAGCCCTCTTCCAGCACGATCCCCTTCAGCTTGCGGCCGTATTCCAGCAACTCGCCGGGGCCGATGTTGCGCGCCACCAGGATCGGGTCCGAGGGCATTTCGGCGCCGGTGTCCCTGCCCTGGCCGGTGAGGATGCGCAGCAGCCGGTTCGACAGGTCGTCCAGATCGTGCAGCCGTTCGCGCAGGTAAGGGTCGGCCGATTGCGACATGCGCGAACGCGCAAGCGTCTGTTCCTTTTCCACCGCCGCTTCGGCGGACAGGCCGCGGGCGATGTCTTCTTCCATCCGGCGCATCCAGCCGGCGGAACGCGCGAACATCCGGTAGGCTTCCAGCACCTCGCGCTGTTCCTTGTCGGCGGGGTCCACCACCGCCAGCATGTCATCGACCGAAATGCGCAGCGTGTTCACCGCTTCCTGCAGGCGGATCAGTTCGGTTTTCGGGTCGTCCGCCACCGGGTTGGTGACCACGACGCGCGGCTCGTGCAGCCAGACATGGCCTTCGGCGACGCCTTCCTGGCCGACGCCGGCCTTGAACATCACCGATTTCTGGTGCAGCGCCGACAGCGCCGCGCCTTCGCCGATGAAGGCGCCAAGCTCGGCCATTTCGGCCAGCACCATCGCCACCACTTCCAGCGCGTAGACCGCGTCTTCCGAACATTGGCGCGACTGGCGCGATTGCACCACCAGCACGCCGATGGTTTCCCCGAGCCGCTGGATCGGGATGCCCAGAAAGGACGAAAACACCTCTTCGCCGGTTTCCGGCATGTAGCGGAACCCCGGTTCGGACGGCGCATCGGCGGTGTTCACCGGGGTGCCGAACCGGGCCACGCGCCCGACCAGGCCTTCGCCGATGCGCAGCCGGGTCTTGTGCACCGATTCGGGGTTCAGCCCTTCGGTGGCGCAAAGTTCGAGGGTTTCGTCGTCGCGAAACAGGTAGACCGAACAGACATCGGACCCGGTGCTGTCGGCGATCAGCTGGGTGATCCGGTCCAGCCGCGTCTGGCCGGCGGTTTCCTCGTTCAGAACATCGCGCAATCGCCGCAGCAACTGCCGGCTGTCGGTTTCGGTCTGTTGGTCGGCCATGGTCCCTTTCCGGGGCGCCGCTGTCAGGCTGCCTTCTCCAGTTCGAAGGCATCATGCAGCGCCTGCACCGCAAGTTCCAAGTATTTCCGGTCGATGAGAACAGAAATCTTGATTTCCGAGGTGGTGATCACCTTGATGTTGATCCCTTCATGGGCCAGCACGTCGAACATCCTGGCGGCGACGCCGGCGTGGCTGCGCATGCCGATGCCAACGACCGAAACCTTGGCCACGTCGGTATCGGCCACCAGGTCGTGATAGTTGATCTCGCCCGCGTCCTTGGCCGACTGCATCGCCTTTTCGGCGCGCTTCACCTGATCGACGGGGCAGGAAAAGGTCATGTCGGTGCGCCCGTCCTCGGCGATGTTCTGCACGATCATGTC
>JAJRUE010000102.1 GCA_024277955.1 Alphaproteobacteria bacterium | reverse complement strand
TACGACGAGGTGATCCTGACCCACACCTGCCGCGAGCGGGGCGAACTGGAATACGGCCGCCGGCTGATCGAAACGATCCGCAGCGACGAAATGCTGGAAGAACTGATCGGCAAGGGCTTTCACGAAAAGCTGCGCTACTACCCGACCACGACCCGCGAAGCGAGCGCGAAGATGGGCCGGATCACCGACCTGATGCGTTCGGGCGAAGCCTTCGAGGATCTGGGCGTGCCGCCGATCAGCCCCGAAACCGACCGGGCGATGGTCTGCGGCAACCTGGCGTTCAACCTTGAACTGAAGGACATGCTGGAAGGCTACGGCCTGGAAGAGGGCGCCAATTCGGACCCGAAAACCTACGTGGTGGAAAAGGCCTTTCTCGACTGAGCCCGCCCGCCGGGGCCGGCCAATCCCGGCGCGTCAATCGCATCCAAGCCAACAAAAAAGGGGCCCGCGCGGGGCCCCTTTCGCATTCTGTGCGTCGCGTTTTTCGCAGTGGCGCGCCGGTCAGCCGCCGGTCAGAGACCCAGCGCGGCCTTGACCTGCGCCAGCACCGCCTTCAACGCCTCGGGGTCGTTGCGGGCCTTGTCCAGCGCGATCTTGAGCGAGGTCTTTTCGTCCACCGAAAGCTCGGAGTCGTCGATCATGGTGGCGACCTGGACGAAATCGAAGTTCTCGACGCTCAGCAGATCGGACTTGGCGGCCTGCAGCGCGCTTTGAACCGCGCTCATGGCGGCATCGCTGGCGGCTTTCGCCTCGGCGGCAGCCTTGGCGGCGGCCTCTTCCGCAGCCTTCTTCGCGGCGGCCTCTTCCGCAGCCTTCTTCGCCGCAGCTTCCTCGGCTGCCTTGGCTTCAGCGGCAGCCTTGGCAGCGGCTTCCTCGGCAGCTTTCTTCGCCGCGGCTTCTTCCGCAGCCTTCTTGGCCGCAGCCTCCTCGGCCGCCTTGGCCTCTGCCGCAGCCCTGGCGGCAGCTTCCTCGGCAGCTTTCTTCGCCGCAGCCTCTTCCGCAGCCTTCTTGGCCGCAGCCTCCTCGGCCGCCTTCGCTTCAGCCGCAGCCCTGGCGGCAGCCTCTTCGGCGGCTTTCTTGGCCGCAGCCTCTTCGGCGGCCTTGGCCTCGGCGGCGGCCTTCGCCGCGGCTTCCTCGGCGGCAGCCTGTTCCATTGCCGCCTTCTGCTGAACGTTATAGTAGCTGTAGCCCCCGACGGCGACAGCCCCGACGATCAGGGCGATGATCAGATTCTTGTTCATGGAACGGTCCTCGTATTCCCCGGCAACCAGTCTTGCCAGCGCGCCATATGGCAGAACCCGGCGCGGATGTGAAGCGATAGCGGGCCTTTTGCGCGCCAACCGCCGGCTGTGGGCAACTATCCGGTTGATCCAAAAGCAAATGCAGCCTATTTTCCGGCGCTGAACCACGACAACAACCAAAAAAGGACCATCGCTATAGCCCGCAGACCACACAACGCCCCGCCGGTGCGTGACACAGGCCCCAGAGTGAACGATCGCATTCGGGCCAGCGAAATCCGGCTTATCGGTGCCGAAGGCGAAAATATCGGAGTCGTCAGCCCCGAACGCGGAATAGAGTTGGCCTATGAAGCGGGTCTCGACCTGGTCGAGATTTCGCCCAACGCGAACCCGCCGGTTTGCAAGATCATGGATTTCGGCAAGTTCAAGTACGAAACCCAGAAGCGCGAAAGCGAAGCCCGCAAGAAACAGAAGACCATCGAGATCAAAGAGGTCAAGTTTCGCCCCAACACCGACAAGCACGACTACGACGTGAAGATGCGCAACGTCTTCAAGTTCCTGGGCAACGGCGACAAGGTCAAGGTGACGCTGCGCTTCCGGGGCCGCGAAATGGCGCACCTGGAACTGGGGCGCAAGCTGCTTGAACGGGTCGCCGCCGACATCGAGGAGGTCGGCAAGGTCGACAGCATGCCCAAGATGGAAGGCCGGCAGATGATCATGATGATCTCGCCGCTCAAGTAGCCTTGGCAGGCGATGGCGCGGGCACGGGCGATGGCGCGGACCGGGGCATCCCCAGCAGCCCGCATATGGCGAGCTACCGTACGGCTGCGGGCGACGGTCGCGACGGCCGGCTGCAGTCGCCCACCTTCGCCCGCAACAGCCCGCCGATCATCGCCCGGCTGGCGCCCTGGCTGAACGGCCTTGCCGGCCCGGTTCTGGAAATCGGGTCGGGCACCGGCCAGCACGCGGCGGCGATGGCGCTGGCATTTCCTGACCTGCAATGGTGGCCGTCGGACCCGGACGCGGCGCACCGGGCCTCGATCTCGGCCTGGCAGGCGCATCTGCGCGCCCCCGACCGCCCGGCGCTGGCGCTGGACGGCGCGGCGGACTGGGCGGCGGATCCGGGGGTGGCGGCGCTCGGGCCGCTTGGTGCGGTGGTTTCGATGAACGTGATCCACATATCGCCAGTGGCAGTGGCGCGCGGCATTATCGCCGGCGCGGGCAAGGCGCTGGGCCGAGGGGGGTTGCTGATCTTCTACGGGCCGTTCAAGGAAAACGGCGAACACACCGGCGCAGGAAACGCCGCCTTCGACCGGGGGTTGCGGGCAGAAAACCCCGACTGGGGATTGCGCGATATCGCCGACCTGACAGCGTGGAGCGCCGCGGCGGGCCTGGACCGCGAAGCGGTGATCGCGATGCCGGCGAACAACCGGATCGTGCTGTTCAGAAAGGCCTGAGCTGGGGGCAAGGCGCTTGCAAGCGCCTTGCAAGGTTTTTGCAAAAACCTTGCCCCGGCCCCAGCGCCGCGCGCCGCTGTCGGCCTATCGCCCGGCCGCCGCGCGATCGCCGCGCCACCATTTCACGCTGTCGGGAATGTCGAAGGCCAGCGACACCACATCCACCGCCAGCAGGACATACAAGAACCCCCGATAGACCGCGTCCAGGTCGCCCCGCCCCAGCAGCCCCGGCACCACCAGCACCACCAGCGGCACCCACAGCGCCACATGCGGCAGCGCCATCCCCTTGGAAAAGCCGCGCGCCGCCAGCATCACCGGCAGGTTCGCCAGAATCGCGGCAATCGCCAGCCCGGCCACCAGCCAGCCCGAGGGCTGGGCCACGAACAAGACCGCAGCGCTGTTGACCGGCACCAGGATCGCCGCGACCCAGATCTGCACCCAAAGCGGCATGGCGCGAAAACTTGTCCAGATATCGGTGATCAACTGCATCCGTTCCCCCCTTGGACCGTTTCGGACCCGCGCCCGCGTCCGCCCGGGAAACCTAGCCGCCGTCCGCCCGCCTGGAAAGGTTTTTCGGCGCGCACCCCGGGGCGCGCCGGCCAGCGCTACTGCCCGCGGCGCAGCGTCGCGATGATCTCGGCCAGGATCGAAGCGGCAATTTCGCCCGGCCCGGCGGCGCCGATATCCAGCCCCACCGGCGCGTGGATGCGCGCGAGCGCCTCGTCAGGCAGCCCGGCGGCGGCCAGCCGTTCCAGCCGGCGCGCATGGGTGCGCCGCGAACCGAGACAGCCCAGGTAGAACACATCCGCCGCCAGCGCCGCGCGGATCGCCGGGTCGTCCAGCTTGGGGTCGTGGGTGAGCGTTACCACCGCCGTGTGCCGGTCGGGGCCCAGCGCCGTCAGCGCTTCGTCCGGCCAATCGTCCAGGATCTCTTCGCCCGGAAACCGGCTGGCCGAGCCAAAGGCCCCGCGCGGGTCGATCAGATGCGCATCGAACCCGGCCAACCGCAGCATCGGCAAGAGCGCCTGCGCGATATGCACCGCCCCGACCACCGCCACGCGCACCGGCGGGGTCAGGATGACGATGAACTCGTCGCCCTGGAAACCGCTCTGGCCGCTGCGAAACCGCCGGGCGATCGCGTCGCCTGCCCCGCCCCCGGTCGCATCCGCCGCCGGGCGCAGCAAACGGCCGCCGCCGCGCCCCGGCAGCACGGCGCGCCCGATCGGGCGGCGGGCGCGTATCGCTTCAACCAGCTCGGCCAGCTGCGTTTCCGGCAGGGCCGCGTCGCAGATCGGCTCGACCAGGATGCGGATGGTGCCGCCGCAGGCCAGCCCCAGCCCGATCGCATCATCGTCGCTGACCCCGTATTCCAGCACCCGCGGCGCGCCGGCCTGCAGCGCCTCGAGCGCTTCGAGAACCACGTCGCCCTCGACACAGCCGCCCGATACCGATCCGGCCATGTCGCCCGCGCCCGATACCGCCAGCACGCTGCCCGCCGGGCGCGGCGCCGAGCCCCAGGTCTGCAGCACCGTGGCCAGCGCCGCGCCGGCGCCGTCGCGCTGCCAGGCCAGCGCCTGGGCCAGAATGTCCTCGATGCGTCCGCTCATCTTGCCCCCACTTTCGCCGCCATTTGTGCCGCCGCCGCAGTCTGCCCGCCCGCCGCTTGCGACGCAACCGCCGGGCCGGTGTTCGCCGCCACCGAGCGCCGCCCCTGCCCACGCGCACCCCCACGCAAAAAATTCTTCGCTTGGCAAGGTTTATGGGCTATCAGCAGCTAAAGCGCGGCGCAGACCGTGCAAACGCCACGAGGACATCAGCAGATGCCAACCGAAACCGCGGCCACCGATCCGGGCAACCCGCCGTCCCCCCTTGGGGGCTGGTCGGGCGAAACGGTCACCTTGCGCGACGCGCTGGTGGTGCCGCCCGCGGTGTCCGGGCTGGTGCAGGACTGCGGGGTGCTGGACGCCAACGGCGCCTTTTGCCCCCACAGCGCCACCTGGCGCGGCCACCGGCAGATGATGACCGCGCCCGCGCGCCCGAACGCGCCGGTGGAAACCCTGGCCGGGCGGCACCTGTTTGCGGGCCAGATGTGGAACCACTTTGGCCATTTCCTGGCCGAAAGCCTGTCACGGCTCTGGGCGCTCGACCACCTTGAGAACCCGGTGGAAAGCGTTGTTTTCATTCCGAAACGTCCGGGCGGCGCCACCGCCCCCAAGGGCTATCAGAAGGCGTTTCTGGACCTGCTGGGGGTGAGCCTGCCCATCCGCGTGCTGGCGCGCCCGACCCGGGTGGAACAGCTGGTCGTCCCGGGACAGGGCTTTGGCCTGGGCCCGATCGCCGCGGGCAGCGAGAATTTCCGCCGCTATTTCGCCGACCATTTCGCCCGCGATGTGGCCCCGGCCGGGCACAGGCGGATCTACCTCAGCCGGACCCGGCTGGGGGGGCTGGAAGGCTCGGTCGTGTGCGAGGACGCGCTGGAACGCAACCTCGCGCGCGAAGGCTATGTGCCCTACCATCCGCAACAGCATTCGATCCGCGACCAGATCGCCCAGTACCGCGCCGCCGAACGGGTGATCGGGCTGGACGGGTCGGCCTTTCACCTGTTCGCGATGGCCGGCAACCGGACCGCGAAGGTGGCGATCGTGCTGCGGCGAAACTCCAAGGTTTTCAACGGGTTGCTGACGCATATTCAAGGGTTTACCGGGATCGCGCCGCAGGTGTTTTCGGCGCTCACCGCCGACTGGATTCCGCAGCACAAGAAACGCCCGGGCCGCTATTCCTTTGGCGCGCTGGATTTCGAAGCGCTGCGCCGCGACCTGATGGCAAGCGGTTTCATCGACGGCGCGACCGACTGGGAAGTGCCGCGTTTTCGCGACATCAAGCAGGCGATGGCGCGCCAGTCCCGCAAGAAGGGGCTGACCTATGTGCGGGTCAAGTCGGCGCCGCTGCAGGTCGCGCCGCCCGCCCGCAGCGCCCGGGTGCGCCCATGAAGATCACCGCCGTCACCTGCGTCAAGAACGAAGGCCCCTTCCTGCTGGAATGGATCGCCTTCAACCGGGTGATCGGGGTCACGGATTTCCTTTTCTATTCAAATGATTGCGATGACGAGACCGATACGCTTCTGGAGGCGCTGGCGGCGCGCGGGATCCTGCGCCACCTGCCCAACCCGGCCCAGGGGCGCAACTACCAGATGGAGGCGCTCAAGGACGCGCGCCACCAGGACATCGTCACCACCGCCGACTGGGTCTGGATCGCAGATGTGGACGAGTTTCTGAACATCCGCATCGGCGACGGCACCATCCCCGAACTGATCAAAGCCTGCGGCGATCCGCAGGCGATCTCCGTCACCTTCCAGTTCTTCGCCAATGCCGGCGTGGACGCGTTCCGGGACGAGCCGGTGATCGGGCAGTTTTTGCATTCGCACAACCCCGACATCTGGTGCGATCAACTGGCGATCGAGGTCAAGACCCTGGTCCGCAAGGATTTTCCGCTGCAATATTATGGCGCGCACCGGCCGTTCTTCCGCAAGTCGCTGCCCAGGACGCAACGCCCGAAATGGACTGACGGCTCGGGGCGCGAGGTGCCGCACAAGTTTCTTGTCGCCGCCAACAAGCGCCGCATCCGCCGCTTTCCGGCCCAGGGCGCGCGCGAATTCGCGACGCTGAACCACTATGCGCTGCGCTCGCTCGACAGCTATCTGGTCAAGAACGACCGGGGCGACGTGAACCGCGAAAACCGCGCTTTCGACGACAGCTACTGGCGCGAACGCAACGACGACGCCTGGCGCGACGCGTCCATCCTGCGCTACCTGCCGCGGCTGAAGGCGGAAATCGACGCGCTGCGCGCCGATGCCGAGATCGACGATCTGCACCGGCGCGCCGTGGCCTGCCACCGGGCCAAGCTGGACAAGCTGATGCGCGACCCCGCGGTCGCCGAAATGCGCCGCCAACTGGCCGAAGCGCCCCGCATCCCGCCGGTGGAACTGGCGCTGATCGAGCGGCTCGAAAACGGGCTGGACGCGCCATGACCGACAGGCTGAAAGTGATAAACCTGGGCCTGCCGAAATCGGGCACCACCACCTTTGGCCGGGCCATGGCCGAAGCCGGTTTCGCCGTCGCCGACTGGCGCATCCGGCGGCGCGATCCGAACGCCACCGCCTTTGGCTATGTCGGCAACCTGATGTATCACGCCTATTTCAAGACCGGCGATCCGCTGGCGCTGATGGAAAACTTTACCGCTTTTGCCGAAATTTCCATCGTGCGCGACGGCTTCAACCTGTGGCCGCAGACCGACTGGGGGCTGATCGACGCGATCCGCCGCCGCCACCCGGGCGCGCGCTTCGTGCTGACGATGCGCGATCCCGCGAAGATCGCCGACAGCATGTTGCGCTGGTCGAACCTGGGGCGCACCCGCCTGCCGGAAAACGAGATCCCCGGCCTGCCCCGCCCCTATGGCGGCACCGACGCCGAGCGTATCCGCTGGGTCGAGGGCCACGCCGCCTTTTGCCGCCAGATGTTCAGCGGCAGCGACGATTTCCTGGAACTGCCGCTCGAAGACGAAGACACCCCCGCCCGGCTGGCAGAATTCCTGGGCCGGCCCTTGCCCTGGTGGGGGGTGGCCAACCAGAACACCAACCATGCGCCCGATGACGCGGCGCGCCGGGCGCAGCTGCGCAAGGCCCGTCGGCGGGCGGCGAAACGCGCCGCCGAACGCGCCGCCAAACCCACCGGCGCCAAACCCACCGCCGCCAAACCCACCGCCGACAAGGCCCAGGGCACGCCCCCACCGCCCCCGGCCTCGCCGCCCAGGGATGGCCGATGACCGAGATCTGGCTGCATATCGGCCTGCCCCATTGCGGCACCGGCCAGGTTCAGGCGTTTTTCGACGCCAAGCGCGACCGGCTCAAGGCCGAGGGCGTGCTTTATCCGTTCACACCGGGGCGGCGCAATCACACCCGGCTGTTCCTGTCGATGAGCGATCCCGACCACATCGACCCGCTGCGCTGGCACCGCGGCTATGCGCCGGCGCAGGCCCAGGACCGGCTGCGCGAAGACCTGGCCTCCAAGCTGCGCCGCGAGATCGAGACCCACCGCCCAGACCGGGTGATCCTGTCCGCCGAACAGCTGGGCGCGTCGCTTTGGCGGGGCTCGGAACTGGCGCGGCTGCGCGATTTTCTGGCCGAGTTTGGCAGGCCCGCGCGCATCGTCGCCCATATCGGCGAACAGGCGCGCACCCTGGCGCTGCACTATGGCGAACAGGTGCTCGAAGGCCGCCTGGCCCCGCTGTCGCGCGAGCTTGATCTTGCCGCCGGGCTGGCCGGCGAGCGCACCGGCGATCAGACCGGCGACAAGACCGCCATTGGCCGCTGGCGCACCGCCGCGCTGCAAGACTGGCAGGGCTGCGAACCGATGCTGAACGCGATGCCGGAAATCCAGGCGCCGCCGTTCTGGCTGGACTACCGCGCGCTGGCCGACAGCTGGGAACAGGTCTTTGGCCCCGGCAGCGTCCGGTTTCGCCCGTTTGACCGGGCGGTTTTCGCATCCCCCGGTCTGGCCGGGGAAATCGCCGCCGCCTTTGATCTGCCCGGCAATATCGGCAAGGCCGACCCGGCGCCGCCCGCAGAGGCGCCCTCGGCGGCGACGCTGGCGCGGGCGCGGGCCATGAACCGGCTGTTCGACAAGGCGTTGCGCGCGGGCCGGATCATCCCGCGCCAGCTGTGGCGGCGGATGCAGGGGCAGCTGGGCTGGCCCTGCGCGCCGATCGATCCCGGCAGCCTGGCGGAGATTTCGCGCCATTTCGCCGCCGACAACGCCGCCCTTGCCAAGGCCCACCCGGCGCTGGAGCGGGCGCTGACCCCACCCGATCCGGCCCCGGCCTGGCAAGAACCCGACCCCGGCGGCGGGTTCCGCGCGACCCAGTATTTCACGGTTTTCCTGCCGATGATCGACAAGGCCACCCAGGAAGAACGCAGCCGCAAGCGCGACGCCATCGCGGCCCTTGCCCAGCGCCACCGGGCGACAGGAACGGGAACAGTCACGGGAACCGGCGCAGGCCCTGGGCCGCAGGCGGTGAACGGCCACCAGAACGGGCGGGCCGCCGATGCGCCTTCGCCGCTGCTGCCGCCGCTGGCGCGGGCCAATTACATCAAGCTGCAGAGCGGCCGGTTTGCGCCGCACAACGCCCTGGGGCGGCTGGACGAAACCGCCGCCGCGCCCCCCTATCCGGTGGTCGAACACCGCCCGCCGCCCAAGGGCTCCTCCGGCAAGGTGATCGTCGCCTGCATGAAGAACGAAGGCCCCTACATCGTCGAATGGGTCGCTTATCACCGCGCCATCGGAGTGGATAATTTCATAATATATACAAACGGTTGCGATGACGGGACCAGCGAAATCCTCGACCGGCTGCAGGAAATGGGCATCGTCCAGCACCGCAACAACGACAACTGGAAGGGCAATTCCCCCCAGCAATACGCGCTGAACCAGTCGCTCAAGGAGCCGCTGGTGAAAAACGCCGACTGGATCATCCATATCGACGTGGACGAATTCATCAACGTGCGCTGCGGCAACGGCACGCTGGACGATTTTCTGGAACACGTCCCCGGCGCCACCAACATCGCCATGACCTGGCGGCTGTTCGGCCACGGCGGGGTGCTGCGCCTCGACGACCGCCCGGTGATCGAACAGTTCGACCGCTGCGCCCCGAAATACTGCCCGAAACCGCACACGGTCTGGGGCTTCAAGACCATGTTCCGCAACATCGGCGCCTATGGCAAGATTTCCTGCCACCGCCCCAACAAGCTGGTGGAAGACAAGCGCGACCAGGTGCTGTGGGTCAATGGCTCGGGCGAACCGATGGGCGACGCGGTCAAGGAAAAGGGCTGGCGCAGCGAGTTGAAATCCATCGGCTACGACCTGCTGCAGCTGAACCACTACGCGCTGCGCTCGGCCGAAAGCTATCTGATCAAGCGCCAGCGCGGGCGCGCGCTGCATGTGGACCGGACCATCGGGCTGAACTACTGGATCCGGATGGACTGGTCGGACAACACCGACCGCACCATCCAGCGCAACCTGGACCGGCTGGCGGTGGAGATGGGCGCGCTTCTTGCCGACGACCGGCTGGCGGCGCTGCACGCGCAGGCCGTCGCCTGGCACCGCGCCAAGGCCGAGGAACTGCACGCCAACCCGGAATTCGAAGACCTGTTCCAGCAGGCCCAGGGCCTGACGCTGAGCGACATGGACCGGGTCGCCTACGCGCTGGCGCTGGATATGGAGAGCTGAGCCGATGAAAGACGCCCCCCCCGCCACCGAGACCGATACGGGCCCTGATGCTGCCCCCGACACGACGCCCGAAACCGGGCCCGAAACCGCGCCCGACGCCCCCGGCGTGATCCGGTCGCACGGGCTGGTCTTTCCCGCCGATCCGGCGGTTCTCAGCCCGCGCATCCGCCGGGCGCTGCGCCAGAACGCCTATGAAAAAAAGGAATTCGAAGCGATCAGCGCCATCGTGCGCCCGCGTGACACCGTGATGGAACTTGGCGCCGGGATCGGCTTCATGTCGACGGTGGCGGCGCGGCTGTGCAAGGTGCGCGCGGTCACCGCCTTCGAGGCCAACCCGGCGCTGATCCCCTATATCCGCGCGGTGCACGCCGCCAACGGCGTCGCCGACCGGGCAAGCGTGCGCAACGCGCTGCTGGCCCCCGAGGCCGGCGCGCCGGTCGAGTTCTACATCCGCAAGAACCTGCTGGCGTCGTCGATGGAACCGATGCAGGGCGACCGCGACGGGGGCGTGGTTGCGACCGCCCGGGTCGAGGTCCAGTCGATCAACGCGGTGCTGCGCGAGCTGCGCCCCTCGATCCTGATCTGCGACATCGAAGGCGCCGAAGCCGACCTGCTGCCGCATGCCGACCTGTCCGGGCTGCGCGCCGCCATCGTCGAGCTGCACCCCCAGTGGATCGGGCAGGCCGGCGTTCAGGCGGTGTTCGACGCCATGCACCGGGCCGGGCTGACCTATTTCCCGAAACGCTCGAACGCCAAGGTCGTGACCTTCCGAAAGGGCTGGTAGGATGCGCGCGCTGGCGGTTCTGACGGTGCGCAACGAAGCCGCCTTTCTGCTGGACTGGCTGGCCCATCACCTGGCGGTGGGGTTCACGGATTTCCTCGTGTTTTCCAACGATTGCGATGACGGCACCGATGCGATGCTGGACCGGCTGCAGGAAATGGGCGTCGTCACCCACCTGCCCAATCCCGGCCCGCACGAGGGCGGCGTGCAGTGGCAGGCGCTCAAACGCGCCGACAAGCACCCGCTGCGTGCCTCGGCCGACTGGATCCTGGCGCTGGACATCGACGAATTCGTGAACATCCACACCGGCGACCACCGCCTGCCGGACCTGCTGGCGGCGCTGCCGCGGGCCACGGCGATCACCCTCACCTGGCGGCTGTTCGGCAACAACGGGGTCGTGCGCTACCACGACGTGCCGCTGGTCGATCAGTTCGTGATGGCGGCGCCGAAGGTCATGCACTGGCCCTGGCGCGCGGCGATGTTCAAGACGCTGTTTCGCAACGACGGCACCTACGCCAAGCTGGGCGTCCACCGCCCGCGCAGCCCCGACAAGGCGCGGCTGGGGGCGGCGCGCTGGTTCGACGGATCGGGGCGCGAACTGGAAGACCGCTTCAAGCGCCAACAGATCTTTTCGCCTTTCGGACGCGACAACTACGCGCTGGCGCAGCTCAACCACTACCCGCTGGGGACCATGGAAAGCTATGTGGTCAAGCGCGAACGGGGCCGCGCGGTGCACGACGCCGACGCGCTGGGCATGTCCTACTGGGTCGAACGCAACTGGTGCGTCGAAAAGGATGACAGCATCGCCGCGCTGAAGGCGGCGCGCGACGCCGAACGCGCGCGCCTTGGCGGCGATTCGCAGCTCGCCCGGCTGCACCGGGACGCCGTCGCCTGGCGCAAGGCGCGCTTTGACGCGCTGATGCGCGAAGAACCCAACCGCGCGCTTTTCGGCCGGCTGCTGATGTGCCCGCCCTCGCAACCGCTCAGCCCCGGCAGCGCGCGCTTTCTGTTCGGCCATGCACAAAGCCCCGGCCCCGCCCCCGACTAGTTCCAGACGCGAAACAGTCGCCGCGATTTCGCGCGCTTTCGCCGCCATTGTTCGCGCCAGACCGTTGCGCGCGCGCCCCTGCCGGCGCTACACTTGCCGCCACGCTGATCTTGCACGACACAGCCTTGGGGGGCACATCGGATGGCAGAAGATCGCCTGGGAAACCTGGTCGATCCGGCACTGAACCTGCCGGACGACCAATGGCTCGATCTGATCGAGGACATCGCCGAAGACCACGGCTATTTCGAACCGCTCGGCCCCGACCATTCGGTCACCTTCATCGACCGCGGGCCGGTGCTGCTGGTGACCTTCGAAACCATCGAAAGCATCCGCGACCGGGT
>JAJRUE010000012.1 GCA_024277955.1 Alphaproteobacteria bacterium | reverse complement strand
TTCGATCAGGCTGGCCTTGTTCACCTGGTAAGGAATTTCGTCGAGGATGATGGCGTAGCGGTCCTTGCGCACCTCCTCGATCCGGGTCTTGGCACGGATGATGACGCTGCCGCGCCCCTCCAGATAGGCCTTGCGCGCGCCGGAGCGGCCCAGGATCACGCCGCCAGTGGGAAAATCGGGGGCGGGGATGTATTCCATCAGCTCATCGCTGGACAGATCGGGGTTTTCGATCAGCGCCAGCGTGCCGTCGATCACCTCGCCCAGATTGTGCGGCGGGATGTTGGTGGCCATTCCGACGGCGATGCCGCCGGCGCCGTTGACCAGCATGTTGGGAAAGCGCGCCGGCAGGACCGTGGGTTCCTGGTCCTTGCCGTCGTAATTGTCCTGGAAATCGACCGTGTCCTTTTCGATGTCGGCCAGCAGCGCGGTGGCGGCCTTGGCCATCCGCACTTCGGTATAGCGCATGGCCGCGGCGTTATCGCCGTCCATCGAGCCGAAGTTGCCCTGACCGTTCAAGAGCGGCAGCGACATGGAAAAATCCTGCGCCATGCGCACCAGCGCGTAATAGATCGCGCTGTCGCCATGCGGGTGGTATTTGCCCATCACGTCGCCCACCGGACGGGCCGACTTGCGGTAGGGCTTGTCGAAGGTGTTGCCGACCTCGTGCATGGCGTAAAGAATACGCCGGTGCACCGGTTTCAGCCCGTCGCGCAGATCGGGAATGGCGCGGCTGACGATCACGCTCATCGCATAATCGAGGTAGGACGATTTCATCTCGTCCACGATGTCGATCACCGGGCCGTCATGCACGGGGCGTTCGGGGCCGTTTTCGTCTTTGATATCAGGAGTTTCCGGCGTGTCGTTCACGTGAATTTCTGTCCGCTGTGAGAATTACTACATCTTGTTGCTGAAACATTACCAGATGCGGGATATGGGGTGCAATCCCTCGTTTGCGGCAATGCAAGCAGCCACCGGGGAACAGTGCCAACACATTGTTTTCATTGAAAAGTAATTTCAATCTGCCAAGATATGAAAAAGAAACGACATGTGAGGCAAATGATGACGGAAAACGAAACCGAATTGATGCTCAAGGGCTACGGCCTGACCACGGCCGAGCTTTTCTACCGGATGCCGGATTTCCGGTCGGTTCTGAACAGCTTCATCTGGCAGGAATACGACCTGGCGCCGGACTATCCGCGGCTGTTCGAATTCATCGAATTCTGGCAGGACAAGATCGAAGGACCGCTGCATTCGGTCCGTTTCGTGCATCGCAAGATGATCGCCGCCGGCGAATGGCGCAACGTGGTCGGCGAATTCCAGGTCAACTGACGAAGGGGCGGCACAGCCGGGTGCACGGTCGTGTGCGCCTGAGCGAGGGGACGGGAAGGAAAGCGCCCGCCAGAAGACGCGCAAAAGGAAGACCGCCGACGGAAGACGGGCGGTCGCATCACGAGGCAAATGATGCGCCGCCCGTCCCCCGGCAGTCCCAGGCAGGTCAGAACAGGGCCGGCAGGTTCAACCCCACAAGCAGCATCACCACCAGCGCACTTGCCCCGGCAAGATCCGGCAACAAACGGGGCGCGGCGCGGTCAAGGATTTCTTTCAGCTCGATCAACATCTGGGCTCTCCTGTCTGCAGGTTTGTTGCCTATTTGTTCTCTTATTTTCGCCCCCGTGTAAAGAACTTTTTAAGAACATTCGTGAACAAACTGCGCGCGTTTCGCAGGAATGCCGCCTAACCCACTGAAATCCAACGGATCGCCTGATCCTGTTCCATCAGCCACAACAGCACCCGAGCCGCCTGGCCGCGTTCGCTTTCCAGGGTCGCATCGCACCCCAGCAGGGTGCGCGCATCCGATTGCGCCAGGGCGAGCAAGGCGGTCTGGCGTTCCAGATCGGCGATGCGAAACCGAGGCAGGCCCGATTGCGCCGTGCCGATCATGTCGCCGGCGCCGCGCATCGCCAGATCTTCTTCGGCGATGCGAAACCCGTCTTCGGTTTCGCGCAGGATTTCCAGGCGGCGGCGCGCGCTTTCGCCCAGAGGCGGCCGGTACAGCAGCAAACAGGTCGAGGCCCCCTCGCCCCGCCCGACCCGGCCCCGCAGCTGGTGCAGCTGCGCCAGCCCGAAATGCTCGGCCCGCTCGACCACCATGATCGTCGCGTTGGGCACATCCACACCCACCTCGATCACCGTTGTCGCCACCAGCACCGATACCCGCCCCTCGACGAAATCCGCCATCGCCGCGTCGCGTTCGGCTGCCGGCATCTGGCCATGCACCAGCCCCACCCGGCCTTCGCCAAGAGCGGCGCGCAACTGCTCGAAGCGCGCCTTTGCGGCGGTGAGATCCGACAGTTCGCTTTCGGAAACCAGCGGGCAGACCCAGTAGGCCTGCCGCCCCTGCGCGATCGCCTTGCGCAGATGTTCGACCACCTCGTCCAGACGCCCCGCCGAGACCAGCGCCGTGGTCACCGGCTTGCGCCCCGGCGGCTTTTCGTCCAGCACCGACACGTCCATGTCGCCGTATTGCGCCAGCGCCAGCGACCGCGGGATCGGCGTTGCCGTCATCACCAGCACGTCGGCGGCGCGGCCCTTGGCCCCCAGTTCCATGCGTTGCGCGACGCCGAAACGGTGCTGTTCATCGATGATCGCCAGGCGCAGATCGGCAAACGCCACATCGGGCTGGAACACCGCGTGGGTGCCCACCAGCACCTGGATGTCGCCGGCGGCCAGATCGGCCAGCAACGCCGTGCGGTCGCGCCCCTTGTCGCGCCCGGTCAGCAGCTCGAGCCGCACCCCGGCGCTGGCCGCCAGAGGGCGCAGCGCTTCGAAATGCTGCCGCGCGAGGATCTCTGTGGGCGCCATCATCACCCCCTGCCCGCCGGCTTCCACCACCGCCAGCAGCGCCATGAACGCCACCAGCGTCTTGCCCGAGCCGACATCGCCCTGCAGCAGCCGGTTCATCCGGGTTTCGGCGGCCAGATCGGCCAGGATTTCGGAAATCGCGCGCCGCTGGGCGGCGGTCGGCGCATAGGGCAGAGCCGCCAGCACCTTTTCCTGCAGCTCGCCGGTGGCGACACTGGGCACCCCCTTGGCGCGGCGCACGCGGGCCCGCGCCAGCGCCAGCGTCAACTGGTGGGCGAACAGTTCGTCATAAGCCAAGCGCTGGCGGGCCGGCGCCTCGGGCGCGAGATCGGCCGCCTCGCGCGGGGCGTGGGCGCGTTGCACCGCCTCGAGGAACGACGGCCAGCCCTCGCGTTCGCGCAACGGCGCGTCGATCCATTCGGCCATCTCGGGCACCCGCGCCACCGCCGCCTGCACCGCGCGCACCATGGTTTTCGCGCCGACCCCGGCGGTCAGCGCATAGACCGGTTCGAAATCCGGGATGGTGCCGGCCTCGGACAGGGGCACCATGTGGTCGGGGTGCACGATCTGCGCCACGTGATCGAAGATTTCCATCTTGCCCGACACCAACCGCCGCTGGCCCACCGGCAACTGGCGTTTCAGCCAGTCTTCGCGCGCGTGGAAGAACACCAGCTGAAACGAGGTCTGCGCATCCTCGACCGCCACCCGATAGGGCCGCCCGCGCTGCGACGGCGGCATGTGGCGGATAACCGTGACCTCGACCGTGACCACGGTTTGCGCGGGCACGCCTTGCACGGTTTCGCGCCGCCGCCGGTCGATGCCGCTGTGGGGCAAGGTAAAGACCAGGTCGCGGGGGCGGAAAATATCGATTTGCGCCAGGTGCTTGGCGGTTTTCGGGCCAACGCCTTCAAGGCTCTCGAGCCCGGCGAACAGCCCGAACAGGATCGCGGGACGCCCGGTCATGCGCCCTCGGCAAGCGCCAGCCAGGCGTCTTCGTCGATGACCTCGACGCCCAGTTCGGCGGCCTTGCGGGCCTTGGAGCCGGCGCCGGGCCCCGCGATCACCAGGTCGGTGCGCGCCGAAACCGACCCGGCCACCCTGGCCCCCAGCGCTTCGGCGCGGGCCTTGGCTTCGGCGCGGGTCATGCGTTCGAGCGTGCCGGTAAACACCAGCGTCTTGCCGGCGATCGGGCTGTCGGCGGCGGGTGGCTGCTTGGCATCGAGCACCTCGATCTGGTCCACCAGCCGGTCGATCAGCCGGCGTTCGTTTTCCTGATGGAACGCCGCGATCAGCGAACGCGCCATCACCGCGCCGACCCCGTCGATGTTGATCAGTTCTTCCCATTCCGCACCCTCGCCCGGCTGGGCCCTGGTCATCGCGGTTTCAAAGGCTTCCCACGACCCGTAGTGACTCGCCAGCAGTTTCGAGGCCGCTTCGCCCACGTGCCGGATGCCCAGCGCGTAGATCATCCGGTAAAGCGGGATGCGGCGCCTCTCTTCGATCGCGCGAAACAGGTTCTCGGCGGATTTTTCGCCCCAGCCATCGCGGTTTTTCAGCCTGGTCAGGTTCCTGGCGTCGCGCGCGCGCAGGGTGAAAATGTCGGCGGGTTCGCGGATCGGCAGGTCCGCATCGTTGTAGAACATCTCCACCTGGCGCGCGCCCAGCCCTTCGATGTCGAAGGCGCCGCGGCTGACGAAATGCTTGAGCCGCTCCATCGCCTGCGCCGGACAGGCCATGCCGCCGGTGCAGCGGCGCACGGCGTCGCCTTCCTCGCGAATCGCGTCGGATCCGCATTCGGGGCAGCGGGTGGGGAAGTCGAACGGACGGGCATCGGGCGGGCGGCGCGAAAGGTCGACATCGGCCACCTTCGGGATCACGTCGCCGGCGCGGTAGACCTTGACCCAGTCGCCTTCGCGGATGTCCTTGCCGTCGCGGATGACATTGCCCCGGGAATCGAAACCACGGATGTAGTCTTCGTTGTGCAGCGTCGCATTCGACACCACGACCCCGCCCACGGTGACCGGCTTGAGGCGCGCAACCGGCGACAGCGCCCCGGTGCGGCCGACCTGGATGTCGATCTTTTCAAGCCGCGTCCAGACGGTTTCGGCGGGAAACTTGTGCGCGATCGCCCAGCGCGGGGTGGTCGACCGGAACCCCAGGCGGCGCTGCAGGTCGAGGTCGTCGACCTTGTAGACGACCCCGTCGATGTCATAGTCCAGCTCGGCCCGGCGCGCTTCGATATGGCGGTAATGCGCCAGCAGTTCCTGTGTCCCCCGGCACAGGCGCGTCAGCGGGTTGGTCTGAAATCCGAGCGCCGCCAGCCGGTTGATCGCCCCCATCTGGGTGTCGGCCAGGGGCGCCGACAAGGCCCCCCAGGCATAGGCAAAGAACCTGAGCGGCCGGGCGCGGGTGATCTCGGGGTCCAGCTGGCGTAATGACCCGGCGGCGGCGTTGCGCGGGTTGGCGAACGGGGCGGCCCCGGCCTCGGCCTGGACGCGGTTCAACGCTTCGAAATCCGGGTGACTCATGTAGACCTCGCCGCGCACTTCCAGCAGGTCCGGCGCCCCGTCGAGGGTTTGCGGCAGGTCGCAAATCGTGCGCGCGTTGGCGGTCACGTCTTCGCCGGTCACGCCGTCGCCGCGGGTGGCGGCGACGCGCATGCGGCCGTTTTCGTAGCGCACCGACAGCGACAGCCCGTCTATCTTCGGCTCTGCCGTGTAGGTGACGACCTTGTCGCCCAGGCCCAGGAACTTGCGGATGCGTTCGTCGAATTCATGGACCTCGTCGTCGGCAAAGGCGTTGCCCAGCGACAGCATCGGCACCTCGTGGGTGACCTTGGCGAACCCTTCGCGCGGCGGCGCGCCGATGTCGCGGGTCGGGCTGTCGGGAAGTTTCAGGTCGGGGTGGCGTTCTTCCAGCGCAAGCAGGCGGCGTTTGGCGGCGTCGTATTCGGCGTCGGAAATCTCGGGGGCGTCTTTCTGGTGGTAGGCAAGGTTCGCACGGCGGATCAGCGCGGCCAGTTCGCGCATTGCGGCGCGGATCTGCTGCGCGTCCCGCTTCTGGCCGCCGGCCGCCGCCGGACTGTCCGGTGATGTGGTCATTGCACGGCCCCTGGTCGCTTCTGCTGGATTGATAGGCACCCCGCCGCGCGAGGTCCAGCCAAAGAGACGCCCGGGCGCGCAAATCCAACCGATCCCGATGGCGCACCCGCGGCGGATATCCTTGTGGGCTGCGGCCTTTTCGGCAAGGATCTGTGCAACGCCGCCGCGAATGGGCCCGAGGCCCTGTCGGCGGAGATCCAGGCACAGCGCACGCGGAGCCGCATATCCCGGCACAGGGAAAACGGCAGACGGATCGGGAGAATCCCACGCCGGTTCCCGCCGACCAGATCCGCGACCCGATCGCGGCATCCCGGCCGCGACGGCACGAGATACAGGCAAACCCCGGCGAATCAGGGAATTGCAGGGCAAAACACGCAAGACCTCGGACCAAGTCCCGATCAGCCTGCGCCGCTAGCGTGAAAGGCGCGAAATGTCAGCGGCTCGGAACGCGCGCGACGGGGTAGTTCCCTTTCCAAGCGGCCCGCGCTGCAGAGATGAAATGCCCTTCACGCCCGAAGGGTTTGGCGTATTTCCACCCCGACTGCGTTACAGGCCATTGAAATAGAACCACTATTCCTGCGACCCTGTGCCTTGTCGAGACGGAAATCTGCCAATCTGGCGGTGCAGGTTGATCGGGTTTTGGCCCTAAGACCCAAGAGAAATAGTGCGCCACCCCCTTTGCGCGCGACTGGCTTGCGCGCGATGCGGCGTCCGCCAGCCGTTTGCGAGCGCACCTTGTCCCGCTGTGTGCGCCGCAAATGCGCGGCCCCGCCGATCGCCCACCGGCGGGGCCGCGTTACCGCCGGTGCCGAGGGCCTGCCCCCAGGCCCCGATCCCAGGCCCTGACCCTAGGCGCCGATCGCGAGCGGCTGGTCCAGCTGCGCCGGTTCGGGGTCGCGCAGCACATAGCCGCGGCCCCAGACTGTCTCGATATAGTTTTGCCCGCCGGTAGCCTGGCTGAGTTTCTTTCGCAACTTGCAGATGAACACGTCGATGATCTTCAGTTCCGGTTCGTCCATCCCGCCATAAAGGTGGTTGAGGAACATTTCCTTGGTCAGCGTGGTGCCCTTGCGCAGCGACAGAAGTTCCAGCATCTGATATTCCTTGCCGGTCAGATGGACCGGCTGGCCGTCGGTGCTGACGGTCTTGGCGTCAAGGTTGACCTCGATCGCGCCGGTGCGGATGATCGACTGCGAATGACCCTTCGAGCGGCGGATGATGGCGTGGATGCGTGCGACCAGTTCCTCGCGGTGAAACGGCTTGGTCAGGTAGTCGTCGGCGCCGAAACCGAACCCCTTGATCTTGCTTTCTGTATCGTCCGCCCCCGACAGGATCAGGATCGGCGTGTCCACCCGCGCAAGCCGCAACTGGCGCAACACGTCGTGACCGTTCATGTCGGGCAGGTTCAGGTCCAGCAGGATCAGGTCGTAGTCGTAAAGCTTGGCAAGATCGATCCCCTCTTCCCCGAGGTCGGTGGCATAGACGTTCAGGTTGGCGTGCGTCAGCATCAGTTCGATGCTTTTCGAGGTCGTCGGATCGTCCTCCACAAGCAAGATTCGCATCGTTGTTCTCCGCTAAAGTCAGGTCTTACAGGTCGCTACCGCCGACCTTGGACAAGAATGGTTAACCGCTGGTTACCATAGCCGGAATCCCGCATGACGCAACCTATGGTTGTCTGAACCTCTGAACCTGTGTCACTTTCAGCGCGGCGGGCCCGTGGCGCGCCAGCGCATCGGTCCAGCAGTCGAGCTCTTCATCGCTGATTGCCCAATGCGCTTTCGCTTCGTCGCGACTCATCAAGCCATAGGCCACCGCCCGCACCACCGCCGCCTTGCGGCTGGCGACCCAGCGGGTGGTGTGCGCCGGCGGCAGATCGGCCCGCGTCATGATGCTGCCGTCCGGCAAGGTGACCGCACGCGGCCCTTCGATTTTTTTCAGATACATCTACCTACCCCTTCGTCGTGCCCCGAAAACTCTGGCGGGTCTTGCTTAATGCGGCGTGAAACCGGGGCTTGAGAGTAGTTAGGATTTTCCTATATTCTGCCAGACCTCACGAAAGGGAACCCCATGCCACTCGACCGGCCAGACCGCGCGGCCCGCAACTTGCTGGGCTTTGACAAGGCGCCGCGCGACACGCGCGTCGTCGTCGCCATGTCGGGCGGTGTCGACAGCTCGGTCGTGGCTGCCGAACTGGCGGCGCAGGGGTTCGATGTGATCGGCGTCACCATGCAGCTTTACGACCACGGCGCCGCGGTTTCCAAGCCCAATGCCTGCTGCGCGGGGCGCGACATCCACGATGCCCGGCGGATTGCCGAACAGATCGGCTTTCCGCATTACGTGCTGGATTACGAAACCCTGTTTCGCGACGCGGTGATCGAAGAGTTTGCCGACAGCTATCTGGCCGGCGCGACCCCGGTGCCCTGCATCCGCTGCAACGAAAAGGTCAAGTTCCAGGACCTGATGGCGCTGGCGCGCGATCTCGATGCAGACTGCATGGCGACCGGCCACTATATCCAGCGAAAACAGGGCGAAAACGGCCCCGAGCTGCATATGGCCGCCGACCCGAAACGCGACCAGAGCTACTTTCTTTTCCCGACCACGCGCGCGCAGCTGGACTATCTGCGCTTTCCGCTGGGCCACCTTGAAAGCAAGGCCGAAACCCGCGCGCTGGCGGCGCGTCACGGGCTGGCGGTGGCCGACAAGCCGGACAGCCAGGACATCTGCTTTGTGCCCGACGGCAACTACGCCTCGGTGATCGAAAAGCTGCGCCCGGGCGCGGCCGAGCCGGGCGAGATCGTCGATGCGCAGGGCCGCGTTCTGGGCCGCCACCAGGGGGTGATCCACTATACGATCGGCCAGCGCCGGGGGCTGGGGATCGGCGGGCTGGACACACCGCTTTACGTGGTGCGGCTGGATGTGGAAAAGCGGCAGGTGGTGGTCGGCCCCAAGGACATGCTCGCCACCCGGATCGTGCCGGTGCGCGAGATCAACTGGCTTGGCGACGCCGCCTTTGACAGCCGCGACGAATGGCGCATGGCGGTCAAGGTCCGCTCGACCCGGCCGCCGCGCGAAGCGGTGATCCGCCCCACCGGCCCGACCAGCGCCGAGGTCGAACTGCTGAGCCCGGAAGAAGGCGTCAGCCCCGGACAGGCCTGCGTGTTCTACGAGCTTGGCGGCAGCCGGGTCTTTGGGGGCGGCTGGATCTGGCGCGGGGACTGAGACCGCCGCAACCGCTGGACGGGCGCAATTTTTCGTCACGAAAAATTGGCAAAAATTCTTCGAATTTTTCGCCCGGCATTGGGCTGCGGGCAAGGCGAATCGCCGGCCCAAGGCCTTTGTGAGTCGCCCCACGGCGAACCGCCGCCGGTGGCGCGCACCGCGCCCCTGATCCCTGCGAAATCGTTAACGCGCCGCGCGGGCAGGTTACCGGCGATTCGCCCGGATCCATCTGGCGGCGCCCGGTCCCCTGGCCCGGCTGATTCGCCCGCACAGCGCGCCGCGTCAGCGCCCGGGCCCGGCCAGCCCCTCCAGCACCGCGCGCGCCGCGCGCAGCCCCGGCGCTTCGCCGCCCGCGCCAAGCAGGCGCAGCGTATCGCGCGCGATGCGCGACTGTTCCCGGCGGGCATCCGGATTGCGCGCCAGTTCCAGCATCGCCCCGGCAATCGGGCCGGGCCGGCAGTCCGGCCCCAGGAACTCGGGGATCACCCGTTCGCCGGTCACGATATTGGCCAGCGTCACCGTGTCGATCCGCGCCATGCGCGACATGATCCGCCAACTGATCGGGTGCAGGTCGTAGGCGATCACCATCGGCGTATCCGCGGCGCAAAGCTCGAGCGACACAGTGCCCGAGGCCGCCAGCGCCAGATCCGCCGCCGCAAAAGCCTGGCGCTTGCGTTCCTCTGCCGCGTCGGGCGTGAGGCCCGTGGGGTCCAGCACCATCGCCTGCCCCGGCCAGCTTTCGCTCAGCGCCCGCACCAGCGGCGCCACATGGGCCGCCGCGGGCACCAGAACCCGCGCCTCGGGGCGGTCCTGCAGCACCCGGCGCAGCGTTTCGCCAAAGACCGGCGCCAGGCGCTTGACCTCGGACCGGCGCGAGCCGGGCAGCGCCAGGATCACCTCGCCGCGCCCAAGCCCGAGACGGTCGCGAAACGCCGCCGCCTCGGCCCGGCCCACCGCCGCATCCCCGACCACCGGATGACCGACGAAATCGCAGCGCATCCCGGCGGCTTCCATATAGGGTGGCTCGAACGGCAGAAGCGCCAGCACCTGATCGATCCAGCGCGCCATTTTCACCGCCCGCCCCGGCCGCCAGGCCCAGACCGACGGCGCCACGTAGTGCACCGTGCGGATCGCGCGCTGCGGGTCGGCTTCCCGCACCAGGCGCGCCACCCGCAGGCAGAAATCGGGGCTGTCGATGGTGATCAGCACGTCCGGCCGGCTGTCCAGAACCGCCTGCGCGCATTGGCGTATGCGCCGCTTCAGCTGGCGGTATTTCGGCAGCACCTCGGCCAGGCCCATCACCGAAAGCTCGTTCATGTCGAACAGGCTGGCAAGACCGCGCGCGCGCATCTGTTCGCCCCCGACCCCGGCAATGCGGCTGCCCGGCGCCAGCGTCGCCAGCCCCTCGATCAGGGCGGCGCCCAGCTTGTCGCCCGAGGCTTCGCCGGCGATCACAAAGGCCTGCATCAGGGCAGCTCCCGCACCCAGAGAAACAGCCCCTCGCGGTCGCAGGCGGCAAGGGTTTCGGCGCGATCGAGCACCAGCACGTGACCGGCCTGGATCACGATGCCCGCAAGCCCGGCGCGCGCCGCGGCGGTGGCGGTTTCGGGGCCGATCGCGGGCATGTCGGCGCGCAATTCCTGGCCCGGCTTGGCGGCCTTGACCAGCAGCCCGCCGCGCGCCAGCGGTTGCCCGGCCAGGCTTTGCAGCAGGAAATCGGTGCCGGGCGCGGCTTCCAGCCCGACGATCTGGCCGCCGGCGACGACGCAGGCCTGGCCCAGGTCGCCCTGCCCCAGCAGGCTGAGCGCGGCGCTGGCGCGCGCGATGTCGCCGTTGTGGGTTTCGCCCGGGCGCGCGCGGGTGTCGACGCCGGCGGGCGGCAACAGGTCGGGGGCGATCTGATGGGCGGCCTCGATCACCAGCCCGTGGCGCTCGAAAAGCGCGATCACCAGGCGCAGCGCCGCATCATCGCCCGAGGCCAGCGCCTGGCGCAGCGTCGCCACCAGCGGAGCCGTGGCCGCATCGATCAGCGCCGGGTCGATGGCCGGGCGGTGAATGGCGCCGGCCAGGCAGGCCCGGCCATAGCCGCGCGCCGGCAGGCTTTCCAGAAAACTGCCCAGCTGTTCGAGCCGGAAGGTTTCGGGCGCCGCGCCGCCCTGCGCCAGATCGGCTTCGGCCCACTGCCCCTGCAGACAGAACAGCGAAAAATCCTCGCCGCTGGCGCGCAGCCGTTCGGCCAGGATCTGCGGCAGGCGGCCGCGTCCGGCGATCAGCGCCAGCCGCCCGGCAATCAGCTTGGGGTCAGGAACGAGCGTTCCGAACCGGCCAGGATGAAATCCAGAACTTCCTGCACATAGGCGCTGTCGGTTTCCGCCGCCAGCCGCCGGGCGCGGTCCTGAAAGGCGCCGTCGCCCTGGGCCAGCGCCTGAAAGGCGGCGCGCAGCGCGGTGATGTCGGCGCGCGCCACCCCGCGCCGTTTAAGCCCCACCAGGTTCAGCCCGTCCAACGTGCCGCGCGGCCCCTGCACCAGCCCGTGCGGGATCACGTCATTGGTGACCATGGTGACCGCGCCGATGATCGCCCCCTTGCCCAGGCGCACGAACTGGTGCACGCCGGAAAGCCCGCCGATGATCACATCGTCTTCAATGATGCAATGACCGCCAAGCGCCGCCTGGTTGGCCATGATCACCCGGTTGCCCACCTGCGCATCATGGCCCACATGCGCCCCGGTCATGAACAGACAATCGTCGCCCACCCGGGTGATGCCGCCGCCGCCCTCGGTGCCCACGTTCAGGGTCGCGCCCTCGCGGATGCGGTTGCGCTTGCCGATCACCAGCCGGGTGCGTTCGCCCTTGAACTTGAGATCCTGCGGGATCTCGCCCACCACCGCAAAAGGATAGATCTCGGTCTCGTCGCCGATCTCGGTGGCGCCGGCCACCACCACGTGACTTTTCAGCACCACGCGGTCGCCCAGAACCACATCCGGGCCCACATGGCAGAACGGGCCGACAACACAGCCCGCCCCCAGCCGCGCGCCGCTTTCAACCACTGCCGAGGGGTGCACCCGCGCCCCCGTCTGTGCGCTCATGGCTCAGCCCTTTCCGAGGTCCATCATCGCGGTGAACTCGGCGGTGCAGGCCAGCTGACCATCCACCTCGGCGCGCCCCGAGAATTTCCACACCTTGCCGCCGCCGCGCAGCGCGGCGACGTGCATCTTCAGCACATCGCCCGGCACCACCATCCGGCGGAACTTGGCCTTTTCCACGCTCATGAAATAGATCAGCATCCGGTTGTCGTAAATGTCCATCGACAGGCCCACCAGCACGCCGGCGGTCTGGGCCATCGCTTCGATGATGGTGACGCCGGGCATGATCGGCTTGCCGGGGAAATGGCCCTGGAAATGCGGCTCGTTAAAGGTAACGTTCTTGATGCCGACGGCGGATTTGTTGATCTCGACATCCACCACCTTGTCCACCAGCAGGAACGGGTAGCGGTGCGGCAGGATCGACTGGATGGTTTCGAGATCGGCAGAGGTCTTGTCAGTGGTCATGAGCGGTCCTTCGATGGCGTTGCGCATTGTTAGCGAAGCCCTCGGCGCGGCACAAGCGCATCGGCCCGCCCATCGCCAACCCGGGCGCAGCCCCGCCGGTCGAATTCCCCGCGCCCATCCTTCTTCTGTCCGAAAATATCCCCGCCGGAGGCAATCCCGAGCCCCCCGGCACGGGGGGCGAGACATGACCTTGGCGCCGCAAGGCGCCTCCGCCCGATAACGCCACCCATGAAAAGATCAGGGTGACCCCGATGGCTGCGCCCCACCCAAAGGCGCCCCCGTCCCCGGGTCGCTCCCCGCCGAACCACCGCCCGCCGTGGCATCGCCCGCCGGACTACCACCAGCCGCCCCGTCGCCCCCAGCGGCTGCCGGGTCACGCTGCCCGCCGCCGGCCGACCCGCCCGCCGGCTTGCGCCGCGTGGTGGCGGCGTTGATCTGGCGGATCGCCTCGTCGGTGATGTCGATGCTGCCCGCCGACAGAACCACGTTGCGCAGGTCCAGAACCACCAGCGCCCCGCGTTCGGCGGCGACGCGCGACAGGATCGGCCCAATGTCTTCGATGAACGACTGCCGCTCGGCGTCGCGCAGCGCCTGCAACTCGCGCTGCTTGGCGTCCTGTTCGGCGCGGATGCGCTGAACCTTCTCGTCAAAGGCATCGGCCAGCGCCTTGAATTCCTCGGGCGGCAGGGTCGGTCGCTTGGCGGTCAGGTCCAGCTCTTCGGCTTCCAGCTCGGACGCGATCTTCTTGTTTTCCGCCGCCAGCGCCTTGACCCGCTCTTCCAGCCGGGTCGCGATGTCACGTCCCAGAACCGTCGCCTTGAACACCTTTTCGGTGTCCACCACCACCACCTGCGACACCGCGACCCCAAGATCCTGGGCCAGCCCCCGCCCGGCCAGCCCCGGCGCCGCCAGCACCAGCGCCAGCACCACCAGAGCCCACCGGCAGACCGCCGCCTGTCCCATCATCAGAACTCGGTCGAAATGGTCAGGTCGAAGTTCTGGATCTGGTCGTAGCTTTCGGCCCGAAGCGCGCGCGAGAAGTTGAACCGCAGCGGCCCGATCGGGGTTTTCCAGAACAGCGAAACCCCCGCCGAAGACCGGATCCGCATGGTGTCGTCGATCAGACCGCCGATGGTGTCATCCAGCCCCCAGACCGAAGCCACGTCGAAAAACACCCCGCCGGTGATGCCGATTTCCTGCGGGATCCCCAGCGGAAACTCGGTTTCCAGACGCGCCGCGGCAAACAGGTTGCCGCCCAGCGCATCCCGGTTGCCCACCGTCAGGTCGCGCGGCCCGATCCCGGCGGGCGCGAAGCCGCGGATATTCGCCGAGGTCAGGAAGAACCGGTCGTTCAGCCCGCTGACCCCGCCCAGCGAATCCAGCACGCCGCCCTCGATGGTGGCGCGCAGGGTCACCTGGTCGTTGAACACCCTGGCCTGCGCCCCCAGCGTCGCGGTCGACTTGATGAACCGCCCGCCGTTCGAACGGAAGCCGAAGTCCTGCCCCACCCGCAGCAGCACGCCGGTCCCGGGGTTGAGCCCGCCGTCGCGGCTGTCATAGCTCAGCGTGTAGCCCAGCGCATTGTGCCAGGCGGCGCCGACGGCGGCCTCTTGCTTGAGCACCAAGGACGAGGCGGGATCGACGTTCAGCAACTCGTTGCGCGACAGCGAATAGCGCAGCCCCAGCCGCGCGCGGTCGCTTATCGGGAAGGTGAAGGACGGTTTCAGCAGAACCTTCCTGGTGTCGTAGTTGGTGTAGGCGAACTGGGTCTGGCGGTATTCGCCGTCAAAGCGGAACGCCAGATCGCGCCCGAGAAAGGCGGGCTCGATAAAGGTCATCCCGCCGTTGGCGTTGTCCAGCCCGATCACCAGGTCGAAATTCAGCGTCTGGCCGCGGCCCAGGAAATTGCGTTCGCTGAACTTGGCGGTCAGCCCGACCCCGGTGGTAAAGTTGTAGGCCGCCCCGAAGGTCAGCGACCCGGTGTTGCGTTCGCGCACCTGCACGTCAACCACGACCCGGTCTTCGCTCGAGCCGCGGCGCGCGTTCACGTCGGTCGTTTCGAACAGCCCCAGCGCCCGGATGCGCGCCGCCGCTTCGCGGATCTCGCGCGGGTTGAACGGATCGCCCTCGGCAATGCGGAACTGCCGGCGGATCACCCGGTCGAGTGTGGTGGTGTTGCCGCGCACGTCGATCCGTTCGACGAAAATCCGCGGCCCGCGCACCAGCCGGAACTCGATGTCCAGCGTCAGGTTGCGGTCGTCGCGCGTCACCTTGGGGTCGACCCGCACCAGGTTCAGCCCCTTCTTGAGCGCCAGCTTTTCCATCCGCGCAATGGTCGCGTCCACCTTGACCGGCGTGTAGGTGGCGCCGGGGCGCAGCCGCAGCAGGCGCTCGAAATCGGCCACATCCACCTCGGGCAGGTCGCTGGTGACGGTGGCGGCGCCGAACTTGAACTTCTGGCCCTCGCGCACCTTGAAGGTCAGGAAAAAGGCGTTGCGCTCGCGCGAGAATTCCGAGGCCACCGAAAGCACCTGGAAATCCACATAGCCGCGTGACTGGTAAAAATCCGTGAGCAGCGATTTGTCGAAGGCGATCCGGTCCTCGACGAAAGTATCCTGGCGAATCAGCGCCCTGAGCGCGCCGGCCTGTTTCGAGCGCAGCACCCGGCGCAGCCGCCGGTCGGAAAACGCCCGGTTGCCGACAAAGGACAGGCGCTCGATCTCGGTCACCCGGCCTTCGCGGACCTCGAACACCAGATCCACCCGGTTGTTGGACCGGCGGATGATGCGCGGCGTCACGGTGGCCGACAACCGGCCCTGCGCGCGATAGGCCTCGGTCAGCCGGGAGGCGTCGGCTTCGGCGGTGGCGGGGCTGAACACCAGGCGCGGCCTGGATTGCAGCATCGCCAGAGCGGTTTCGTCATTGATGCGCGAATTGCCTTCGACATTGACCCGGTTGATCACCGGAAATTCGACCACCTTGATCACCAGCCGGTTGCCGCGCGGCAGGAACTCGACGCTTTCGAACAGGCCCGACGACAGCACGTTCTGGTAGGCGGCGTTCAGGTCTGACGCGCTGATCGCGCGCCCCGGCACGATCCCGGCGTAGGTTTCGATGGTTGAACTGTCCACATACTGGTTGCCCTGCACCCGCACCGAGGAAAACCGGTAGGTCTGCGCGCTGGCCGGCGGCGTGGCCAGCACCAGGCTCGCCGAAAAGGCAAGGAAGAACACCAGGGCCAGACGCGTGGCAGCGCGCGATGGCCGGTGAATGACAGACAAGCAAAAACTAGCCCCGCGGCGGAAATGACTACGCATGTGCCCCAATCCGAAATGACATCCCAGTGTTGATCTGAGTATCGGGATTGCCGGGGCTTGTCAAAATTGGATTTGCCCTTTTTCGCCCCGGCCGTTCCCGCCCGCGATCCGCCCCGGCACGCGCCCGACCGATCCGCACCCGACCGGCCCGGCCAAAGCGCCCCGTTGGCGAACCGCGCCCCGCCCGAGTGACCCGCAAAGCGGGGCACGAGACAAAAAAATGGCGCCGCAAGGCGCCTCCGCCTGGCAAGCCGCTGCGCAAGCAGCCCGCCACCATTTCGTGAAATTCGAGCCGTCGCCGCCCGGTTGCCGCCCGCCTGACCGGGCCGAACCGGCGGTCAGCCTTCACAGAGAGCCGACCCAGGCCCCCAGCAACAGCGCCCCGGCGATGGTCGCGACAAAGATCAGCCGGTCCCAGTTCAGCGCGAAAAGCAGCGAAAGCCCTCGATAGGTCGAATGAATGCTCTGCATGGTGTGTCCCCTGCCTTGATACATGAAGAAAAAATATTTTTGGATTGTGGCAGCACTATGGCGCAGCCGCGGCAATCGCCCGGTGCCGCCGCCATTTTTCACAGCATCACCGCGGCATCCGCGCCCCCATGCACCCCCCATTCACCCCCTCGTGCGCCGCCGCCCCGCCGCGGAGGTTGCCACCCCCGGGCACCCGCTTCCAACACCCAAACGCATTTTTCCGGCTTGCCCCGATTGCGCCCGCCTGCGACAACGCGCCCATGCCCACTGCTGCCCCCAGCCCCACCCCGGCCTGCGCGCCCGCACACCCGTCCGAGACGCGGATCCTGTGCATCGGCTCGGTGCTCTGGGACATCATCGGGCGCTCGCCCAGCCACATGCGGCTGGGCTCGGACGTGCCCGGCCGCATAGCCCGCCTGCCCGGCGGGGTGGCCATGAACATCGCCATGACCCTGCGCCGGTTCGACCTGCGCCCCAGCGTGCTCACCGCCATCGGCTCGGACCCGGAAGGCGACGAACTGATCGCCGCCTGCGAACGCATGGGCATCTCGACCGCCCATGTCTACCGCTCGCCCGACCTGCCCACCGACCGCTACATGGCGGTCGAGGGCGGCAACGGGCTGATCTCGGCGATCGCGGATGCGCATTCGCTGGAAGCCGCTGGCGCACGCATCCTGGCGCCGCTGCTCGACGGCACCCTGGGCAGTGCCGAAACGCCCTGGTCCGGGCTGGTGGCGCTGGATGGCAACCTGACCGAAGCGCTCTTGGCCGAGATCGCCGCCAGCCCCGCCTTCGGGGCCGCCGACCTGCGCGTGGCCCCGGCCAGCCCCGGCAAGGCCGAACGGCTGCTGCCACTGATCGCGCATCCCGGCGCCACGCTTTACGTGAACCTGGAAGAGGCGGGGCTGCTCTGCCATGCCCGCTTTGCCGATGCGCCCGAAGCGGCGCGCGCGCTGCTGGCCCGGGGCGCGCGCCGGGTGCTGGTCACCGACGGCAGCCGCACCGCCGCCGATGGCCAGAGCCGGGCCGCCGAAACGGGCGCCGGCACCGCCACCAGCCCCGACGACCAGGTCATCTGCGCCGATCCGCCCGAGGTTCTGGTGACCCGCATCACCGGCGCCGGCGACACCTTCATGGCGGCCCATATCGCCGCCGAAGCCGCCGGCGCCGCGCGCGCGGATGCGCTCGAACAGGCGCTGCGCGCCGCCGCCGACTATGTTTCCGGGGATACCCATTCATGACCAGCACCACCGCGAACACCCCTGCAATCACCCCGCGCCTGGCCCCCCGGCTGTCCGGCGAAGTGGCCCGCGCCCGCGCCCGCGGCCAGCCGCTGGTGGCGCTGGAAAGCACCATCATCACCCACGGCATGCCCTGGCCGCAAAACCTCGAAACCGCCCGCCGGGTGGAACGCGAAGTGCGCGCGCGCGGCGCGGTGCCGGCGACCGTGGCGGTGCTCGAGGGCGCGCTGCACGTGGGGCTGGAAGACGAACAGCTCGAACAGCTGGCGCAGGCGCGCGACGTGGCCAAGCTGTCGCGCGCCGATCTGGCGGCCTGCATCGCGCGCGGCGGCACCGGCGCCACCACCGTCGCCGCCACCATGATCTGCGCCCATCTCGCCGGGATCGAGGTCTTTGCCACCGGCGGCATCGGCGGCGTGCACCGCGGCGCGGAACTGAGCTTCGACATCTCGGCCGATCTGCGCGAACTGGCGCTGACGCCGGTCACCGTGGTCGCCGCCGGCGCCAAGGCGATCCTCGATCTGCCCAAGACGCTCGAGGTGCTGGAAACCCTCGGAGTGCCGGTGGTCGCCCATGGCCAGGACGCGCTGCCCGCCTTCTGGTCGCGCGACAGCGGGCTGGCCGCGCCGCTGCGCATGGACAGCGCCGCCGAGATTGCCGCCGCCCACCGGATGCGCGCGCGCCTGGGGCTTGGCGGCGGCCAGCTGGTGGCCAACCCGATCCCGCCCGAGGCCGAAATCCCGGCCGCCGATCTGGCGCCGCTGATCGACCAGGCGATCGCCGAGGCCGAAACCCGCGCGATCAGCGCCAAATCACTCACGCCGTTCCTGTTGCAGCGGATCTTCGAGCTGACCGACGGGCGTTCGCTGGAGGCCAACATCGCGCTGGTTCTGAACAACGCCCGGCTGGCGGCGGATATCGCTTCCCGGCTGGCGGCGGCCGCCGGGTGAACCGCCCGGTCAGCGCCGAACCTGCCCCACAGGGGTCAAAGCGGTTTGGAAAACGCTTTGACAAGGCGTTTTTCAAACGCCTTATGGCCCCACAGGCGCCGCCGGCGCCCGCAGGGCCGGGAAATCCCGGCAACGCCATTGTCGCACCCGGCCAAAGATACTAAATGATAGCAGATCGCCGGAAAGGGACCGCCAACCGATGACCAACCCCTTTGAAGAGGACAAGCCGCAAGTGTCGCGCCGGCGCCGGCTGTTCCAGCGCACCCGCGCCAATTTCTTCACCGGGCTGGTGGTGCTGGTTCCGATCGCGCTCACGCTCTACCTGCTGTGGACCTTCGTGGGCTGGATCGACAGCTGGGTGCTGCCTTTCGTGCCCCAGGCCTACCAGCCCGACACGTTGGTGAAAAAGCTGCTGGGCGAAGACGCCACCATAAACGTGCGCGGCGTCGGGGTGGTGGTGTTC
>JAJRUE010000101.1 GCA_024277955.1 Alphaproteobacteria bacterium | reverse complement strand
GCCCGGCACCGTGACCGAAGACACCGCCGACATGACGCTGGCGCTGATCCTTGCCACCACCCGGCGCATCCCCGAAGGGCTGGCGCTGATGCAGTCCGGCGACTGGCAGGGCTGGTCGCCGACGGCGCTGCTGGGCGGGCGACTGGCGGGGCGGCGGCTGGGCATCCTGGGCATGGGGCGCATCGGCCAGGCGGTGGCCCGGCGCGCCGCGGCCTTTGGCATGCAGGTGCACTACCACAACCGCCGCCGGTTGCACCCGGACATCGAAAAACCGCTGGAAGCGACCTATTGGGAAAGCCTCGACCAGATGGTGGCGCGCATGGACATCATCTCGGTCAACTGCCCGCACACGCCGGCCACCTACCACCTGATGAACGCCCGCCGGCTGAAACTGATGAAGCCCACGGCGGTGATCGTGAACACCTCGCGCGGGGAAGTGATCGACGAAAACGCGCTGACCCGGATGCTGCGCGCGGGCGAGATCGCCGGTGCCGGGCTTGACGTGTTCGAACACGGCGCCCAGGTCAACCCGCGCCTGCGCGAACTGAAAAACGTGGTGCTGCTGCCGCATATGGGCTCGGCCACGGTCGAGGGCCGGCTGGAGATGGGCGAAAAGGTGATCATCAACATCAAGACCTTCGCCGACGGCCACCGCCCCCCCGACCTGGTGGTGCCGGGGATGCTGTAGCGGCCCGCCCCCCACTTGCTGCCGCCCGGACGCCGGGACGAAAACGATTGCGCCGACAGGCCGCAACCCGCGGCGCCGGGGCGGCCAAACGCTGGGCCCCGATGGCCCATGCTGCACGCCAAACGGCTTGATTTCAAGGGCTTGCGGCGCGCGCCGGCACCCGGCTTGCGCGGCGAACCCGGCCCGCCAGCGCCGCCCATCTCCGATAACATCCTTTGTCATTGGCATTCGCGCCCGGCGTGGCGAATTCTCTGGGCACGGATTGTTTTCAACAAGGAGATAGAAACATGAAAGCCGGAATGATTTTGGGAATTATCGGCGGCGTCATCGCCCTGATGGTCGGGGCGGTGGGCTATTCGGCCACCTCGACAATGGGGTCTCTGGCCTCGACGGTGGGCTATTCCGAAGGCGCAAGCTCGATGCAGTTCTACAGCATCATGTCCATCGTGCTGCCGATCATGGGCATCATCGGAGGCGGCATCGTCGGGCGTAACGCCAATGCGGCGATCGGTCTGATGGGGATCTCGGCGCTGGGCATCCTGTGGGTGTTCGGCCTCGGGCTTATGTCGATCGTGCCGGCGGGCCTGCTGGGGATCGGCGCGCTGCTGGTCATCCTCGACAAGGAAGGCGGACCCTACAAGCAGGGCCAGTGACCGATGAAACGCCCGGGGTGGGCGCGCGCCCAGTCGCCGCCGCCCCGGGATCAGCCCCGAGGGATACCAGAACCATGAAAATTCAAGTATTTGCAGCCCTGACCGCAGCGCTGATCCTTAGCGGTTGCCTGGATCAGGGCAAAAAGAAATTCGTCGCCCAATGCAATGCCAAGGGCATGCCCGGCGAAACCTGCGGCTGCTATTTCGATGTCGCCAAGGACGCGCTCAACAGCAAGCAGATGGACATGTTCCAGGCGATGATCCTGGGCGACAACCGGGAAATGGCCAGGATCTCGGCCAGCCTCGGCCTGGTGGACGGGGCGACCATGTCGGCCAAGATGACTTGGGTGGGCGCCAACGCAGCCCAGGCCTGCGGCGCGCTCTGAGCCCGGACCCGGCCGCCCCCGGCCGGGTCAACCGCGCCCCGAAAAGGCCCCCCAAACAGCCGCCGAAACTGCAGCCGAAACCACGCCCCCGGTTTGCGCCCCTCGGACCAGGCCGCCGAACCAGGCGCCACCCCCAGGCCCATACCCCAGGCCGGAACGCCGCCCCGACCCAACGGAAGGCGGGCAAATTTCTGGACATCCGGGCGGCGATTTTGTCAGATGTCGCCACAGCCGGCGCGCAGCGATTTCGCCCGCGCCCGGCCGCTCGTCCCGGGGGGAGTTCGTGACCTTTGACTATGTGATCGTCGGTGGAGGTTCAGCCGGCTGCGTGCTGGCCGCGCGGCTCAGCGAAGACCCCGGCACCACCGTCTGCCTGCTCGAAGCCGGCGGCGGTGGCGACTCTCTCTTGCTGCGGGTGCCGGTGGGGGCGGTGGCGATGGTGCCGGGGATCGGAAAGATCAACAACTGGGCCTTCAAGACCGTGCCGCAAAAGGGCCTGAACGGCCGACGCGGATACCAGCCTCGGGGCCGCGCGCTGGGCGGCTCGAGCGCGATCAACGCCATGCTTTACGTGCGCGGCCACCAGAGCGACTACGACGACTGGGCCACCGCCGGCTGCCCCGGCTGGGGCTGGGACGCGGTGCTGCCATATTTCCTGAAATCCGAAAATAACGCCCGCGGCGCCGATGAATTTCACAACGATTCCGGCCCTTTGCACGTTTCCGACCAGCAAGAACCGCGCCCCGTTACCGCCGCCTTCATCCAGGCCGCGACCCAGCTGCAGCACCCGCCGCGCGAGGATTTCAACACCGGCGAAAACCTGGGCGTCGGCGAATTCCAGGTGACCCAGTTCCACGACCCGGCGCGCAACGGCGAACGCTGTTCGGCGGCCGCCGCCTACCTGTTCCCGGCGATGTCGCGCCCCAACCTGAGCGTGATCACCAGGGCACGTGCCACGCGCATCCTGTTCGAGCGCAAACGCGCCACCGGCGTCGCCTTTCGCCACCGACGGAACTTGCGCACCCTGCGCGCCCGGCGCGAAGTGATCCTGAGCGCGGGGGCCTTCAACTCACCGCAGCTGCTGCAGTTGTCCGGGGTTGGCCGCGAACCGGACATTCGCCCGCATGGCATTGAAATGGTTC
>JAJRUE010000100.1 GCA_024277955.1 Alphaproteobacteria bacterium | reverse complement strand
TTCCTGCTGCTGTGGGGCTCGAACGTGCCGCAGACGCGCACGCCGGATGCGCATTTCTACACCGAAGCGCGCTATCGCGGCACCAAGTCGGCGGTGATCAGCCCCGACTATTCCGAGGCCGCCAAGTTCGGCGACATCTGGCTGAACCCGAAACAGGGCACCGACAGCGCACTGTCGATGGCCATGGGCCATGTGATCCTGCGCGAATTCCACCTGGACCGCCAGGTGCCCTATTTCGAGGAATACACCCGCAAGTATTCCGACTTCCCGATGCTGGTGAAGCTGGAAGAAAAGGACGGGCGGCTGATCCCCGGTCGGTTCCTGCGCGCCGACGACCTGTCGGGCAAGCTGGGCGAAAAGAACAACCCCGAATGGAAAACCGTCGCCTGGGACGGCAAGTCGAACGCGCTGGTCGCGCCCAACGGTTCCATCGGCTACCGCTGGGGCGAGGACGGCGAATGGAACCTGGAAGAGCGCGCGCGTGGCAAGGACACCGAACTGAAGATGTCCTTCATCCTCGAAGAGGACCGCGACGACGTGGTGGGGGTGGACTTCCCCTATTTCGGCGGCCAGGCCACAAAGAATTTCGTCAACTGCGAACACCCCGAAGTGCTGACGAAAAACGTCCCCGTGAAAAAGATCAAGGTCGGCCGCAAGGAAGTGCTGGTCGCCACGGTCTTTGACCTGTTCTGCGCCAACTACGGGCTTGATCGCGGCCTTGGCGGCGACTGGGTGGCCACGTCCTATGACGAGGACATCCCCTACACCCCTGCCTGGGCCGAGAAGATCACCGGCGTTTCGGCCGAAAAGATCGCCACGGTGGCGCGCGAATTCGCGCTGAACGCGGAAAAGACCGAAGGCAAGTCGATGGTGATCCTGGGGGCCGGCCTGAACCACTGGTATCACATGGACATGAACTATCGCGGCATCATCAACATGCTGGTGATGTGCGGCTGCGTCGGCAAATCCGGCGGCGGCTGGTCGCATTACGTGGGCCAGGAAAAGCTGCGCCCGCAGACCGGCTGGCAGCCGCTGGCCTTCGCGCTGGACTGGCTGCGTCCGCCGCGGCACATGAACAGCACCAGCGCCTGGTATGCCCACACCGACCAGTGGCGCTACGAACAGGTTTCGGCGGGCGAAATCCTGTCGCCCACAGCCCCCGAGGGCGACTGGGACATCAACCTGATCGACTACAACATCCGGGCCGAACGCATGGGCTGGCTGCCCAGCGCGCCGCAACTGAAAACCAACCCGCTGGAGGTGGCAAAAGCCGCGAAAAAGGCCGGCAAGGACATCCCGGCCTATGTGGCCGAGCAGTTGAAATCGGGCGAACTGGAAATGTCCTGCGAAGACCCGGACGCGCCGGAAAACTGGCCGCGCAACCTGTTCGTGTGGCGCTCCAACCTGCTGGGGTCTTCCGGCAAGGGGCATGAATATTTCCTCAAGCACCTCTTGGGCACCGATCACGGGGTGATGGGCAAGGATCTGGGCGAAGAAGGCGGCCAGATGCCCAGGGAAGCCAAGTGGCACGACGAAGCGCCGCGCGGCAAGCTTGACCTTCTGGTGACCATCGACTTCCGCATGTCCACCACGGCGGTCTATTCCGACATCGTGCTGCCCACGGCAAGCTGGTATGAAAAGGACGACCTGAACACGTCTGACATGCACCCGTTCATCCACCCGCTGCAGGCGGCGGTGGACCCGGCCTATGAAAGCAGGTCGGACTGGGAAATCTTCAAGGCGATCGCGAAAAAGTTCTCCGAAGTCGCCCCGGAAATCCTCGGCGTGGAAACCGACATCGTTCAACTGCCGCTGCTGCACGACACGCCGATGGAGGTGGCGCAGGATACCGTCAAGGACTGGAAAAAGGGCGAATGCGATCTGATCCCGGGCAAGACCGCGCCCAACTATATCGCGGTCGAGCGGGATTATCCGAACCTCTACAAGAAGTTCACCTCGGTCGGTCCGCTGCTCGACAAGCTGGGCAACGGCGGCAAGGGCATCAACTGGAATACCGAGGTCGAGATCGACCACCTGAAGGACCTGAACGGCGTCGTTCTGGAAGACGGCGTGTCGCAAGGGCGCCCGAAACTCGACACCGCCATTGATGCTGCGGAAATGATCCTGATGCTGGCCCCCGAAACCAACGGCGAAGTGGCCGTCAAGGCCTGGGCTGAACTGGAAAAGGCCACCGGGCGCGAGCACACGCATCTGGCCAAGGTCAAGGAAGACGAAAAGATCCGCTTTCGCGACATCGCAGCCCAGCCGCGCAAGATCATCTCGTCGCCCACATGGTCGGGGATCGAAAGCGAACATGTCTGCTACAACGCAGGCTACACCAACGTGCACGAACTGATCCCGTGGCGCACGCTGACCGGGCGACAACAGCTGTATCAGGACCACCTGTGGATGCGTGCTTTCGGCGAAGGTTTTTGCACCTACCGCCCGCCGGTGGACCTCAAGACCATCGACGGCAAGATGGTGGAGGACGGCCCGCATGTGGTGCTGAACTTCATCACCCCGCACCAGAAATGGGGCATCCATTCGACCTATTCCGACAACCTGCTGATGCTCACGCTCAACCGCGGCGGGCCGGTGGTCTGGATCAGCGAAACCGACGCCGCGCGCGCGGGCATCGTCGATAACGACTGGGTCGAGGTCTTCAACTCCAACGGCGCACTGACGGCGCGCGCGGTTGTCAGCCAGCGGATGAAGGACGGCACGCTGTTCATGTATCACGCCCAGGAAAAGATCGTGAACACGCCAGGGTCCGAAAAGACCGGCAAGCGCGGCGGCATCCACAATTCGGTGACCCGCGCCACGCTCAAGCCCACCCACATGATCGGCGGCTACGCCCAGCAGAGCTACGGCTTCAACTACTACGGAACCGTCGGCTCCAACCGGGACGAATTCGTGATCGTGCGCAAGATGAACAAGGTGGACTGGCTCGACCAGCCTGCCAAAGCGGAGGCTTGGAACATGAAGATACGTGCTCAGATCGGCATGGTGCTGAACCTTGATAAATGCATCGGGTGCCACACCTGCTCTGTGACCTGCAAGAACGTCTGGACCACGCGCGACGGCGTCGAATACGCCTGGTTCAACAACGTCGAAACCAAACCCGGCATCGGTTATCCCAAGGACTGGGAAAACCAGAAACGCTGGAACGGTGGCTGGACACGCAAGAAGAACGGCAAGATCCAGCCCAGGCAGGGCGCCAAGTGGCGCATCCTGGCGAACATCTTTGCCAACCCCAATCTGCCGGAAATCGACGACTATTATGAACCGTTCGATTTCGACCACGACCACCTGAAATCGGCCCCGGAAATGAACGCCTTTCCGACCGCGCGCCCCTATTCCAAGATCACCGGCGAGCGGATCGAAAAGATCGAATGGGGTCCGAACTGGGAAGAAATCCTGGGCGGCGAGTTCTCCAAACGCTCGCAGGACTACAACTTTGAAGGGGTGCAAAAGGACATCTACGGCGAATTTGAGAACACCTTCATGATGTATCTGCCGCGGCTGTGCGAACACTGCCTGAACCCGGCCTGCGCCGCGTCCTGCCCCTCGGGCGCGATCTACAAGCGCGAAGAAGACGGCGTCGTGCTGATCGACCAGGAAAAATGCCGCGGCTGGCGGATGTGCGTATCCGGCTGCCCCTACAAGAAGGTGTATTACAACTGGGAAACCGGCAAATCGGAAAAATGCACGCTGTGCTACCCGCGCCTTGAAAGCGGCCAGCCGACGGTGTGTTCGGAAACCTGCGTCGGGCGCATCCGCTACCTGGGCGTGGTGCTTTACGACGCCGACAAGATCGACGCGGCGGCCTCGGCCGACGAAAAGGATCTGTATCAGGCGCAGCTCGACATGTTCCTGGATCCGAACGATCCGAAGATCCAGAAGATGGCGCTGGAACATGGCGTGCCGCAGGACTGGATCGACAGCGCCAAAAACAGCCCGGTCTACAAGATGGCGATGGACTGGAAGATCGCCTTCCCGCTGCACCCGGAATACCGCACCCTGCCGATGGTCTGGTATGTGCCGCCGCTTTCGCCGATCCAGAACGCCGCCGAAGGCGGGCTGATCGGCCACGATGGCGACATGCCGGATGTGCGTTCCTTGCGCATCCCGGTGCGCTACCTCGCCAACATGCTGACCGCGGGCGACGAGGAACCCATCGTTTCGGCGCTGGAACGGATGCTGGCGATGCGCGCCTACATGCGCTCGAAGACCGTGGACGGCGTGATCAACGAAGGTATCGCCGAACGGGTCGGCCTGACCAAAGATCTGATCGAGGACATGTTCCACATCATGTCCATCGCCAATTACGAAGACCGTTTCGTCATCCCCACCGCGCACCGCGAACTGGTGGACGAGGCGATCGACGTGAAAACCGGCTGCGGCTTTACCGATGGCAACGGCTGTTCCAACGGCACCTCGACGCCGAAACTCTTTGGCGGCGCGAAGAAAAAGCGCTTCACCCTTCCTTCGGAGACAGTCTGATGCATATCACCCTGAAATCCATGTCCCTGCTTCTGAGCTACCCAAGCGAAGAACTGCAGGAAGCCATCGGCGACATTGCCCTGGCAATCGAAGCCGAAGGCATGCTCAGCCAACCGGTGCGCGACGGGCTTGCGCCGCTGTTCGAAGACCTGGCCAGCTTGGACATATACGACCTGCAGGAACGCTATGTCGGGCTTTTCGACCGGTCTCGGTCGCTCTCGCTTAACCTTTTCGAACATGTGCACGGCGAAAGCCGCGACCGTGGCGGGGCGATGGTGGACCTGCTGGAAACCTATCGCGAAGCCGGGTTCGAACCCGACACCTCGGAACTTCCGGACCACCTGCCGGTGCTGCTGGAATTCCTGGCGATGCGCCCGCTGGCGGATGCGCGCGAGGTGCTGCAGGACGCCGCGCATATCCTCGAAGCGCTGCGTCTGCGGCTTGGCAAACGCGAAAGCGCCTATGGCGCGGTCTTTGCGGCCCTGCTGGAATTCGCCGGGGCCGGGGCCGATGACGCCGCGGTCGCCGAACTGCTGGCCCGCGAGGAAGACGACCCCAACGACCTTGCCGCGCTGGACGCGGTCTGGGAGGAAAGCGAAGTCACTTTCGGCCCCGACCCGAACGCCGGTTGCCCACAGGTGCGCGACATGCTCGCCAACATGGACACCCCGATCAACCCCGCACCGGGCGCCGCCCCGGCCGCGGCTGAGTGATGGAGGCTCAGATGAACGAATTTTTCTTTGGAACCTACCCCTATATCGCGCTCGCGGTTCTGGCCATCGGCTCGGTCGCGCGCTACGAACGCGACCCCTTCACCTGGAAATCGTCGTCTTCGCAACTGCTGCGCCGCAAGCAGCTGATGGTCGGCTCGGTGCTGTTCCACGTCGGCGTGCTGGTGATCTTCTTCGGCCACCTCTTTGGCCTTCTGATCCCGATCCAGGTCTACGAGGCCTTCGGCATCGTGCCCGAGGTCAAGACGATCATGGCCGCAAGCCTGGGCGGAATCGCCGGGATCATGGCGATCATCGGCGCGCTGATGCTGGCCCACCGCCGGCTGGTGGACCCGCGGGTGCGCGCCACCTCGTCGTTCTGGGACACGGCGATCATCCTGCTGCTGATCGCCCAGCTGACGCTGGGGCTGATCTCGGTGCCGGTGTCGCTGGCGACGATCGAGGAAGGCGAAGTGGTGAAGTTCATGGCCTGGGCCTTTGGCATCTTCACCTTCGATCCCAAGGCGGCCAGCTACCTGATCGACGTGCCGCTGATCTTCAAGCTGCACATCTTCCTCGGGCTGACGATCTTCCTGATCTTCCCCTTCACCCGGCTCGTGCACATGCTCTCGGCCCCGGTGCGCTACATCTGGCGTCCCGGCTTCCAGATCGTGCGCTCGCGGCGCAAGAAACCGGCAAGGTAGGCGGCCATGAACAAGCCTCTTTTCCCCGAAATCACGGTGAACGGCCAGGCCATTGCCGCCGCCGACATCGCCGCCGAAGCGCAAAACCACGCCGCCCCCGCCGGCAAGCCGGGCATCGCCTGGCGCAAGGCGGCACGCGCGCTGGTGATCCGCGCGCTGCTGCTGCAGGAAGCCGACCGGCTCGCCCTGCAGCCGCAGCCCCAGGAAATCGCCCCGGGCCGGCGCGAAACCGATGACGAAGCGCTGATCCGCGCCGCGATGGAGGCCGGCGTCGCCCCCGCCCCCGTCACCGAACAGGACGTGCGCGCCCACTACCTGGCGCATCGCGACCGCTTCCGTTCGCCGACCCTCTACGAGGTGGCCCACATCCTGTTCTCGGCCGCCCCCGACGACGCCGACGCCCGCGCCAAGGCCCGCACCCGCGCCAACAACGCGCTGGCGCAACTGGCCGAACGGCCCGGCGATTTCGCCGCGCTCGCCCGCGACCTCAGCGACTGCCCGTCGCGCGACGCCGGCGGCCGGCTGGGCCAGATCGGCCCCGGCGACACGGTTCCCGAATTCGAGGCGGCGCTGGGCCGGCTCGCGATCGGCGAAACCACGACCCAACCGGTGGAAACCCGCTACGGGCTGCACATCATCCAGCTGCTCGCGCGCGCCGAAGGCGAACACCTGCCGTACGAGCCGGTCGCCGCCACCATCCTCGAAACCCTGGAAAAGGCCGCATGGGCACGCGCCGCACATGCCTTCACCGCGCGCCTGGTGGACCAGGCCAAGATCACCGGCATCGCCATGACCGCCCCCCTCGGCTGATCCGAAAAGGGCAGACAACCCCTTGTCTTCTTTTCGAAAATATCCCTGGGGGTGAATTCGCCAACGGCGAAGAGGGGGCCAGCGGCCCCCTCGCACTCGTCAACCCCCACTCGCTACATGCCTCACAAAATCAGTTTCAGCCGGTCTCCCATGTCGAGCCCGGGAAACACCTTGCCTTCCAGCAATCCGCGATCCAGCCCGAACATGTCAGCCATCGCCCAGGCCGCAACCGCGCGCACATCGCCTGTGGGCAACAGATCGCGCCGGTCGTAAAGATCGGCCTCGGCCAGCCCCGGCCAACGCCCGTAAACCTTGCCGCCACGCAGCGCCCCGCCCGCGGCGATCACCGCGCTGGCGGTGCCGTGGTCCGTCCCGCCGGTGCCGTTTTCGCGCACCGTGCGCCCGAATTCGGTCATCGCCAGAACCGTGGTCTTGCCCCAGACATCGCCCAGACCCAGTTTCAGCGTCAGGATCGCCTCGGACAGCCGCCCCAGAACCCGCTTCAACCCCTGCGCCTGGCTGCGGTGCGTGTCCCAGCCGTTGATCGAAAAGGCCGCGATGCGGGTGTCGCGCCGCAACCGGTCGGCGGCAAATGCCGCCAGCGCCTTTTCCGAACGGCCGCCGCGCGCGCGCATCATGTCCTGCAGCATCATCGAGGTTTCATCCCCCCCGCCCGCCGCGTCATCGGCCATCACCGCCGCAAGATCCATCGCCTCGAGCGCCGAATCGGCGAACAGCGGATCGTCGTGATACACCGCCTCGAGCAGCTTTTGCGCCTCGCCATTCAGCGCCAGCCGGGTGTTGGGCGCCCAGTTCGACACCGGCGCCGGGCCGGACAGCACTTTCAGGTTTTCGCGCCCGATCGCAAAGGCCCCGGTGCCCGGCATCGCCTGCAGCAGCCGGTTCAGCCAGCCGTCGCGCACCCGCCCCAGCGCATCCATCGTGGTGCCCGCTTCCAGCAGATCCTGCCCGTCGAAATGGCTGCGCTTGTCGCGATACGGGGTCGACACCGCGTGCACAAAACCCAGCTCGCCCGCCTTCCACAGCGGCATCAGATCGCCCAGCCCCTCGTGCAGGGCGAAAAACCCGTCCAGGTCATGCGCCCTGCCCGCCAGCCCCGGCCGCGACCGGGCAAAATCGGCGTCGCCGCGCGGCTGCACCACGTCCAGCCCGTCCATCGCGCCGCGCAGGATGATCACCACCAGCCGCGCATCGCCCGGCATCGCCGCCAGCGTCATGTTGGTCAGCAAGGGCGACGCCGCCACCGAACACCCGACGACCCCCACCCCTTTCAGAACCACCCGACGTGTCAATCTTTTCCTGGTCATCGCCAAACCTCCTTATCGCCTGTTGAATTCGGCCGAGGCGAACACCAGGGCCACGCCGTCACTGGCGCTGTCCACCTGTCGCACTGCCCAGCGCAGCCTCTCACCCGCCGCATCCGCAAGCGCGGCGTCCAGGAACTGCCCGGCGTCGCCAACCCGGTTGCCGATGCGCGCGGCAACCCGCGTCGCCCAGTCGATGCGCGCCGCCAGGCCCTGGGGGGTTATCCAGGCCTCGGCCTCTTCCGGCCAGCCGTCGGGGCCGCGGGCCTGCATGAACGGCTGCCCCATCGCCGCCAGCGACTTGAACAGCACTGCGTCCAGCTCGCGCGGTTTCAGCTTGACCAGCTCGCCACCCGACAGCCCCAACGCCACCAGGGCCGAGGCAATGAAATCAAACGGTTGCTTGGACTTTGCACCAAGCTCGCCCCATGCCAAAGGGTGTTCCAGCAGCGCTGAATACACCGCGTTCAGATCGCCATCGGTGCGCCGGTAGGCCGCTTCAAGCGCATCGACCAGCGCCGCATCCGGCGTGTCGGACACGAAATGGACCGCCAGTTTGCGCGCGATGTGGCGGGCGGTGGCCGGGTGGGCGGCAAGGTCTTCGAGCGCCTGCAAGATATCGTCCAGCCGCGACTTGCCGCCGCCATACACCTTGCCCAGCACGGTTTCGGCGCCGGGTTCGGCCATGCGCGGGTTGAATTCGAAGGCGTAGGTCTTGCGCGACAGGGTCAGGCCGGTCATCAACTCGGCCAGCTGGCGCACGTCGTCCTGGCCGTAGGGCGCGCCGACGCCCAGCGTGTGCAGCTCCATCACCTCGCGGGCCAGATTTTCGTTGAGCCCGGCGCCGCGGCGTTTTCCAGCCGCCGAATTGGGCCCCGCCGAAACCACCTGGTCGAGGTAGAACAGCATGAACGGATGGGTGACCACCGCTTTCAGCATGTCGGCGAAACGGCCCGTGACATGGGGGCGGATCGCTTCGTCCAGATAGGCGGGCGCGGCCACCCGCATTACCAGGTTCTTCGGAACCGCCGTGAAGTGATCGGCCCAGAACCACACCAGACGTCCGCCCAGCGTCGAGCGCGCATCCAGGATACGCGCCATCCCGTGCACCAGGCCGCGCCCGGCTTCGAGCCGCAGTTTGCGCCGCGCCGCCTTGATCGGGCCGCCATCCGCGCCGGATTTTCCCGCGCGTTTGGCCTGCTTTTCCTTCCGGCGCAGATCCCGGGCCGCGCGAACCGCCTCGGCCGTCGACAGGACCGGATATTTCCCGGCGATGTCCTGAACCGTCTGAAGGTTCGCCAGCAGGGCGCCGGGTGCTTCGGGGGTTTTGCGAGGCCCCAAACCATACCCGAACCGGATCGCTGAAATCGTCTGTTTCCTGACCATTCTCCACCGCCTTGTCGCATGTTCATCGTGCCATGTTGCAAGGTTTTACGGCGCTGCCGTGAATTTCCGGCGAAATTTCTTGTGGCGGGGCGGGTTTTCGGGCGCTCCTGCGCGCGCGAACGACGGTGTTTCGGCGGTTGCCCCGCCCGTTGCCACGCCTGGTGGTGTCCCCGGTGCCCGCCAGGCGGTGCGATCCCGGCTCGGCAATCTGGCCCCCGGTGGTGGCGCATGCGATCGACGGCCGGCCTGGCCCGCGTCGCTGAGATGGTGCGCCCTTCTTGCCCCTCAGGTTTGGCGGCACAGGGATTTTTTTTGCCCCTGGTCACCTGAATCCACAGTTCGCCACATGGGATTTCCGCACCGCCGGATCGCCTGCGATCCGGTTCGCGCCCGACCCCGCCCCCCAGGCGGGCGCGAATTGGTGGTATCGTTTCAAGAAGGAGCGACGTTGCTCGCGCGAAACCCCCGGCACAGATGTCAGAGCGCCCCCCTCGGGGCCGGGCGCGACCCTCGCCTTGCGCCCGATTTTCAACGATCGGGAGTTACGTTTCCACCCCACT
>JAJRUE010000099.1 GCA_024277955.1 Alphaproteobacteria bacterium | reverse complement strand
GGTGGAATGCGGCATGATCACCTCGTCGATGAAACCGCGTTCGGCGGCCACGAACGGGTTGGCAAAGCGGGTTTCATAGTCGGCGGTGCGTTCGGCGATCTTTTCTGCATCACCCAGTTCAGAGCGATACAGGATCTCCACCGCCCCCTTGGCCCCCATCACCGCGATTTCCGCCGTCGGCCAGGCATAGTTGAAATCACCGCGCAGGTGTTTCGAGGCCATCACGTCATAGGCCCCGCCATAGGCCTTGCGGGTGATCACCGTGACCTTGGGCACCGTCGCTTCGCCATAGGCGAACAGCAGCTTGGCCCCGTGCTTGATCACGCCGCCGTATTCCTGGCTGGTGCCGGGCAGGAAACCAGGCACGTCGACGAAAGTCAGGATCGGAATTTCAAAGGCATCGCAGAACCGCACGAACCGCGCCGCCTTGCGGCTGCTGTCGATGTCCAGGCATCCCGCCAGCACCATCGGCTGATTGGCGACCACGCCCACCGTGCGCCCTTCCAGCCGGATAAAGCCGGTGACGATGTTCTTGGCGAACTCGGCCTGGATTTCGTAAAAGTCGCCTTCGTCGCCGACCTTGTGGATCAGCTCTTTCATGTCATAGGGCTGGTTCTGGTTGTCGGGGATCAGCGTGTCCAGGCTGGGTTCAAGCCGGTTGGGATCGTCGAAATACGGCCGCACCGGCACCCTGGAGCGGTTGTTGAGCGGCAACAGATCCACCAGCCGGCGCACTTCGGTCAGCGCTTCCACATCGTTTTCAAAGGCGGCGTCCGCTACCGAGGACTTGCGCGTGTGGGTGCTGGCGCCGCCAAGTTCTTCGGCGGTGACCACCTCGTTGGTGACGGTTTTCACCACGTCGGGGCCGGTGACGAACATGTAGGACGTGTCTTTGACCATGAAGATGAAGTCGGTCATCGCCGGGCTGTAGACCGCGCCACCCGCGCATGGCCCCATGATCACGCTGATCTGCGGCACCACGCCGGATGCCATGATGTTGCGCTGAAACACCTCGGCATAGCCGGCCAGCGATGCGACGCCTTCCTGGATACGCGCGCCGCCAGAATCGTTGATGCCGATCACCGGCGCGCCGTTTTGCACCGCCATGTCCATGATCTTGCAGATCTTCTGGGCGTGAGTTTCGCTCAACGAGCCGCCGAAAACCGTGAAATCCTGGCTGAAGACATAGACCAGCCGGCCGTTGATCGTGCCCCAGCCGGTGACCACACCATCGCCGGCGGGGCGGTTCTTTTCCATGCCGAAATCGGTGCAGCGATGGGCGACGAACATGTCGAATTCCTCGAAGCTGCCGTCGTCCAGCAACAGTTCGATGCGTTCGCGCGCCGTCAGCTTGCCCTTGGCGTGCTGCGCGTCGATCCGGCGCTGCCCACCGCCAAGCCGCGCCTGCTGGCGCCGATCGTCAAGCTGTTGCTGGATATCCTTCATGGTGCCAGAGCTCCCCAAGACTTGTCGCCGCGTGCCGCGGCAACCTAGCGCGCGGGCGGCGCCTGCGAAAGCCAAAATCAGGATATTTGCAAATCGTACGCAGAGGCACTGACGCAAATTGCAAATCTGCAAACCACCCAAGCCCCCGGCCGCCCGCAGCCGCTGGACAACCTGTCGCGCCGGGCGTAAGGGCGAATGATGCTGACCCGTAGCGATACCCGGTTTCTCGACCGTTCGACCCCGCCGCATATCGTGACGCTGGTGTTGATCACCGGCATGTCGGCGATGGTGATGAACATGTTTCTGCCATCGCTGCCGAACATGGCCGCCTATTTCCACACCGACTACCGGGTGATGCAGCTGTCGGTGGCGCTGTATCTTGGCACCGTCGCCGTGCTGCAAACCGTGACCGGCCCGCTTTCCGACCGCTACGGCCGCCGCCCGGTGCTGCTGTGGGGGGTGGTGATATTCCTGGTGGCGACGGTCGGCTGCCTGCTGGCGCCCAATGCCGGCGTGTTCCTGTTCTTCCGCATGGTGCAGGCCAGCGTCGCGGTGGCGATGGTGCTGACCCGCGCCATTGCCCGGGATCTGACCGACGCGGACGGAGCGGCTTCGATGATCGGCTATATCACCATGGGCACGGCGATCATCCCGATGGTGACGCCCGCCCTCGGCGGCGCCCTGGACGAAGTCTTTGGCTGGAAGGGCAGTTTCGTGGTGTTCCTGCTGCTGGGCATGGCCTCGTTCTGGCTGATCCTGCGCGATGTCGGCGAAACCAACCAGCAGCGATCGGCCAGCTTCCGGGCGCAGGCGGCGCAATATCCCGAACTGCTGCTGTCGCCGCGGTTCTGGGGCTATTCGCTGGCGGCGGCGTTTTCTTCGGGGGCGTTTTTCGCCTACCTGGGCGGCGCGCCCTTTGTCGGCACCCAGGTCTTTGGCCTGTCCCCCACTTCGCTGGGCGTCTACTTTGGCACGCCGGGGCTGGGATACATGGCGGGCAATTTCGTGTCTGGCCGATACTCGACACGCATCGGCATCAACCGGATGGTGCTGGCCGGCGCGATCCTGACCATGAGCGGCATGGCGCTGGCGCTGCTGCTGTTTGCGGCCGGTCTTGCCACCCCGGCGGCGTTCTTCGGCTCGATGATCCTGCTGGGGGTGGGCAACGGCATGGTCCTGCCCAACGCCAACGCCGGGATGATATCGGTGCGCCCGCAGCTGGCCGGCAGCGCCAGCGGGCTGGGCGGGGCAATCATGATGGGCGGCGGCGCGGCGCTGTCGGCCTTTGCCGGATCGCTGCTGACCCCGGGCAGCGGCGCAACCCCTCTTCTGTGGCTGATGCTTGCGGTGTGCAGCCTGTCGCTGGCATCGATCCTGCTGGTGATCTGGCGCGAAAAGGCCAAGGGGATTGCCTGAGGCAGTTTGCAAAGTGTATTCCCTGAACAAGCAAACTTGCAAAGGCTGACCGCATGGCGACCGCGAAACTCTATGCAGGCGCAAAGCTGCGCGAAATGCGCACCCGTCTGGGCCTGACGCAAAAGGCCTTTGCCGCCAAGCTGGGGGTGTCGCTGCCCTACCTGAACCAGATGGAAAACAACAACCGCCCGGTCAGCACCGGCGTGGTGCTGGCGCTGGCCCAGGAATTCGGGCTGGACGTGACCGAGCTGGCCACCGGCGACAGCGAACGCATCACCACCGACATGCGCGAAGCCCTTGCCGACCCGGTCTTCGCCGACGCCCCGCCGCCGCTGGCCGACCTGCGGCTGGTGGCCTCGAACGCGCCGGGGCTGGCGCAGGCCCTTCTGAAGCTGCACCGGGCCTATCGGCAAACCCACGAACGCCTCGCCTCGCTGGACGAAGCGCTTGGGCGCGAAGACAGCCCGGTGCGGCCAAGCCCCTGGGAAGAGGTCCGCGATTTCTTCCATTACTGCGACAATTACATCGACGCGGTAGACCGCGCGGCGGAACATTTCGCCAAGGGCGACGAGGCGCCCGGAAGCGGCGGCGAAGACATCGCCGCGCTGGCCGCCGGGACGCTGGAAAAACTGGGCGTCACCGCCGGCACAGCACAGATGGCCGGGCTGCGCCAGTTCGACGCCGACCAGGGCAAGCTGACGCTCGCGGCCGGATCCGCCGCCGCCACGCGACGCTTCCAGCTGTTGCACCAGGTGGCGCTGCTGACCCAGAACGACCTGATCGAGGCGACGCTGGATCTTGCGCGCTTCCAGACTGCCGAAGCGCGCGCCATCGCCAAGATCGGGCTGGCGAACTACTTTGCCGGGGCGGCGCTGATGCCCTACCGGCGGTTCCTGCGCGCGGCGCGCGAAACCCGCCACGACCTGGAACGCCTGGCCGACCTGTTTGGCGCTTCGGTCGAACAGGTGGCGCATCGCCTGTCCACCCTGCAACGACCGGGCGCCAAGGGCATCCCGTTCTTTTTCGTGCGCGTCGATCAGGCCGGCACCATCACCAAGCGCCACTCGGCGACGCGGCTGCAGTTTGCCCGGTTCGGCGGCGCCTGCCCGCTATGGAACGTGCATCGCGCCTTTGAAACCCCGGGCCGGTTCCTGCGCCAGCTGGCCGAAACCCCCGACGGGGTGCGCTATTTCTGCCTGGCGCGCGACGTGTCCAAACCCGGCGGCGCCTATACCTCGCCGGTGCGCCGCTACGCCATCGGGCTGGGCTGCGAGATTACCCACGCGCAATCGCTGGTCTATGCCGATGACATGGACACCAGCAACCCGCGCGCGTTCGAACCGATCGGGATTTCCTGCCGCATCTGCGAACGGCGCAATTGCCACCAACGTTCGGTCCCGCCGCTGGAACGCCGGCTGACGGTGGACCACGACCACCGGGCGATCCTGCCCTACCGGATCGACTGACGGCGGCGGCGGCGCACCGCCATCCATCCGCGCCAAGTTCTCCACCCGCGCCAAGGTCTCCACCCGCGCCCCCGCCCCGCACGCGCGGGGCGGTCAACCAATCTCTTGCGCCCGCCAGGGCGCTCCGCCTGGCAACAGCCCGGTTCAGCCTGCGGTTTCCCGCAGCAGGCGCGCGATCTCGTCCAGCAGCGCCAGGCGCGTCTTGCGCAGTTCGGCGGCGTGGAAGTCATCGGTCGGCTGCACCTGGCTTTCGGCCAGATGGATCTCGTGGTTGACCGCGTCATAGCGTTCGACCAGCCGTGCGAAATGCGCGTCCATCCCCTTCAACCGGCTGATCTTCTGTGCTTCTTCGGGGAATTCCTCGCTCAAATCGTGGGGTGTGTGGCTCATCTCGTGCTCCGATTGCCTGGTTGGTGCCCATTATCCGAAATTGCGCGCCCGCCGGCCTTGATCGGCGTCAACCCGGCGCCGAAACCGCCCCCTTCACCGCCCCGAAGCCGCGTTTTTTTGTGGACTTGCCGCGCGCCCTGGTTTTATGTTGATCCGTCAGTCAAAAACCGGGGAGCCTGCACCATGAAACTCAAGACCACCTTGTCCGCCGTCGCGCTGATCGCCTTTTCGGCGCCGGCATTCGCCGATTGCGGCAATGTCATCTTTTCCGATGTCGGCTGGACCGACATAACCGCCACCACCGCTGCCACCAGCGTGGTGTTGCAGGCACTGGGCTATGACACCGACATCAAGGTCCTGTCGGTGCCGGTCACCTATACCTCGCTCGCCAAGGGCGATGTCGATGTGTTCCTGGGCAACTGGATGCCGACGATGGAGGCCGACATCGCCCCCTACCGCGACGCCGGCACTGTCGACACCGTGCGCGCCAACCTGCACGGCGCGAAATACACCCTGGCGGTGAACAAGGCCGCCGCCGATCTGGGCATCAAGGACTTTGCCGACATTGCCGCCCACAAGGACGAACTGGAAGGCAAGATCTACGGCATCGAGCCGGGCAATGACGGCAACCGGCTGATCATGGATATGATCAAGCAGAACGCCTTTGGCCTGGACGGGTTCGAAGTGGTCGAAAGTTCGGAACAAGGCATGCTGGCGCAGGTGGCGCGGGCCAACCGCAAGGGCGAACCGATCGTCTTTCTGGGCTGGGAACCGCACCCGATGAACGCCAATTTCGACCTGACCTATCTTTCGGGCGGCGACGACTGGTTCGGCCCGGATTTCGGCGGGGCGACGGTCTATACCAACACCCGCGCCGGCTATGTCGACGAATGCCCGAACGTGGGCTCGCTGCTGAAAAACCTCGAGTTTTCGCTGGCCATGGAGAACGAGATCATGGGCGCCATTCTCGACGACGGGGCCGACCCGGCCGAAGCGGCCAAGGCCTGGCTTGCGGCCAATCCGGGCACGCTTGACGCCTGGCTGGCCGGGGTCAAGACCAAGGATGGCGGCGATGGCATGGCGGCGGTGAAATCCGCGCTGGGCCTCTAGGCGAACGCACCGGCTCCGGTGGTTCAGCGCCGGGGCCTTTTTTGCGGGCGGTGCGCGACCGGCCAACCGCCCCCGCCACCCCTGAAAGCGCAATCTTCGCCAAGGAAAGATCGTGCCCATGACCTGGCTGCCCATGACCTGGCTGACCGACACCAAGATCCCGGTGGGCAAGACCGCCCAGGCCGTCTTTGACTGGTTGCAGGACAACGGTGCCTGGTTTTTCGACGGGCTGGCGGACGCGATGGACGCCCTGATCGGCTGGGTGCTGTGGGTATTGCAGACCCCAAACCCCTTCGTGATCATCGCCGCCTTTGTCGCCCTGACCTGGGTGCTGCAACGGTCCTGGAAGACCAGCCTGCTGATCTTTCTGGGCTTCCTGTTCATCCTGAACCAGGGCTACTGGAAGGAAACCACCGAAAGCCTGACCCTGGTGCTGGCGTCCTGCGTCGTGTGCATGACCATCGGCGTGCCGGTGGGGATCGCCGCCGCGCACCGGCCCCGGCTTTACCGGGTGATGCGCCCGGTGCTGGACCTGATGCAGACGCTGCCGACCTTCGTCTACCTGATCCCGGCGATCGTGTTTTTCGGCATCGGCATGGTGCCGGGGCTGATCGCCACGGTGATCTTCGTGCTGCCGGCGCCGATCCGGCTGACGCATCTGGGCATTTCCTCGACGCCGCAGCCGCTGCTGGAGGCGATCCAGGCCTTTGGCGGCACCCCGCGGCAAACCCTGCTCAAGGTCGAACTGCCCTATGCCATGCCGCAGATCATGGCCGGGCTGAACCAGACCATCATGCTGTCGCTGTCGATGGTGGTGATCGCGGCGCTGGTGGGGGCGAACGGGCTCGGGGTTCCGGTGGTGCGGGCGCTCAATTCGGTGAACACGGCGCTGGGCTTTGAAAGCGGCATCATCATCGTGGTGGTGGCGATCATGCTGGACCGGATGTTGCGGGTGGGCGGCAAATGACGGCAGTGGAATTCGACAAGGTCTCGATCGTGTTCGGAGACCGCCCCGAAGCCGCCCTGCCACTGATGGACGCAGGCCAGGACCGGGCCGAGATCCAGCAGGCCACCGGCCAGGTGCTGGGGGTGCACGACTGTTCGCTGAGCGTCCGGGAAGGCGAAATCCTGGTGCTGATGGGACTGTCGGGATCCGGCAAATCGACGCTGCTGCGGGCGGTAAACGGGCTGAACCCGGTGACCCGCGGCGAGGTGCGCGTGCTCGACGGCGGGCAGATGACCTCGGTTACCAACGCAGACGCCGCGACGCTGCGCCGGCTGCGGCTGAGCACGGTCGCGATGGTGTTCCAGCAGTTCGGCCTGCTGCCCTGGCGGACGGTTGCGCAAAACGTCGGGCTGGGGCTTGAACTGGGCGGCCTGGACAAGGCCGCGCGCGCCGCCAAGGTGGCCCGGCAGCTGGAGCTGGTGGGGCTGTCGGACTGGGCCGACCGCAAGGTGGGCGAGCTTTCGGGCGGCATGCAGCAGCGCGTCGGGCTGGCGCGCGCCTTTGCCACCGATGCGCCGATCCTGTTGATGGACGAACCGTTTTCGGCGCTGGATCCGCTGATCCGCACCCGACTGCAGGACGAACTTCTGGAGCTTCAGAACACACTGAAACGCACCATCGTCTTTGTCAGTCACGACCTGGACGAAGCCTTCAAGATCGGCAACCGCATCGCCATCATGGAAGGCGGACGGATCGTGCAATGCGGCACCCCGCGCGAGATTTTTTCCAACCCGGCCAGCGACTATGTGGCCGATTTCGTCGCCAACATGAACCCGCTGGGCGTGCTGAGCGCACGCGACGTGCTGCAGCCGGCAACCGGCGCGGTGCCCGATGTGACGGTTGGCCCCGACGAAACCGTGCGCGAGGTGATGCAGCGGCTGGGCGGGCCGGTCACGGCGATCGGGGTGGTGGAAGACGGGACGCTTCTGGGGCGGATCACCGCCGACACGATCCTGGCGAAACTGCTGGACCCGACCGGCTGACCGCAGGCGGGATCACGGCAGCGCGCAGCAGCCGGTAACGATCCCCTGCCCCAGCGCGCCGTCGCGGATCACGGATGCGGAAAACCCGTAAACGCGGTCGCTCATCCCGTCCGAACACAGACCGCGGGTGATCACCGCGCGGATCTGCGCGCCCTCGCCGTTCAGCGCCAGCCCGTATTGCCGGGGCCGCATGTTCAGCGCCAGCCTGTCCCAGGCCCGTTCAAGCCGCACGCCATCGTTCAGAAGGTCCGAATACCGCGCATCCCGCGGGCCAAGTTCGAGACTCCAGAACGGCTCGGTCCCCGAACAGGACAGCGCCGGCGGCAGGCGCGAACTGTCCTGGCCGAGCAGGCGTTCGAGATAGCGCAGCGACGCCCAGCCCGCGGTGTAAGCGCCATCGCCCTGGATGCGCACCAGCCCCCAGCGGCCGTCGTCGCTGCGGCTGACCACCACGACCGGCGCCGCATCGGGGGCCAACACAGCCACAACCGAATGGCTTGTCCCCGGTCCGGCGCGCAGGTTCAGCACATCATCCGCCCGCACCCCGACAACCCGGTGATAGGCGGGAAAGACAGCATCTTCCTGCGCCTGTAACGGCAGGGACAGGACGGACAGCAGCGCAAGCAACAGGGCAAGGGGTTTCATGAAATATGCTTTCCGGCAGAACAGAGGTTTGCTGCAGTATGCACGTCGGCGGGGCCTGGCGCCAATCGACAATCTCTTGCGGGCGCGAGCCCGCTCCGCTTGGCAAGCGCTACCCGTGCGGAGGCGCCGAGGGCGGGGTGAAGGCGCGCCGCTTGAGCATCGCTTCGCGCCAGGTGATGAAGCTGACCGCGCCCATGATGATGGTGCCGCCCAGCACCACCCAGCCATCCACCGGCTCGCCGAAAAACAGCGCGCCCAGCAGGACCGACCAGACCAGTTGCAGGAAGGTCACCGGCTGGGTCACGGTGATCGGCGCCATCTGAAAGGCGAGCGTCATGGTGAAATGGCCGGCGGTGGCAAAGGCGGCCACCAGCGCGATCCAGCCCAGCTGCGCCAGCGTCGGCGGCACCCAGACCGCGATCGCAAACGGGGTCAGCCCGATGGTCACGCTCAGCGCCATGATCGCCACGATCACCGCCGGGCTGTTGCGCCCGGTCAAGAGCTTGGTCACCAGGTAGGATACGCCGAACAGCGCCGCGGCGAACAGCATGGCGATATGGCCGCTGGACAATTCGCGAAACCCCGGGCGCAGGATCACCAGCGCGCCGACCAGCGCCGCCACCACCGCCATGATCCGGCGCGCCGCCAGCCTTTCGCCCAGAAACAGCGCCGCCCCGATGGTCACATAGACCGGCGACATGTAGTTCATCGCCGTCACCTCGGCCATGGCGATCCGGCTCATGGCGAAGAACCACAGGATCACCGCAAGCGTGTGCGCAACCCCGCGCAGGGCAAACAGCGCCATGTCGGTGCGCGTCGGCCGCGCCCGGCGCAGCTGGCCGAACAGCGGCAGCAGAAAGACCAGCCCGAACACGAAGCGCAGGAATGCGGATTCGGCGGCCGGCAGACCGCCGCCAAGGTGCTTGACGATGGCGATCACCCCGACAAAGAAAAGCCCCGTCAGGAGCATGTAGAGGATCCCGGCAAGGGGGTGTTCGGGGGTCTGTTTCATCGCCGCCACCCAAGACCAAACCGCGCCCGGTTGCAAGGGCTGCCGGCAGGGGGCCGTCTGCCCCCTCTTCGGGCCTTGCGGCCCGAATTCACCCCCGAGGATATTTTTCGAAAAGAAGAAGGGGGGGCGGATCAGGCGGGATCAGGCGGGCGGGGTCAGAGCTGGGCCAGCACCTCGTCCGAGACCTCGAAGTTGGCGGTGACGTTCTGCACGTCGTCGTCGTCTTCGAGCGCCTCGATCAGGCGGGCGAGTTTCTGGAAGCCTTCCAGGTCGAGTTCGGTCGAGATGTTGGGCCGCCAGACCAGCTTAGCGCTGTCCGAGGGGCCGAGGTTTTCATCCAGGTAGGTGGAAACCGCGGCCAGGTCGGTGGCGTCGGTCAAGATGATGTAGCCGTCGTCGGTGGCCTCGACATCGTCGGCGCCGGCTTCGATCGCGGCTTCGAGCACGGTTTCATAGTCGCCGATCGACAGCGGGTAGGTGATTTCGCCCATCCGGTCGAACATGAAGCTGACCGCCCCGGTTTCGGCCAGGTTGCCGCCGTGCTTGGTGAAGATCGAACGCACCGAGGAGGCGGTGCGGTTGCGGTTGTCGGTCATCGCTTCGACGATGATGGCGACGCCGCCGGGGCCGTAGCCTTCGTAGCGGATCTCGTCGTAGTTTTCGGCATCCCCGCCGGTCGCCTTCTTGATGGCGCGTTCGATCACGTCCTTGGGGACCGAGTTCGACTTGGCTTCCTTGACCGCCAGCCGCAGGCGCGGGTTCTTTTCGGGATCGGGATCGCCCATCTTGGCAGCCACGGTGATTTCCTTGGCCAGCTTGGAAAACAGTTTCGACCGCGCGGCGTCCTGGCGCCCCTTGCGGTGCTGAATGTTCGCCCATTTGGAGTGGCCTGCCATCTGGATTTCCCCGAGTTCAATCTGAGTCGCGGTCTATATGCCCCTGCTCAGGGCCATTCGCAAGAGCGTCCGGGCCGCGACCCGTCAGCCGCGCGCGTCTTTCGGCGAGCCCAGGACCACATGGGTGTGGATGCGACTGACATGGGCCAGCGTCCCCAGCCGGTCGGTATGAAATCGCTTGTAGGCCGAAAGATCCGCCACCTCGACCCGCAAAAGATATTCGAACGTGCCGGTGATATTGTGGCATTCGACCACCTCGGCCATGGCCGTCACCGCCCTCTCGAAGGCCGACTGCGCCGCCTTGGAGTGTTCGGACAGGCCAACCGCGACAAAGGCGATGAACCCGCGCCCCAGTTGCTGCGGATCCAGCACCACCCGGTAGCCGCGGATCAGCCCCGCGCGTTCCATGTCCTGCACCCGGCGCAGACAGGCCGACGGCGACAGCCCCACCGTTCGCGCCAGTGCCGTGTTTGGCTGGCGCGCATCGCGGGCAAGTTCACGCAATATATGTTGGTCGATATGGTCGGTATCAGCCATTCATTGCCATATAACCGTGAATATGCGCAAAGAACATCGATTTTTGCGCCACATTGGCGCAATACTATTGGTCATGGATTCACAGTTTCTCCCATCGCTGGCCCTGTTCGCCCTGGTCACTTCGGTCACGCCGGGGCCGAACAACCTGATGCTGCTCGCCTCGGGCGCCAATTTTGGCTACCGGCGCAGCCTGAGGCACATGCTGGGCATCGGGATCGGCCATGTGGTGATGATCCTGATACTTGGCTTCGGGCTGGCCGAACTGGTGCGGTTTTCGCCAACTCTGGTTGGGGTATTCCGCATTCTGGCGCTGTTCTACATCCTTTGGCTGGCATGGCAGATCGCCCGCAGCGGCGCGCCGGGCCAAGCCGGACGCGCGACCTCGTTCGGGTTTTTTCAGGCGGCGGCGTTCCAGTGGATCAACCCCAAGGCCTGGGCGATGGGGCTGGGGGCGTTGGGCGCCTTTGCCCCGGCCAGCACCCCCGAGGCGGTGGTGCAGGTGGCGCTGGTGTTCGCGGCGGTCAATTTTTCGTCGGTTTCGCTCTGGACACTTGGCGGAACCGCCATCGCCCGCCTTTTGCACAACCCACGCCGGTTGCGCCTGTTCAACCTGAGCATGGCGGTGCTGCTGGTCGCAGCGATCCTGCCGGTGATCCTGGCCTGACGCCCGCGATTTCGCGGCGTGACCTTTGCGCCGTCGCAAGATAGGTTTCGGCCATGACCAGCGACCAGATCACCCTGTTTTCCCTCTTTGCCGCGGTATTCGCGCTGCTGCTCTGGGGGCGGTTCCGCTATGATCTGGTGGCCTTCAGCGCGCTGATGGCGGGCGTGGTGCTGGGTGTGATCCCCACCAAGAACGCCTTTTACGGGTTCGGCCACCCGGCGACGCTGGTGGTGGCGCTGGTGCTGGTGGTCTCGGCGGGGCTGGTGCGGTCGGGCGCGGTGTTTCTGATCACCCGCACGCTGGTGGATGCGTCGCGTTCGCTGGGGGCGCATATCGCGCTGATGGGGGCGATCGGCGGCATTCTGTCGGGCTTCATGAACAACGTCGCGGCGCTGGCGCTGCTGATGCCGGTGGATATCCAGACCGCGCGCAAGGCGGGGCGGCCGCCGGGGCTGTCACTGATGCCACTGTCGTTTGCCACGATCCTGGGCGGGATGGTCACGCTGATCGGCACGCCGCCGAATATCATCATCGCCGCCATCCGCGAAGACAGCCTGGGCGAACCGTTCAGGATGTTCGACTTTGCGCCGGTCGGCGGGGTCGCGGCCATCGCCGGGCTGCTGTTCGTGGCGCTGATCGGCTGGCGGCTGATCCCGCAGCGCGACCGCACCGGCGACGGCGCCGACCCGATGGCCGAGATCGCCCAGTATATCGCCGAACTGACGGTGCCCGAGGGCTCAAAGCTGATCGGCCAGCGGCTGCGCGACCTGGACGAGACCGCCGAAAAGAACGACGTGGCGATCCTCGGGCTGGTGCGCGACGGCAAGCGGCGCTACGGCACGGCGCGCAACGTGGCGCTGCAGGCGGGCGATGCGCTGGTGCTGGAAGCGCGCCCCGACGCGCTGGACGAGTTTCGCGCGGCGCTGGCGCTGGATTTCGCCGACAGCAAGCGGCAAGAAGCGCTGCAGGCCGCCGGCGAAGGGCTGCAACTGATCGAAGTCGTTGTCCCCGAAGACGCCCGCATCCGCGGCAAGAGCGCCCAGGCCATCGGGCTTGGCTGGCGGCAACGCACGGTGCTGATGGGCATCTCGCGCGGCGGCAGGCGCATCACCCAGCAGATCCGCAAGACGCGGATTCGCACCGGTGATATCCTGCTGCTTCTGACCCCGGCGGAACAGACCGCGGATGTGGTCGAATGGCTGGGTGTCCTGCCGCTGGCCGAGCGCGGCCTGTTGGTCACCGACCAGAGCAAGGTCTGGCTGGCCATCGGCATGTTCGGCACCGCCGTCGCGGCCGCATCACTGGGGCTGATCTACCTGCCGGTGGCGCTGGGGCTGGTGGTGGTGGGCTATGTGCTGACACGCATCCTGCCGATCGCGGACATCTACGACCACGTGTCCTGGCCGGTGGTGGTGCTGCTGGGCTCGATGATCCCGCTGGGGGCGGCGCTGGAAACCTCGGGCGGCACGGCGCTGATCTCGGACGCGCTTGTGACCCTGACCCGGGGCATGCCGGCATGGGCGATCCTGACGGTGCTGATGGTAGTCACCATGACGCTTTCGGACGTGTTGAACAACACCGCCACCACCATCGTCGCCGCCCCGATCGGCATCCAGATGGCGCAATCCCTGGGGGTCAACCCCGACCCCTTCCTGATGGCGGTGGCGGTGGCGGCGTCCTGCGCCTTCCTCACGCCGATCGGGCACAAGAACAACACCCTGATCCTCGGCCCCGGCGGCTATTCCTTCGGCGACTACTGGCGCATGGGCCTGCCGCTGGAAATCCTCGTCGTCGCGGTGTCGATCCCGGCGATCCTGGTGTTCTGGCCCTTGTAGCCAAACGGCAGCCAAGGGGGCTGTCTGCCCCCTCTGGGCCTTGCGGCCCATTCACCCCCGAGGATATTTTGCGGGACAGAAGAAGAGCCCATCCACTTCTTCTGTCCGAAAATATCCCCGCCGGAGGCACCGCGACCGCGCTAGCGGGCGCAAAACCAAAAAACCGGGCGCCGCAGGCGCCACCGTCTTGAAACACCTGCTTGCAACGAAGCGCCGGCGGGATTAGGCCCATACCCCATGAAAATCCTGTTCCTCGGAGACGTCGTCGGCCGCGCCGGCCGGCGCGCCATCACCGAACGCCTCGCCCCCTTGCGCGACCGGCTGCGCGCCGATTTCGTGGTGGTCAATGGTGAAAACGCCAGCAACGGCGCCGGCCTGACCGCGGCGCACGCGCGCATTCTACTTGATGCGGGGGCGGATTGCCTGACGCTGGGCGATCATGCCTTCGACCAGAAGGACATGATACAGTTCATCGAAACCGAACCGCGCATCCTGCGCCCGCTGAACTATGCCAAGGCGGCGCCGGGCAAGGGCGCGCGCATCTACGACGTGCCGGGCGGGCGCAAGATCCTGATCGCCCAGGTGCTGGGACAGGTGTTCATGAAACGCCCCTTCGACGATCCGTTTTCGGCGATCGACGCCACCCTGCGGGCGCATCCGATGGGCGGGCTCGTGAATGCCAGCCTGGTGGATGTGCATTGCGAAGCGACCTCGGAAAAGATGGGCATGGGCCATTTCTGCGACGGGCGCGCCAGCGTGGTCGTGGGCACCCACACCCATGTGCCGACGGCGGATGCGATGATCCTGCCGCGCGGCACCGCCTACCAGAGTGACGCGGGCATGTGCGGCGACTACAACTCGGTCATCGGCATGGAAAAGGACGAACCGCTGCGCCGTTTCGTGACCGGCATGGGCAAGGGACGGTTCGTGCCCGCCACCGGCGACGCCACCTTGGCCGGGCTTTTCGTGGAAACAGACGACCGCACCGGCAAGGCGACGCGCGTCGAGATGGTGCGCGAGGGCGGCCGGCTGCAACCCTCTCCGGCCTGAGCGCGGCGGGGGCCTTGCAGGCCGGACCGGCACGGGCGATGATGGCGCGACGCGGCAGGGGGGTGGCGGCATGTTCGGGCTGATCTCACTGGATCCCACCACCGGGGCGATGGCGACACTGGCCGTCGTCGGGGTCATGTTCATTCTCTTCCTGCGCGAAGCCTACCCGGCCGAGGTGGTCGCCATCGCCGGGGTCGCGCTGATGCTGCTGCTTGGGGTGCTGCCCTACGACCAGGCGCTGGCGGTTCTGTCCAACCCGGCCCCCTGGACCATCGCGGCGATGTTCATCGTGATGGGCGCGCTGGTGCGCACCGGGGCGCTGGTCGCCTTTACCAGGCTCGCCGAACGCCGGGCCGAAACCAACCCGGCGCTGGCCATCGGGGCGCTGATGGCGGTGGTGGTGCTGGCCTCGGCGGTGGTGTCGAACACGCCGGTTGTGGTGGTGATGATCCCGGTCTTCGTGCAATTGGCGAAAAAGCTGGGGACCGCGCCGTCGAAACTGCTGATCCCGCTGTCCTACGCGGCGATCCTTGGTGGCACGCTGACGCTGATCGGCACCTCGACCAACCTGCTGGTCGACGGGGTGGCGCGCGGGCAGGGCATGGCGCCGTTTTCGATCTTCGAGGTAACGCCGCTTGGCATCGTGCTGGTCGCCTGGGGGATGGTCTATCTGCGGTTCATCGCACCGCGCCTGCTGCCCGATCGCGACAGCATGGCCAGCCTGCTGACCAACCGGTCGCGAATGAAGTTCTTTACCGAAGTCGCCATCCCCGAACACAGCGAACTGATCGGCCAGCCGGTGCGCGACGTGGACCTGTTCCGCCGCGAAGGGGTGCGGCTGATCGACGTGTTGCGCGGCGATGCCTCGCTGCGCCGGGATCTGGGATCGGTGCGGCTTCAGGCCGGTGACCGGGTGGTGCTGCGCACCGAAATGAGCGAACTTCTGGGCCTGCAACAAAACCCGCAGCTGCAAATGGTCGACAAGCTCAGTTCGGTGCGCACCTCGACGGTTGAGGTGCTGATCACCCCCGGCTGCCGGATGGTCGGGCGCACGCTGGGGGACTTGCGCCTGCGGCGGCGCTACGGGGTCTACCCGCTGGCGGTGCACCGGCGAAACCAGAACATCAGCGGCCAGCTGGACGATCTGGAGGTGCGCGTCGGCGACACGTTGCTGCTGGAAGGCGCGCCCGAAGACATCCAGCGCCTGTCGGTGGACATGGACATGGTCAACATCTCGCAACCGTCGCAGCGCGCCTACCGGCGGTCGCACGCGCCGCTGGCGGTGGCGGCGATCGTCGGGCTGGTGGTGCTGGCGGCCCTTGGGGTGGCGCCGATCTTTCTGCTGGCGGTGCTGGCGGTGGCGCTGGTTCTGGTGACCCGCTGCATCGACGCGGAAGAAGCGTTTTCCTTTGTCGACGGGCGGCTGCTGACGCTGATCTTCGCGATGCTGGCCGTCGGCGCGGCCCTGCAAAGCTCGGGCGCGGTCGAGCTGGTCGTGGGCGCGGTGGCGCCGGGGTTGAAGGCCCTGCCGCCGTTCCTGATCGTCTGGGCGATCTACCTGCTGACCTCGGTGCTGACCGAGCTGGTGTCCAACAATGCGGTGGCGGTGGTGGTGACGCCGGTGGCCATCGGGCTGGCCGACGCGCTGGGGGTGGATGCGCGCCCGCTGGTGGTGGCGGTGATGGTGGCCGCGTCGGCGTCCTTTGCGACCCCGATCGGCTATCAGACCAACATGCTGGTCTATGGCCCTGGCGGGTATCGGTTTGCCGATTTCCTGCGCGTCGGCATCCCGCTGAACCTGTCGGTCGGGCTGCTGGCCAGCCTGATGATCCCGGTTCTCTGGCCGTTGTGAATCGGCGCCGCCTGCGGGGATATTTTCGGACAGAAGAATGGTTCAGGCGCGGACGAATTCGGTGACCCCGTTCTCGGTGATCACGGCGTCCATCGGCTGGTCGGTGGATTCGGTGGGCAGGTTTTCGGACTGCTGGGCCGCATAGGCGAAACCCACCGCAAGCACCGGGCCGGCGGCGCGCAGCTGTGCTAGGGTACGGTCGTAAAAGCCGCCTCCGTAGCCGAGGCGGAAGCCGCGCCTGTCGAAGGCGACCAGCGGCAGGATCAGGATGCGCGGGGTGACGGGGACGGGGTCTTGCGGGATTTTTGCGCCGAACGGGCCATCCTGCATGGCGGCATCGGGGGTCCAGCGGTGGAAGGCCAGCGGCTGGCCGGGGCCAAGGATCACCGGCACGCCGATGGTTCGGGTTTCGGCCAGTTCGCGCATCGCCGGCAGCGGATCGATTTCGGTGCGGATCGGCATGTAGCCCGAGATCGGGCCGGGCGGCTGCGCCTGCACAAAGGTCAGCAGGTGGCGGGCCGCGACCGCGCCGGTCTGGGCTGCGTGGGCGGCCTTGCGGCGGGCGAAGGCGGCGGTGCGGGCCGCGGCCTTGGCGGCGCTGATGTCTGCCGGTCCGGTCATAGCAACAGCACCCCGGCGAGGCCGAGAAACGCAAAGAAACCAACCACATCGGTGACCGTCGTCACAAAGGCCCCCGAGGCAAGCGCCGGGTCCACCCCGGCCTTTTCCAGCGCCACCGGCACGATGATCCCGGCCAGCCCGGCTACCACCAGGTTGACCACCATCGCCAGCGCGATCACCACCCCCAGCACCGGCGTGCCGAACCAGATCGCCCCGACAACGCCCATCACCACCGCAAACACCAGCCCGTTGGCCAGCCCCACCAGCACTTCGCGCCGGATCACCCGCCAGACGTTCGAGCCGGTCAGGTCGCGCGTGGCGATGGCGCGCACCGCCACCGTCAGCGATTGCGTCCCGGCGTTGCCGCCCATCGAGGCGACGATCGGCATCAGCACCGCGAGCGCCACGAACTGCGCCAGCAGATCCTGGAACTGGGCGATCACCAGCGAGGCCACGATCGCGGTCACCAGGTTGACAACCAGCCAGGGCAGACGCTGGCGGGTGGTTTCCAGCACCCGGTCCGACAGGCTGCCGTCGCCGACACCGGCCAGGCGCAGGATGTCTTCTTCGTGTTCTTCGTCCAGCACCTGCATGGCGTCGTCGATGGTGATCATCCCGACGAGGCGGCCGTCCTGGTCCACCACCGGCGCCGAAATCAGGTGATACTGGTTGAAGGCATAGGCGACATCGGCTTCGTCTTCGGTCACATCGAAGGTGCGGAAACTGTCTTCGGTGATGTCGCGAAGGGCGGTGTCGCGGCGGGCCGACAGCAGCCGGCCGAGGGTGACGTAGGCGACCGGCTCCATGCGCGGATTGACCAGGAACAGGTGGTAGAACTGTTCCGGAAGGTTGTCGTTTTTACGAATATAGTCAATGGCTTGCCCAACCTTCCAGTGTTCCGGAACCGCCACCAGTTCGCGCTGCATGAGGCGGCCTGCGGAAAACTCCGGATAGGCCATCGCCTGTTCGACGGCGACCCGGTCGACATCTTCCAGCGCATCAAGGATGGCTTCCTGCTGGGGTTCGTCGAGATCCTCGATGATGTCCACGACATCGTCGGTTTCCAGTTCGCGCACCGCATCCGCCAGAACCTGCGGATTGAGGGTTTCGATGATCTCTTCGCGAATGGCCTCGTCGAGTTCCGACAGGATTTCGCCGTCGAATTTCTTGCCGTAGAGCCGCACCAGCCGCTGCCGGTCCGCCGCCCCAATCTGTTCGAGAAGGTCGGCGATGTCGGCGGCGTGCATCGGCTCCATCAGCGCGCTCAGCGCCGCCTGGTCACCCCGATCAACGGCGTCGAGCACCGCGTCCACCGTGCCCTTGTCCAGCGCGTATACGTCGTCGTCGCGCTCGTCCTCGACCGTGGTCTGTTCGCTCATCGCAGGCCCCTTGTTTCGTGCCACATTAGGCAAAACAGTTTCAAAGAAACAGGGGATAATCGGCGATTTACCCGGCGATTTTCACCGCCTAAACTGGGTGTCCGTTACAGGAGCGCGCGATGAAGCCCCCCCGGCTGTTGCTAGGCCAGACCCTTGCCTTCGAAGGCGACCCGTTTCACCAGCCGGTCGAAGAAGCGGCCCGCTGGCGACGGCGCGGCGGCGTATTGATCGAAGGCGACCGGATCACCGCGGTCGGCGAAGCGGATGAACTGCGCGCCGCCCATCCGCGCGCTCAGGTGCAGGACTATGGCGACGGGCTGATCAGCGCCGGGTTCGTGGATGCGCATGCGCATTACCCGCAGACCGCGATCATCGCCAGTTGGGGCAAGCAGCTTATCGACTGGCTGAACACCTATACCTTTCCCGAAGAAATGCGGTTTGGCGATGCAGATTTCGCGGCCCGAACGGCGCGCAGCTATTTCGACCTTGTGACCGCCAACGGCACCACCACGGTCGCCAGTTTCTGCACCATCCACCCCGAAAGCGTCGAGGCTTTTTTCACCGAAGCGCAAACGCGCGGGATGCGGGTGGTGGCGGGCAAGACCTGCATGGATCGCAACGCCCCCGAAGAGCTGCTGGACACCGCCCAAAGCGCCTATGACGACAGCAAGCGGCTGCTGGAAAAATGGCACGGCAAGGGGCGGCTGGGCTATGCGATCACACCGCGGTTTTCGCCCACCTCGACGCCCGATCAGCTGGCGGCGCTGGGGGCGCTCTGGGCCGAGCATCCGGAGTGCCTGATGCAGACCCACCTGTCGGAACAACTGCCGGAAATCGACTGGGTGGCGGGGCTGTTCCCGCAGGCGCGCGACTATCTCGACACCTACGAAGCCTTTGGCCTGCTTGGCGAAAATGCGATGTTCGGCCATGCGATCCACCTGAAGGCGCGCGAACGCGACCGGCTGCGCGAAACCGGCGCAGCGCTGGTGCATTGCCCGACATCGAACACCTTTATCGGCTCGGGCCTGTTCGATATGGCCGGGCTGATGGCCGAGGGGCAGCGGATCGGGCTGGCGACCGATACCGGCGGCGGGTCGTCGTTTTCGATGCTGCGCACCATGGCCGCGGCCTATGAGGTGGCACAGCTGCGCGGCACCGCGCTGCACCCGGCGCAGCTGTGGTGGCTGGCCACCCGGGGCGCGGCGCGGGCGATGCGGCTTGAGGATCGGATCGGCAATCTGGCGGCCGGGCAGGACGCGGATATCGTGGTGCTGGACCTGGCCTCGACCCCGGCGATCGCGCAGCGTGCGGCGCGCGCAGCCGGCATCTGGGAAGCGCTGTTCGCGACCATCATGATGGGCGACGACCGGGCGGTGCGCACGGTCTGGATCGCGGGCCGCGAATACCCTCAGGGCAGCGGGCGCGCCAGTTCGAGCACCCAGTAGTTGCCGGGCGCAAGCGCCAGGCCGAACTCGGTCGGCTCGGCGGACAGGATGTTGGCGCGGTGTCCCGGAGAATTCATCCAGGCGGCAAACAGGGCGGCTTCGCTGGCATAACCCCAGGCGATGTTTTCGCCGGCCCAGGCATAGTTGTAGCCCTGGGCGCGGATGCGCTGGCCAAAGGTGCTGCCGTCGGACCCCACGTGGTCGAAAAAACCGTTGGTGGACATGTCGTTGGCATGGGCCTGGGCGGCGGCGGCCAGCTTGGCGTTATAGGACAGCGGGTTCAGTCCGGGTCCCTTTCGGGCGTTGTTCATGTCGCTTTGAAACGCCGGAAAGGTTCCCACGACCGTCGTCGCCGAACCGCCCGAGCCGCGCACCGGGTTGGGCCCCGAAATACCGGGCCCCGAGATACTGGAACCGCAGGCGGTCAGCCCGATCAGGGCCAGAACCGCTGCGGCGTTCAATGCTTTCATCCGGGGTTTCATCCGGCCGCTCCAGAAGATGACGTGCTGCGCCGGTGTCTCTGGTGGCGCCGGGCGATTCAAGCATGAAAATGTGTCGAAATTCGAGCCGGCAGATGGCCGCCGGCGACGCGCGGAAATCCGCCGGTGGCGCGAGGGCGGCTCAGCCGCCGGCAAGGGCCGCCGCCAACTGGTTCTGGCGGCGGATGGCGTGGTCGAGATCGAAGGTCACGACCCGCCCGTCGCGCACCACCGCGCGCCCGTCCACCAGCAGGTCGCGCACCTGCATCGGCCCGGCCAGCAGCAGGGCGGCGCGGTCCCAAGTGCCGGCGGCCTCGATCCCGCGCATGTCCCAGATCGCCAGGTCGGCGCGCATGCCGGCCGTCAGCTGCCCGCAATCGTCGCGCCCCAGAACCTGCGCCCCGCCGCGGGTAGCGATGAACAGGGCTTCGCGCGCGCTCATCGCGTCGGCGCCGTTGCGAACCCGCTGCAGCAGCATCGCCTGGCGGGCCTCGGCCACGATATTGCCCGCGTCGTTCGAGGCAGAACCGTCCACCCCCAGCCCCACCTTGACCCCGGCGTCGCGCATCGCGCGCACCGGCGCGATCCCCGAGCCAAGGCGACAATTCGAACATGGACAATGGGCGACCCCGGTGCCCGAGCGGGCAAAAAGATCAATTTCCGAACCATCCAGCTTGACGCAATGGGCATGCCACACATCGTCGCCGGTCCAGCCCAGATCCTCGGCATACTGGCCGGGGCGGCAGCCGAACTTTTCCAGCGAATAGGCGATGTCTTCGTCGTTCTCGGCCAGGTGGGTGTGCAGCATCACCCCCTTGTCGCGCGCCAGGATCGCCGCGTCGCGCATCAGCTCGCGGCTGACCGAAAACGGCGAACAGGGGGCGATGCCAATGCGCAGCATCGCGCCCGGGCGCGGGTCGTGGTAGCGGTCGATCAGCCGGATGCAATCGTCCAGGATGGCGGCTTCGGCTTCGACCAGGCTGTCGGGGGGCAGGCCTCCGTCGCTTTGGCCGATCGACATGGCGCCGCGGGTGGCGTGGAAGCGCAGGCCGATCTGGGCGGCGGCGTCGATGGTGTCATCCAGCCGCGCGCCGTTGGGGAAAAGATACAAGTGATCCGAGCTTAGTGAACAGCCCGACAGCGCCAGTTCCGCAAGCCCGATCAGGACCGAGACGCGCATTTCCTCGGGGCCGAATCGCGCCCAGATCGGGTAGAGCGTCTGCAGCCAGCCAAACAGCAGCGCGTCCTGGCCGCCGGGCACCGCGCGGGTCAGCGTCTGGTAGAGGTGGTGATGGGTGTTGACCAGCCCCGGCGTCACCAGACAGCCGGTGGCGTCGATCACCTCGCCGGGGGTGGTCAGCCCGGCGCCGAGCGCGGCAATCGCGCCGTCGCGCAGCAGGATGTCGGCGCCGTTCAGTTCGCGCCGCGCATCGTCCATGGTCAGGATGGTGTCGGCATTTCGGATCAGGATTTCGGTTGGCATGGGGCCCTCACACTTCATTGTCGCCCCTTCGGTGAAGTGTGAGCGGGGCGCCGACAGAAGGGGGAAGGACTCGTGCGCCTTGGGGTGAATATAACCGGCGCGCCGGCTTGGTGCAAGCCCGGTTCAGGTTTTCGGGGTCAGGTTGGAGGGCAGGTTGCGGGGTCAGCCCTCGGGGGCTTGCGACAGGATTTCCAGCGCCTGGTCGTGCAGCGCCGGGCTGGCGGCGGCCACCACCCGGCCGCCGTCATGCGCCGGGCGGCCCCGCCAGTCGGTGACGATGCCGCCGGCTGCCTGGATCAGCGCGATCGGGGCCTGGATGTCGTAGGGGTTCAGCCCGGCTTCGACCACCAGGTCGACCGTGCCCAGCGCCAGCAGCGCATAGGCGTAGCAATCCATGCCGTAGCGGGTCAGGCGCACCTTGGCGGCGAGGCTGGCAAAGGCCGCGGCCTCGGTCTGGGTTCCCAGTTCGGGGAACGTTGTGAACAGCGTCGCTTCGGCAAGGGCGGCGGCCGGGCGCACACGGATGGGGGTGTCGTGGCCGGCGCGCAGCAATGTCGCCGCGCCAAACCCGCCCAGGAAACGT
>JAJRUE010000098.1 GCA_024277955.1 Alphaproteobacteria bacterium | reverse complement strand
TCCATCGAGCCCGGAATCTATCTGCCAAACCGGTTCGGCGTGCGCCTGGAAGACATCGTCCATCTGCGCGCCGACGGCCCCGAAATCCTTTCGGAAATGCCGCGCGACCTGCATGTGGCTGGGGGCTAGGTTTGGCCACGCCGGCATCGGACCCTTTTACGTTGACGGTCATCCAGGCCGGGTTGACGGCTGCCGCGGACGAAATGTTTTCGGTGCTGAAAAAGACCGCCATGAGCCCGATCATCTACGAGGTGCTCGATGTCGGCACCGGGATCACGGACGCGCAGGGGCGCCTGGTCAGCAGCGGCGCCGGCATCCCCACCTTTGTGGGGGTGCTGGACAAGGCGGTCCGGCGCATCCTTGAGTTGCACGCACCCGAAACCATCGTCCAGGGCGATGTGTTCATCACCAACGATCCCTATTTCGGCGGGGTCACGCATCTCAACGACGTGGTGATCGCGCAGCCGGTTTTTGCCGAAGGGCGGTTGGTGGCCTGGGCGGCCTCGATCGCCCACTGGAACGACATCGGCGGCAAGACGCCCGGGTCCATGGCCACGGATGTGACCGAGATTTTCCAGGAAGGACTGCGCCTGCCCGCCGTCCGGCTGTTCGCGGCCGGGCGGCTGTTGGCGTCGGTCCTTGACATCATGGTCGCCAATTCGCGCCTGCCGGATTTCGTGCGCGGCGATCTCTGGGCGCAGATCGCCGCATCGCGCCGCGCGGCCCGGCGCATAGGCGCGCTTGTTGACAGCTACGGGGCCGGCGCCCTCGCCGCCGCCATCGCCGGGCTTTTCGAGGAAGGCGAACAGCGCAGCCTGAATGGCCTGGCCTCCTTGCGACAGGGCAGCTTTGCCATCGAAGAAACCCAGGACGACGGCGCCGTGTGGCGCGCCCGCATCCGCATTACGCCGAAAAAGATGCAGGTGGATCTGCGTGACAACCCGGCCCAGGTGGCGGCGCCCTACAACACCAGCCGCGACGGCGCGGTGATCGCCTGCCAGATGATCTTCAAGGCGCTGGTCGACCCGGACCTGTTCGCCAACGAAGGCTCGTTTCGCCCGCTCGAGGTGCTGAGCGCGCCCGGCACGGTGTTTCACGCCACCGGCGCCGCCCCGCACGGGTTCTACTTTGAAACCCGGATCAAGCTTTACGACATGCTGTGGCATTGCCTGGCGCAGGCGATGCCCGAGCGGCTGCCGGCGGGGCATTTCGCCTCGATCTGCGGGACGGTTCTGGCCGGCGTCCACCCGCGCACCGGCCGGCGCTACACGATGGTCGAGCCACAGATGGGCGGATGGGGCGGCACCGCCGACCGGCCCGGTCTGGACGCCATGTATTCGGCCAGCCACGGCGAAACCTACAACTGCCCGGTCGAGGTGGCCGAGGCGCGCTACGGGCTGACGGTGCTGCACAAGAAGCTGAGCGACAAGGCGCCCGGCGCGGCGCGCCATCCCGGCGGGCGGGGGCTTGACCTGCTTTACGAGATGAACGCCCCGGCGCAGCTTTCGGCGGGCTTCAGCCATTTCAACGTGCCGGTCTGGGGCGTCGCGGGCGGGGGGGAAGGGGGGCGAAACCGGCTTGTGGTGCAGCGCGCCGACGGCACTGTCGAAAGCCGCGCCTTTCTCAGCGGCGTCCGACTGCAGGCCGGCGACCGGGTTGCGATCGCCACCGCCAACGGCGGCGGCTGGGGGGCTGCGCGCTGAAGGCGCGCCGGAGCGGTGACGGTTTCGGGCGGTTTCGGGCGGTTTCGGGGGGGCGAACTGTTCCCTTGAAAAGGCACCGGCAGAAGGGACAGGATACCGGCCATGACACATGGGCCTCAGCACACCGGGTCTGACCGCGCGCCCGGCGAGGGCATCGAGGCCGGCGTCGTCCGGCTGCTCGAACGCGGTCGGCTGGAGGAAGCGCAACGCGAGCTGCTAGACCTGGGCGGCATGGATTTCGCCTTTCTCTACGGCTACGAGCCGCTGGCCCGGATCATCGAGGCGCTGCCCGGGGACGCGCATCTGGAAAGCGAAGTCTTTTTCGGGCTGTATTGCGAACATCTGTCCAAGCAGGGGCGCGCCCGCCGGGCCAAGTCCATGCTGGACGATGGCGCGATCCGGTTCTGGAAAACCCACATGTTCGACCTGATCGAACTGAGCGTCGGCATCCGGCTGGGCGAACATCTGACCCCGGACAAGGTGAAGCGCTGGATCAACCTGGAAAGCCACCTGCCCATCGACCGGCCCCTGTCCGAGGGGATCTATTACAATTGCATGCTGCTGATATTCGTGCGGCTCAACCGGATCGAGGAAGCGCGCAGTTTCGGGCGCCGGGCGCTGGACAGCTACGGCCGCGCCGGCAAGCCCTATCTGCAGTTCTTCATCCACCAGCATCTGGCCGATCTGTCGGTGGTCACCGGGGATCTCAAGCACGCCCGGCGTCACCTGGGCGCCGCTGCGCGGTTTCTCGAAGAGGCGGGCGTGTCCTACGGCTCTGATCGCGAAATCATGGAGATCGTCCGTCTGGCGATCGATTTCGAACAGGGCCGGCTTGATCACATCCCCGCCCGGGCCGAAGAAATCCGGCGCCAGCTGGTGCGTTCGGAAAACACCGCCGAAATCACCGTCCAGATATGCCGGATCGGCGCGATGAGCCTGTATTTCCTGAAAGGCCGTGCCTGCGCGCTGGAGTTCCTGAGGGAAAGCCAGGTGGATTACCACCGCAGCCAGGGTGAATTTTCGGTGGCGCTGGATGTGGTTCAGGCCAATATCAACCTGCTGGACGGGCGCGTCGAAGAGGCCCGCCACGCCATCGACGAGGCGCTGCAGCAGGGGATCTTCAGCGCCATGGGGCAGGCGGTGTGCGAAACCGTGCAGGGCAAGCTGGACCCGGCCGAAACCCTGGCGGCGATGGGCTCTGGCCCGGCGACGCTGCGCCGGCGGGCGGTGATGGAACTGATCCGGGCCTCGGAGCGCGGCGCAACCGGCGCTTCTGCGCCAGCATGTCGAACGCACCATGCGCCTGGCGGTGAACGAAGGCCTGTCCGAGGTGTTTCTGGAGCATCGCGAAGTGGTTGCCAAGGTTTCGGCCCGTCTGGCCACCGGGACGTTTGCGCGCGGCCACCGGCAGCTGGCGCGCATGGCACGGCATATCCACCGGCTGATACAGGCCAGCTACAGCCTGCCCGAAGAGTTGGCCGGGCTGGGGATCACGCCGCAGAAGATGCGCGTTCTTATGGCGTTGAAGAACGGCGCCACGAACAAGCAGATCGCGCGCAAGCTGGGCCTGTCCGAGGCGGCGATAAAATACCATGTTTCCAAGCCGCTACGGGTCTACCAAGTTTCAAAAAGGGGGGAACTTGTGGAAAAAATTGAGTTAAACGAGAGTTTGCAGAATTCCTAGTCTATTAGGGCCTGTGGACAATCAGGATTCGCCTTTTTGACGATTTGTGATTCAAGCTTCCCAAAGGGAGGTTTGAATGAGCGAGCAGCGTTTTGTTTTGACGGATCGGGTTTGGCATCGGCTTGAGCCGCACCTGCCAGGGAAGTCCAGCGATGCCGGTGCGACCGCGAAGGACAATCGCCTGTTTCTGGAGGCGGTGTTCTGGCGGGGTCGGACCGGGTGCCCCTGGCGCGATCTGCCACCAGTCTTCGGCAACTGGAATACCCAGTTCCGGCGATTTCGCCGATGGGCAAAGGCGGGTGTTTTCGAGAATCTTTTCAAGGCGATGAGCGATGACCCCGACCTCGAATATGCCCTGATCGATGCCGCCATCGTTTCGGTTCACCAGAAGGCATCTGGCGCAAAAGGGGGTCTCAGGCTCAGGCCATCGGGCGCTCGCGCGGCGGCCTGACAACCAGGATCGTGGCGCTGGTCGATGCGCTCGGCAATCTGGTGCGGTTTCTGCTGCTGCCGGGGCAGGCGCATGACATGAAAGGGGTAGCGCCGCTGATCAGGGGCGTGTCGTTCGGAGCGCTTCTGGCAGACAAGGCGTTCGACGCGAACCGGTTGCTCGAGGAACTCGGCGAGCGCGGCGCGGGCCGCCGTGATCCCGCCCAGATCGAACCGAAAACACGAACGCCCATACGATACCCATGCTTGCAAGTGGCGGCATCTGGTCGAAAATTACTTTGCAAAAATAAAGGAATTCAGGGGGATAGCCACGCGATACGACAAAACGGACTGCAGCTATGCCGCCAACTGGAACCTTGTCGCCGCACTCATTGCTTCAAGATGATTGTCCACAGGTCCTAAAACGTGATCGTTCTGCCATCGAGGGTGTCAGGGAGGCATCTGCGTGGCATTACACCTGACAAAACGGGCGGCGACCCTGTTTCTGGTCCTGATCGGATTGGCGATCCTGATCTTTGTCATCGCGCGCATCGTGCCCGGCGATCCGGCCCGCATTGCGCTTGGCCCGCTGGCGACCCCGGATCAGGTCGCCGAACTGCGCCGCGAGATGGGGCTGAACGAAAACATCGTGCTGCAGCTGTGGCATTACCTGGTCGGGCTGACGCAGGGCGATCTCGGGAAATCGCTGCTGACCAGCCGCCCGGTCATGCAGGACATCCGCCAGGCGCTTCCCGCCACGGTCGAGCTGGCGCTGTTCACCATCGTTCTGGAAATCGCCCTGTCGATCCCGCTGGGCGTGATGGCGGCGGTC
>JAJRUE010000097.1 GCA_024277955.1 Alphaproteobacteria bacterium | reverse complement strand
TCCGCTAAGTCTTTGATTTTATTGGAGGCGAGTACCGGAATCGAACCGGTGTACACGGATTTGCAATCCGCTGCGTAACCACTCCGCCAACTCGCCAAAGCTCCCGGGAAGCCTTGGCGGTTTAGCGCAAGCCCCGCAGGCGTGCAAGACGCATTGTCGACGCAGGGTGCCGCCGGTTCCCTGCGGCGCCGAAGCCCGGTCCGCGCCGGCGCCGGGACGGGGCGTCGGCGGGTCGGTTGGCGGGGCCGTCGGCGGGGGCGCTGGGCCGGGCAGCTCGATGTTGCCGCCCCCGGAAAACTGTGTCAAAACGCACGGGTAAAGCCCGAACCGAAGAGTTTAGATCATGGCAGACTACCTCGCTCGCCGAACCACGATGGTGGATACCCAGGTGCGTCCCTCGGATGTAACCAAATTCCCGGTGATCCAGGCCATGCTCAGCGTCCCCAGAGAAGCCTACGTTCCCGATACCAAGCGTGAAGCCGCCTATGCGGGCGGCAATATCGACCTGGGCGGCGGGCGCGTGCTGCTGGAGCCGCGCACATTGGCCAAGATGCTGGACGCGCTGGATATTCAGCCCGACGAACTGGTGTTGGACGTGGGGGCTGCGCTGGGCTATTCCAGCGCGGTCATCGCCCATCTGGCCGAAGCCGTGGTGGCGCTGGAAGAAGATGCGCAGATGGCCTCGGAGGCCGAGCGCATTCTGGGTGAACAGGGCTGCGACAACGTGGCCGTGATCCAGGGCGAACTGGCCGCAGGCGCCGCGAAACACGGGCCCTATGACGCGATCTGCATCGAGGGCGGCGTCGAACACGTGCCCGACGCGCTGGTCGATCAGCTCAAGGACGGGGGCCGCATTGCGGCGATCTTCCTGGAAGGCGCGCTGGGGGTCTGCCGCATCGGCTACAAGTTCGACGGCAAACTGTCCTGGCGGTTCGCTTTCAATGCCGGGGCGCCGGTGTTGCCGGGGTTCGAAGCGCGCCGCGCCTTCGTGCTTTGATGGCGGTTTTCTGGTCGGGCAGGGCGTTCGGGGTGGCCGGGCGCGCCCGGTGCCGAGGCGGTGCGGGGGCAATGAATGCGGTGAAGTCGGGTCAGCCGGCCCGGGCGCGGTGACAAGGACGGTTCTGATGATCTTGAGCGCGATGAAACGGGCGATGCCGTCGGGGTTGGCGCTGTTGGCGCTGGCGTTGGTCATGGCGCTGGGGCTGGCCGCGCCGGCGCGGGCGGAAACGCTGTCGGATGCGCTGGTGTCGGCCTACAAGAATTCCGGGCTTCTGGACCAGAACCGGGCGCTGTTGCGCGCCGCCGACGAAGATTTCGCCTTGGCGGTCGCGGGGCTGCGCCCGGTGGTGAATTACGTGCTGGCGTCGAACTATTCGTCGATCAGCCAGAAAACCGCGTCGAACCTGCAGATCTCGGCGCAGATGCTGCTTTACGATTTCGGGCGGTCGCAAAAGCGCAAGGCCGTGGCCCGCGAAAACGTGTTGTCGTTGCGCGACGCGCTGGTCGGGGTGGAACAGAAGGTTCTGCTGCGCGCGGTGTCGGCCTATGCCAACGTGCTGCGCGAAGGCTCGATCGTTGCGCTGCGCGAAAACAACCTGCGCCTGATCGGCGAACAGTTGCGCGCCGCCAGGGACCGGTTCGATGTCGGCGACGTGACCCGCACCGACGTCGCCATTGCCGAAGCGCGCCTGGCGTCGTCGAAGGCCGCGCTTGCGGCGGCGCGCGGCAACCTGGCCGTCGCCCGCGAAGAATACCGCGCCGCGATCGGCCATTACCCCGGAACGCTTCAGCCGCTGCCGACGCCGCCCGCCACCGCCGCTTCGCTGGCATCGGCGCGCGCGATCGCCCGGCAGAACCACCCGGACCTGTCGCAGGCGCGCCGGGGCGTGAAGATCGCCGATCTGAACGCCGAGATTGCCGCCGCCGCTGTCTTGCCGACCCTGTCGGGGACCGCGCAGGTGGCCGTCGACCAGGATGGCAACGACAGTTCGGCGGTGGGCATTCAGCTGAGCGGGCCGATCTATCAGGGCGGCGCGATCGCCGCGCGTGACCGCAAGGCCGCCGCCCAGCGCGACGCCGCGCGCGCCGGGCTGCACCTGGCCGGGGCCTCGGTCGATCAGAATGTCGGCGACGCCTGGGCGCGTCTTTCGGTGGCCGGCGCCGGGCTGGAAGCGACGGCGCAGCAGATCCGTGCCGCCCGCGTCGCCCTGCGCGGCGCCACGCAGGAAGCCGAGGTCGGATCGCGCACCACCCTGGACGTGCTGAACGCCGAACAGGAACTGCTGGACGCCCAGGCGAGCGAGGTTTCGGCCCGCACCGACCGTTATCTTGCGGTCTACAACCTGCTGGCGGCGATGGGTCTGATGACGGTGTCGCACCTGCGCCTGGGGGTCGCGCAATACGACCCCGAAGCCTATTACAACGCCGTCAAGAACGCCCCCACGCACCGGGTCAGCCCGCAGGGCCAGCGTCTGGACAGCCTGCTGAAAAGCCTCGGCCGGAACTGACCGGACCGCCGCCGCCCCCGCCGCCGCCCCAGCCGTCGGTGCGGCTGGCGACGCCGGGCGGTGCCTGGCGGCGGCTGTGCGCCGCTGTCGCGCCGGCGGGGCCTGGCGCGCGCGGGCTATCAGTTGTGTGAACGGCCCGATTTGTCTAGACTGAAACTTGTGGGGCGGAAGTGACTGGTGAAGTCGAACGTATGGCGAATGTTGAAATTGATGATGTCCTGTCCTCGATCAGGCGGCTCGTGTCAGAAGGCGACAAGAAAAAAACCGACGAGGCGGCGAGCAGCGACCGCTTTGTCCTGACCCCGGCTTTCCGGGTTTTCGATGGTGTGTCCGCAGATGCGCCTGCAGCTTCGCCCGCAACTTCGCCCCGTGACCCCGCCGATGCGCCCCGCGAATCGTCGGGCGATATGTTTCGCCACGCCCCCGCAGACCTGACCGATGTTCGCGGCGGCGGTGCGGGCGATGCCCGTCCGGCGGCGGGGGAACGCGCCGCGCCGTTTGCGCGGGCAACACAGGCGGCGGACGCGCCGGAAACGCCACAAGAGGCCCCGCCGAACCCGGATTTTCTGGCGATGGAACGCGCCTGGCAGCAAGAGCTTGAACGGATGAGCGCCCGGCGGGCGGCCTCTGCGCCGGGCGGGGATTCTCAGGAGGTTGATGACGGCGCGCCCCGCCGAGAGCCACGCGGCGCGCCACAGGGGGCATCACGGGGCGCAGACCCGTCCCCGGCGCCGGTCACGACTCTGGAAGCGCGGATCGCCGAGCTGGAAGCGGCGGTGAACCGGGCCGGTGACGATTGGGAACCCGACGGAACCGAGCCGGAAATCGACCGCCCGCCCAGCCTGCGGATCTTTGAAGTGGTGGACAACACCCACGCGAAAGACCCGGCGGGCGACGAGACCGCCCCCGAGACCGCCCCCGAGACCGCCCCCGGCGCAGGGGCGCAGGATGCAGGCGCGCAAGGCGCGGGCGACCAGCCGGCGGATGCCGGGGGCGATGGCGAGGCCGATCAGGCGGCCGCCGCGCCGGTGTTCAGCCATTCGGACGACAAGCCCTATGTTCTGTCGAGCCCGGCGATGACGCCGCGCCCGCAGGAGCCTCCATCCGCGCCCCCCACCGGGCCGCGCCCGGTGGTGCCGGACGCGGCGCGCGATGCGGCGTCGGAGGTGGCGGACGCGCCGGAAGCCGTGCCCGCGGTCGGACGCGCCGGCGGCGAGGTGGTTGATGACGACGATGTCTACCTGGACGTGGAAGCGCTGCGCGAGATGATCACCGAGGTGGTGCGCGACGAGCTGCGCGGCCGTTTGGGCGAAACCATCACCCGGAACGTGCGCAAGATGGTGCGCCAGGAAATCGCCCGCGCGATCACCCGCGACATTCCGGACTGAGCCGTGCCGGGCGTCCGGCCCGGGGTGTTGCCAGGCGGAGCGCCCGCTTGCGGGCGCAAGTTCATTGTCGGGCCGCCTGCGGCGGCGGCGCGCCGCTCCGCCGGGGCAGTCGCGGCAGCCGTGCCGGGTCAGGGGCCGTGCACCGGGGCAGCCAGGGCGAACAGCCGGTCGATGTCGAGATGGGTTTCCAGGTGGCCGGCCAGCTGATCAAGCGTGGCTTCGATACGCGCCTGTTGCGAAAACGCCCGGCCTTCGTGGCCCAGCCGGCGCAGGAATGCCGCGCGGAACTTGTCGGCGGCAAAGAGCCCATGCAGGTAGCAGCCCCGCACTAGCCCGTCTTGAGAACTGGCGCCGTGCGGCTTGCCGTCGAGGTCGAGCCAGGGGCGGGCGCAATCGGCGCCCGTGGTGTCGCCCAGGTGGATTTCGTAGCCGCTTACCGGATGGCCGCTGTCGCGACAGCGCGCTTCGCCCAGCGCCAGGCGCTTTTGCGGGGTCATCACCGTGGTCACGTCCAGCAAGCCGAGGCCGGCGGTGCGCCCGGGGGGGCCTTCGATCCCGTCGGGGTCGGCAATCTCGCGCCCAAGCATCTGATAGCCGCCGCAAATCCCCAGCACATGCCCGCCCCGGCGGATATGCGCCTGCAGGTCGATATCCCAGCCGTTGGCGCGAAAGGCGGCGAGGTCGGCGATGGTGTTCTTGGTGCCGAGGATCAGCACCAGCGCCGCATCGCCGGGCAGGGCGCGCCCGGGGGCGATGATTTCGAGGCTGACGCCAGGGTCCGCCGACAGCGGATCGAGATCGTCGAAATTGGCCATGCGCCCCAGTTGCGGCACCGCGATCTTGAGCGCGCCGCCGGGGCGGGACGCGAGGTCAAGCACGTCTTCGCCGGGCAGGTGCCAGGCCGCGTCGAACCACGGCAACACCCCCAGCGCGGCCCAGCCGGTGCGGGCGACGATCTGCGAAACGCCTTCATCGAACAGCGCCGGGTCGCCCCGGAACTTGTTGATCACAAAGCCCTTTATCCGGTCGCGGTCGGCCTCCGGCAGGATCGCATGGGTGCCGACAAGCTGGGCGATCACCCCGCCGCGGTCGATGTCGCCCACGAGCACCACCGGGATATCCGCGGCCTCGGCAAAGCCCATGTTGGCGATGTCGCCGGCGCGCAGGTTGATCTCGGCCGGGCTGCCGGCGCCTTCGATCAGCACCAGATCGGCGCGCGCCGAAAGCCGGTGGAAGCTTTCCAGAACCCGGGGCAGCAGCTGCGCCTTGGCCCGGCCATAGTCGCGCGCCCTCAGGGTGGCAAAGCGTTTGCCCTGCACGATAACCTGCGCGCCGGTATCGGTTTCGGGCTTGAGCAGCACCGGGTTCATGTCGCTGTGCGGCGCGATCCCGGCGGCGCGCGCCTGCAGCGCCTGGGCGCGCCCGATCTCGCCGCCGTCCGAGGTCACGGCGGCGTTGTTCGACATGTTCTGCGGCTTGAACGGCGCGACCGCGATCCCGCGCCGCTGGGCCGCGCGCGCCAGCCCGGCGACGATCATCGACTTGCCCACGTTCGAGCCCGCCCCCTGGATCATGATCGCCTTGGCCATGTCGCCCCCTTCACGCTATGGTCGAGGCATAAACGCGATGACAGGATTAAAAAAGGCCCGATTGTGAACGTCCCGGCGCATCTGATCTTTGGCGCGGTCGCGTTCGCGCGCCCCAACGCGCGCGC
>JAJRUE010000096.1 GCA_024277955.1 Alphaproteobacteria bacterium | reverse complement strand
GTAGGCGATGAAGGCGTAGAAGGCGTCGTCGTCGCCGGGCACGTCTTCAATCGCGTAGGCGCGGCCCTTGTAATAGTCCAGATCGGTCAGCAGGTCGGTCCACACCGTGGTCCAGGTCCCGGTCGAGCTTTCGGCGGCCACGGCGGCGGCGGCTTCCTCGCGCGGGACGCCGGCCTGCGGCGTGATCTTGAAGCACGCCAGGATATCGCTGTCCTTGGGCGTATACTCCGGCTCCCAATATGTATCGCGGTATTCCTTCACACCCGCTTTGTATGACTTGGCCATGGTTCTCCCTTGCCTTTCGCGTCGATTGAATCCCTAGGCGGCACGAAGGCGCCGCTGTGGACAGTATGCCAGTTTGCGAATATAAATCAAAATCGATAGTTTCTATTCAGAGTATAGATAAATGGCTATGTCAGATCCCCCCGGCGGGTTGTTCATCCAGGGTATCACCCTGCGCCAGCTGCAGATTTTCGAAACCGTGGTGCGGCTGGGCGGCTTTACCCGGGCGGCCGAGGCGCTGAACCTGACCCAGCCGACGGTCTCGATGCAGATCCGCAAGCTGTGCGACACGTTGCAACTGCCGCTGGTGGAACAGGTGGCGGGGCGGGTGCATCCCACCGACGCCGGGCGCGAGGTCTACCGCGCGGCGGTCGAGGTTCTGGGCCGGATGTCGGCGCTGGGCGACTATGCCGCCGAGAGCCGCGGCGTGGTGCGCGGCGAGCTGCGGCTGGCGGTGATCACGTCGGCGATCTATTTCATGCCGGCGCTGCTGGGCGCTTTCGTCGAACGCCACCCGCAGGTGGTGCCGCAACTGGCGGTGACCAACCGGCAAAACGTGTTGCGCCGGCTGCGCGCCAACGAAGACGACCTGCTGATCATGGGCCGGGTGCCCAACGAAATGCCGGTCGAGGCCTATCCCTTTGTCGGCAATGAAATCGTGGTGGTGGCGCCGCCCGGGCACCCGCTGGCGGGCGCGCGCGACATCGCGCTGGCGCGGCTGGCCGAGGAAAAGTTCCTGGTGCGCGAAGCCGGGTCGGGCACCCGCCAGGCGGTCGAGCGGATGTTCGCCAGCCAGGGGGTGAACATCCACCCGTTTCTGGAGCTTGGTTCGCCCGAGGCAATCAAGCAGGGGGTGATGGCGGGGCTGGGCATTTCTGTTCTGTCGCGGCGAAACCTGAGCCGCGAACTGGCTGGCGGCACGATCGCGGTGCTGGATGTGCAGGGGTTTCCGATTGAACGTCAATGGTTTGCGGTTCATCCGCGCGGCAAGGAGCTTTCGCTGGCGGCGCGCAGTTTCCTGAGTTTCATTCTGGAAGAGAGCGACGAGATCCTGGCGCAGGCATAGGCGCGTTTCAGGCTGGTCCGAGGTTTTGCGCTGCGCTGCGCGCATCGCCCCGGGCGCGGGCTGCGCCCGCGCCGGTGCCTCCGGCGGGGATATTTTTCAAAAGAAGAAGGGGGGCGGGCGCGCTGGATGGCCCTGGGCTGGCGGGCCGGGGCGTGGGTGGTTTCAGGCGCCGCGGGCGGGGTTGGACGTTTTGGCCGAGGGGTGGTTCTGGAAGCGCAGCGGTTCGGGCAGGTGCTGGGGGGCGAGCGACGGGGCGATCCAGTCGGCTTCGCTGAAATCTTCGTCGTCGGTATAGGCCGAGGGGGTGACCAGCACCCGCAGACCCGCGCCCCTGGCCGAGACCAGCCCGTTGCGGCTGTCCTCGAACGCGATGCAGGCGTCTGCCGGCAGCCCCAGCTTTTCCAGCGCGAGGAGGAACAGGTCGGGGGCGGGTTTCTTGGCCGGCACCATGTCGCCCGCGGCGATTTCGTCGAAAACCTCGCGGGCGGGGCGGTTCCAGCAGCAGCGGGCGAGGGCTTGGACATTGGGGGCGTTGGTGGTGGTGGCGACGGCGATCTTCAGACCGGCGGCGCGCGCGTTTGCGATCAGCTCGCCCACGCCCGGGCGCAGCCGCAGCCCGCCGCTGTCCAGGATCGCCCCGTAGGCGGCGGTCTTTTCGGCGTGCAGCCGCGCCAGCTCATCGGTGTTCAGGCGGCGCGCCTCGCGCGGCAGGCTGTTCTGAAAGGCGCGCATCCGTTCCTTGCCGCCGGTGGTTTTCAGCAACCCACGGTAGGCGTCGCGGCTCCAGTGCCAGCCCAGGCCCCATTTTTCGAAGGTCAGGTTGAAGGCCGCGCGGTGCGCCTCTTCGGTTTCGGCCAGCGTGCCGTCGACATCGAATATCAGCGCTTTGAGGGGCATCGGCGGGCTCATGGGAAACGGTTGTCGACGAAGACCGGGATGGCGTTGAAATGTTCGAAGGCCACTTCGTGGGGCAGCTCTTCGATCGCCGTCTTGCGGTAGCCCAGGGTGAACAGCGCAAACGGCACATCAGCGCGCGCGGCGGTTTCGGCGTCCACTTCGCTGTCGCCCACATAGAGGCTGTCTTCGGTTTCCGCCCCGAGCATTTCAAAGGTCTTGAGCAGCGGCGCCGGGTCGGGCTTGTTCACCGGCAGGCTGTCGCCGCCCAGAACCGCGTCGAAATGTTCGAGAATGCCGAAATGCTCCAGCACGAAGCGCGCCGGTTTCAGCGGCTTGTTGGTGCACAGGCCCAGGATGTGGCCGTCGGCCCTGAGCTGGTCGAGCATCGCCGCAACCCCCGGATAAAGCGCCGAATTTTCCACCGCCGTGTTGTAGCGGTCCTTGAAGTCGGCCAGCATCCGGTCCTGTTGCGCGGCATCGGCGGCCACGCCCTGTTCGGCGATCATGCGGGCGACGAAGGTGGCCGCGCCGTTGCCGATGAATGCGCGCGTCTGTTCCAGGGTGATCGGGTCCGCGCCCACCCCCTTGAGCACCGCGTTGGCGATGGCGCGGATGTCCGGGGCGCTGTCGATCAGCGTTCCGTCGAGATCAAAGACGATGGCGGTCATCGGGTGGTCCTTGTGCTGCGGCCGGGCCGGACCCGGTCGGGAAAAATCGTTACGGTTCAGGTGGTTCAGAGCGCGATGAAGCGGTAGCGCCCGCCGGACAGCCGTTCGGCCCGGCCGATGCCGGGGCGTTCGATATGGTAGCCGATCAGGGTCATGTCCTCGGCCACGATCCGGTCGAGCAGCCGGGCGCGGGTGCGGGCGCCCATCTCGAGATCCTGGTCCGAACCCGACGGCCAATCGGGCCGTTCAAAGGCCATGTGGCCATTGGTGATCGCATCGCCCGCCACCAGCACCTGGCGACCTTCGGCGGCCAGCGCAAAGGAATAGTGGCCGGGGCTGTGGCCGAAGGTCGGGATCGCCAGCACGCCGGGCAGCAGCTCGGACTCGCCGTCGAAGAGCGTAAAGCCATCGGCCCCAAGCGTTTCCAGCCTCCGCCTGGCGCCCACCGCGAAACTGGCGCGCGCTTCGCCGATGTTGTTGACGGTGTCCGGATCGCTCCAATAGTCGAATTCGGTGCGGCCGATCATGTGGGTCGCCTCGTAGAACACCGGTTCGTCGAAATCGTCGAGCAGGCCCCAGAGGTGGTCCGGGTGGCCGTGGGTGAAAATCACATGGGTCACGTCTTCGGGGGCGACGCCGATTTCGCCCAGCGCTTCGCCCAGCAGCCCGGCCGAGCTTTGGAACGCCGGGCCCGAGCCGGCGTCGAACAGCACCGTATTGGCGCCGTCGCGCAACAGCGTGACATTGCACGGCGGGGTGATGCGCGACGGGATCGCGTCATAGCCGTAGCCGCGCAGCAGCTCGGCCAGTTCGTCCTGCGGGGCGGGGCCGAAGATGAAGTTGCCGGGCAGCGTCAGGTTGCCGTCCGACAGGCTGTCGATGCGAACCCCGCCGGCTTGGATCGTGGCTTGCGACCAGGCGCGCGCCGGCAGGCCGGCGGCCAGGGCGGCGGCGCCGGTGGCGGTCAGAAATTCGCGGCGGGTGATCTTCATCGGGATTCTCCGTTTGACGATGTCCCACCGGATGGCTGCGGCGCCCCCGGTGGCGCGGTTCAGCCAGTCGCGGCGTTGGCGGCGTCGCGGATGGCGCGGATATTTTCGCCGTAAACCTGTGCGTCGTCCACCGAGCCGCCGCGGAACACCGCGCTGCCGGCCACCAGCACATCGGCGCCGGCAGCGGCCACCAGAGGCGCGGTGGTCGGGTCAACGCCGCCGTCGATCTCGATGTGCACGGGGCGGTCGCCGATCATCTCGCGCAGGGCGCGCACCTTGGCGGTCATGTCGATGAACTTCTGGCCGCCGAAGCCGGGGTTGACGGTCATCACGCAGATCAGATCGACGCTGTCCATCAGCTCGGCCGCGGCACTTGCCGGGGTGCCGGGGTTCAGCGCCAGCCCGGCCTTCATCCCCGCGCCGCGGATCGCCTGCAGCGTGCGGTGGATATGCGGGCCGGCCTCGAGGTGCGCGGTCAGGACGTCGGCGCCTGCATCGGCATAGGCGTCGATATACTGGTCCACCGGCGAGATCATCAGATGCACGTCCATGACCGTCTTCACATGCGGACGAAAGGCTTTGACGGCGGGCGGGCCGAAGGTGAGGTTGGGCACGAAATGCCCGTCCATCACGTCCACATGCACCCAGTCGCAGCCCTGCGCCTCGATGGCCTGGATTTCCTGGCCGAAATTGGCGAAATCGGCGGAGAGGATCGAGGGCGCAATCTTGATCGAGCGGTCAAAAGGCATGGCTGGGTTTCCTGTTGTTGGCGCGGGGGCCGGGGGGGACGGAATTCTTCAAGAATTCCGTATCGATTTCTTTGAAAGAAATCGATGCCCCCGGCGTTTTTTCATGCGGTTTTCGGGTCCAGGCTGCCGTCGGCATAGCGCTTGGCCATCTCGTCCATGTCGATGACCTTGATCTTGCTGGCATTGCCGGCGGTGCCGAAGCGTTCGAACCGGTCCTTGACCAGCTTTTCCATCTCGTCCATCGCCGGGATCAGGAACTTGCGCGGGTCGAACTCGGTCGGCTTTTCGGTGGCCACCTTGCGGAACTGCCCGGTGATCGCCATGCGGTTGTCGGTGTCGATGTTCACCTTGCGCACGCCCATCCTGATGCCCTTTTCGATCTCTTCGACCGGGACGCCGTAGGTCTGGGGCATCTCGCCGCCGAACTCGTTGATCAGGTCCTGCAGGTACTGCGGCACCGAGGAAGATCCGTGCATCACCAGATGCGTATCCGGCAGCTTGGCGTGGATCGCGGCGATCTGGCTCATCGCGAGCGTCTCGCCGGTGGGCTTGGAAGAAAACTTGTAGGCCCCGTGGCTGGTGCCGCAGGCGATCGCCAGCGCGTCCACCTTGGTCAGCTTGACGAATTCCACCGCCTCGTCCGGGTCGGTCAGCAGTTGTTCCTTGGACAGCTTGCCCACTGCGCCAGAGCCGTCTTCTTCGGCCGCTTCGCCGGTTTCCAACGACCCGAGCACGCCCAGCTCACCCTCGACCGAGGCGCCGATCCAATGCGCCATGCGGCTGACGCGTTCGGTGATATCGACGTTATAGTCGAAATCGGCGGGCGTCTTCATGTCTTCCTTGAGCGAGCCGTCCATCATCACGCTGGTAAAGCCGTGGCGGATCGCGCTCAGGCAGGTGGCTTCGTTGTTGCCGTGGTCCTGGTGCATGCAGATCGGGATGTCGGGCCACATTTCCGACAGCGCCTGGATCATGTGGCGCAGCATGATGTCGCCAGCGTAGGACCGCGCG
>JAJRUE010000095.1 GCA_024277955.1 Alphaproteobacteria bacterium | reverse complement strand
GAACATCGCCGGGCAGACCAGGTTGCCGACGTTTTCGATCATCAGGATCGAGCCCGGCTGCGGGTCCAGTGCCCGGGCGGCCTCGGCCACCATGTCGGCTTCCAGGTGGCAGCCGGCGCCGGTGTTGATCTGGATCGCGCGCGCACCGGCAGCCTTGATCCGCTCGGCGTCGTTGGCGGTCATCTGGTCGCCCTCGATCACGGAAATCGGCACCCGGCCGGCAAGCGCGCGGATCGTGGCTTCCAGCAGCGTCGTCTTGCCGGCCCCCGGCGAGGACACGAGGTTGAGCGCCACCACCCCGCGGCCCTCGAACCAGCCGCGGTTCCGGGCCGCGAAACGGTCGTTCTTGTCCAGCACCGCCACTTCCAGCGGGATGATTTCGCCCCCCGGTCCGTGGCTGTGGGGGCGGTCGTCGCCGGGGTGGCGGTGGTGGCGATGCCCGTGGTCGTGGTCATGGTCATGCCCGTGGCCGTGATCATGCTCGTGATCATGCGCGTGATCGTGGCGGTGGCCGCCGTTCAGCACCACCTTTTGGCCGGTGGCCGGATCGGTCATCGACACTTCGTTCGCCGGGTCGCTGCAGCCGCAAGTTCCACACATTCAGGCATCCTCCATGAATTCCATTTCGCGCACCACGAAGGTGTCGCCTTCGGCCTCGACGAAGCCCAGGCGCGCGTTCTCGATTTCGCTGCTTTCGGTGACCAGCCCCCAGCAGAATTCCAGCGCCTTGCGTTCGACACAGGCCAGCGGGCCGATGGCCACGCGCACTTCGCGCACCGCGCGGCCGCGGGCGTGTTCGCAGGCAATCGCCGCGATGTTGCGCGCAAGCCCCAGTTCGTGCATCAGAACATACCCCAGGCCTGGGCGCCGGTCTCGCGCATGATGGCGACGCCAAAGGTGATAGCGAAAGCGGCGATCGCCAATTTGGCCCCGGTATGCAGCCAGCCCACGTTCCGGGGCGCCAGCGAGATCGGCAGGCTGATCACCGCGGTGATCGCGGCCATGCCGAAAATCGAGCCGACCCCGACCAGCGCCACATAGCCCAAGGCCACCCAGGCGCTGCCCGTCGCCGCCGCCGCCAGCACGATGATCGCGGCCGAGCCGGCAGCCCCGTGCACCAGCCCGATCACCAGCGCCCTGAGCGGAAAGCCCGCCGGGTGCGCGTGGTCGTGACTGCTGTGGCTGTGCCTGCCGGTTTCGCCCTCGTGGCTGTGCAGGTGGATATGCGGCCCCATGTCGCCGTGGCTGTGCACATGGAAATGCACCCGTTTGCGGCGCAGCCGGCGCAGCACGTCCGCGCCCAGCACCACCAGCATGATGCCGACGGCGAATTCCAGCGCCGCCGCCACAGCCTCGGTCAGCACGAAGCTGAACAGCACCACCGCGCCCGACAGCAGCAGCAGCGTCGTGGTATGGCCCAGCCCCCAGATCGCGCCACGCAGCACCAGCTGCTTGCGGTTTTCGGTGATCAGCGTGCTGATCGCCGCCAGGTGGTCGGTTTCGAAGGCATGAATCATGCCGATGAAAAACCCGAGCAGCAGAAAACCGGGGGTCGAGCTGACTTCGATAGAGTCGAGAAATGTTTTCAGAAATTCCATGGCCTGTCCTCGCTTGTTCTCAGCAGATCCGGGGCAGTTGTTCGCCCACCAGCATGTCGATGATGCGCCCGCCGCCAAAGACGGTGTTCATCACCACGCTGCCCGGGTCGTCGGCGGTGGCGCGGCCGATGGCGACGGCGTTCTTCCCCGTATCCAGCGCGCGCATGGCCGCCAGCGCTGCATCGGCCTGATCCTCGGGCACGAACAGCACCAGCGTGCCCTCGTTGGCCAGATAGAGCGGGTCGAGGCCGAGGATCTCGCACACCCCCTTGACCTCCTCGCGCAGCGGCAGGGCGCTTTCCTCGATCCTGATGCCGACGCCGGCGGCCTCGGCAATCTCGTTCAGCGCCGAAGCCAGCCCGCCGCGGGTGGCGTCGCGCGCGCAACGCAGCCCCGGGGCGGCGCCTGCCGCCGCCTCCATCAGGTGGTTAAGCGGGGCGCAGTCGGATTCAATCGCCGTGCTCAGCGCCATGTCGCCGCGCGCCGCCAGGATCGCGGCGCCGTGGTCGCCCAGCACGCCATTGACGATGGCCACGTCGCCCGGGCGCACCCGGGAAGCCGCCAGTTCGCGCCCCGGCGCGATCACGCCCACGCCCGAGGTGGTCACGAACAGCCCGTCGGCCGAGCCGCGTTCCACCACCTTGGTATCGCCGGTGACGATATGCACCCCCGCCGCGTCGGCCGCGTCGCGCATGGAACGCGCGATCCTGCGCAGCAATTCGACCTCGGTGCCCTCCTCGATGATCATCGCCGCCGACAGCCACAGCGGCCGGGCGCCGCCAACCGCCAGGTCGTTCACCGTGCCGCAGACCGCGATCTTGCCGATATCGCCGCCGGGAAACTCGATCGGCGAAACCACGAAACTGTCGGTGGTAAAGGCCAGCTGCGCGCCGGGTTCGCGCAGCGCGGCGTCCGTCAGCCGCGCCTGGTCCTCCATCTCGCCGATCTCGGGGTTG
>JAJRUE010000094.1 GCA_024277955.1 Alphaproteobacteria bacterium | reverse complement strand
GAGGTCTACATCATCATCCTGCCGGGTTTCGGCATCATCAGCCATGTGATTTCGACCTTCTCGCGCAAGCCGCTGTTTGGCTACCTGCCGATGGTCTGGGCGCTGATCGCCATCGGGTTTCTGGGCTTCGTGGTCTGGGCGCATCACATGTACACCGTGGGGCTGAGCCTGACCCAGCAGAGCTACTTCATGCTGGCGACCATGGTCATCGCTGTGCCCACCGGCGTGAAGGTGTTCAGCTGGATCGCCACCATGTGGGGCGGCTCGATCGAGTTCAAGACGCCGATGCTCTGGGCTTTCGGCTTTCTGTTCCTGTTCACCGTGGGCGGCGTCACCGGCATCGTGCTGTCGCAGGCGCCGATCGACCGGGCGTTCCATGACACCTACTATGTGGTTGCGCACTTCCACTATGTGATGAGCCTGGGCGCGGTGTTCTGCATCTTTGCCGGGGTCTATTTCTGGATCGGCAAGATGAGCGGACGCCAATACCCCGAATGGGCCGGCAAGCTGCACTTCTGGATGATGTTCATCGGCGCCAACCTGACCTTCTTCCCCCAGCACTTCCTGGGCCGTCAGGGCATGCCGCGCCGCTACATCGACTATCCCGAGGCCTTTGCCTACTGGAACAAGATTTCGAGCTACGGCGCCTTCCTGTCCTTCGCTTCGTTCCTGTTCTTCATCGGGATCGTGGTCTACACCCTGAAGTGGGGCAAGAAGATCAAGGAAGACAACTACTGGGGCGAATACGCCGACACCCTGGAATGGACCTTGCCGACGCCTCCGCCCGAGCACACCTTTGAAACGCTTCCCAAGCGGGAAGACTGGGACAAGGGCCACGCCCACTAGGCGCGAGGACGACATGCCCCTGAAATGGGAAAATCTCGAAGAAGGGGCCCCGGATGATACCGGGGCCTTTTCAGTTCAGGCCAACGGCCAGGCCCGGGGCACGCCGCGACGCCGGCTGGTGCTGTGGGCGCACCGGTCGCTGCCGCCCAAGGGCTTTGCCATCTTCATCATGCTGACCTACGGGCTGTTCATGCTGCCGCTGATGGCGCTGCTGGGCACCGCCGCCCTGTGGGGGCTGCTGCCGTTCCTGCTGGGGGCGCTGGCGCTGACCTGGTACTTCCTGCAGCGCAGCTACCGAGACGGCACCCTGCGCGAGGAACTGACGCTGTTGGACGACCGGGTGGAACTGGTGCGCATCAACCCGCGCGGGCCACGGCAAAGCTGGCAGGCCAACCCCTACTGGGTGCGCGTCGGCCTGCTGCCCGAAGGCGGGCCGGTTGAGCAATACGTGACGCTTCGCGGCGGCGACCGGACGGTGGAAATCGGCGCCTTCCTCAGCCCCGACGAACGCAAGGCGCTTTACGACGACCTGCTGCGCGAACTGGGCTGAACTGTGCGCGGGACAGCGCGGGGCGCGCGGACCTGAAAAACAGCCCGGGGCCGGAATTCACTTTGCCCGGGATGCTTAGTGGCCCGGGCATGCGCCCGCCCGTTGCGCAGGAAGCGCACCAAAGGTGCGACGGGGCGGCCCGGGCGCTGCCCGGCGGTGCTGCCGGGCGGGTTTGCCCAGAAAGTGATTCCAGGATTTCCGTGCGGCGCGCTAACATCCCCAAGCGCCCCGCCAAGCGCCCGTGCCAACGCCTGCGCCACCACCCACGCCCAACGCCACCCGAGGCCCAACATGACACACCGCACCCCCGCCTTCGCCGCCGCAGCCCTCGCCGCAGCCCTGCTGGCGCCTTCGGGGCTGTGGGCCTTCGAGATCGGCTTTGACTGGGGGCCGTTGAAGCTGTGCACCAGCGGCACCCCGAACGTGGTGGACAACCCGGCCTTCACCCTTGGTGACGTGCCCGAGGGCACGCGCTTCATCCGCTTCAAGCTGGTCGACCATGACGCACCGGGCTACAACCACGGCGGCGGCACGGTCGCCTACCAGGGCCAGGCGGCCATCGCCCCCGGCGCCTTTACCTACAAAAGCCCCTGCCCGCCCGATGGCCGGCACCGCTACGAATGGACCGCCACCGCGCTGGATGGCGAAAACGGGAACCCGCTTGGGCAGGCCAGCGCCGAGAAACGGTATCCCTGACGGACCGGCCGGGAAAGATCAGCCGATCATCCCCTTGACCTTGGCCCCGACCGATCCAAAATCCATCCGGCCGGTGTATTTGGCCTTCAAGACCGCCATCACCTTGCCCATGTCTCGGATCGAGCTGGCGCCCACTTCCTTGATCGCCGCCTCGATCGCGGCTTCGGCTTCTTCTTCGGTCAACTGGCGCGGCAGGAAATCTTCGATCACCGCGATTTCGGCGCGTTCCTTTTCCGCCAGCTCCAGCCGCCCGCCCTCTTCGTAGGCGCGCGCGCTTTCCTGGCGCTGCTTGACCATTTTCCCAAGGATCGCAAGGATTTCGGCCTCTTCGACGCCGCCTTCCCTGCCTTCGCCGCGCCGGGCGATGTCGCGATCCTTGATCGCCGCGTTGATCAGGCGCAGGGTCGAAAGCCGGTCGGCATCCTTGGCCCGCATCGCTTCTTTCAAAGCGTCGTTCAATTTGCCGCGCAAATCCATCGGTCGTCCTATCCCCAAAGCGTTCCGAAGTCCCCACCTTACCCCGGCAGGTCGGCGCTGGCAACCGCCCACACCTTTCCTAACTCATTGTTTTCACGTGAAAAGTGAAAAAGCGCCGCCTTCGCCGCGCCCAGTCTTGACCCGCCCCGGCGCTTTCCCTAGTTTCCCGACAATTTTGCACCCCGGAGTCGCCCCATGCCCCCCGCCCCAACCGCCCCCGACAAGCCCACCGCCTGCCTCGCCCTGGCCGATGGCACGCTGTTTTACGGCCGCGGCTTCGGCGCCAGCGGCGAAACGGTTGCCGAACTGTGCTTCAACACCGCCATGACCGGCTACCAGGAAATCATGACCGACCCGTCCTATGCCGGGCAGATCGTGACCTTCACCTTCCCGCACATGGGCAACACCGGCACCAACCCCGAAGACGACGAAACCGCCGACCCGGTGGCCGAGGGCATGGTGGTCAAGTGGCACCCCACAGAACCTTCGAACTGGCGCGCTGTGCAGCAGCTGGACGCCTGGCTGGCGGCGCGCGGGCGCATCGGCATCGGCGGCATCGACACCCGCCGGCTGACCCGTGCCATCCGCCAGCAGGGGGCGCCGCACGCGACGCTGGCCCACAACCCCGACGGGGTGTTCGATATCGAAGCGCTGGTCGCAAAAGCCCGTGCCTTCAGAGGCTTGGAAGGCATGGACCTGGCGCGAGAGGTGACCTGCGCCCAGTCCTACCGCTGGGACGAAATGCGCTGGGCCTGGCCCGATGGCTATCTCCGGCGCACCCGCCCCGGGCACAAGGTGGTGGCGATCGACTACGGCGCGAAACGCAATATCCTGCGCTGCCTCGCTTCGGCGGGCTGCGATGTCACGGTGCTGCCGGCCACCGCCACGGCCGACGAAATCCTGGCCCATGACCCGGCGGGGCTGTTCCTGTCCAACGGGCCGGGCGATCCGGCCGCGACCGGCGAATACGCGGTGCCGATGATCCGCGAGATCCTCGACAAGACCGACCTGCCGATCTTCGGCATCTGCCTGGGCCATCAGATGCTGGCGCTGGCGCTGGG
>JAJRUE010000093.1 GCA_024277955.1 Alphaproteobacteria bacterium | reverse complement strand
TGACCTGCGCCCAGTCCTACCGCTGGGACGAAATGCGCTGGGCCTGGCCCGACGGCTACCCCAGGCGCGCCACCCCCGGCCACAAGGTCGTGGCGATCGACTATGGCGCGAAACGCAACATCCTGCGTTGCCTGGCCTCGGCGGGCTGCGATGTCACCGTGCTGCCCGCCACCGCCACCGCCGAAGACATCCTGGCCCACGACCCGGTCGGCCTGTTCCTGTCGAACGGGCCCGGCGATCCGGCCGCGACCGGCGAATACGCGGTGCCGATGATCCGCGAGATCCTCGACAAGACCGACCTGCCGATCTTCGGCATCTGCCTGGGCCATCAGATGCTGGCGCTGGCGCTGGGGGCGCGCACGGTCAAGATGAACCACGGCCACCACGGCGCCAACCACCCGGTGAAAGACCTGCGCAGCGGCAAGGTGGAAATCACCTCGATGAACCACGGCTTTACCGTCGACAGCCAGACCCTGCCCCAGGGCGTCGTGGAAACCCATGTGTCGCTGTTTGACGGGTCGAACTGCGGGGTGGCGCTGAGCGACCGGCCGGTGTTCTCGGTGCAATACCACCCCGAAGCCAGCCCCGGCCCGCAAGACAGCTACTACCTGTTCGAACGCTTCGTCGAAGCCATTGAAAAAGCAGCCTGAAATTCCCCCGTATTAACCGGCGGTTAACCAAGGTTGATGCATCCTCGCGCCGATGCGTTTTGCTGTGTTGGCGTGATGAACCAGGTAACCGACCCTTTCGTGCAGGGGGCCTTGCCGGTCGAGCCTTTGCTTTTTCGGCCCCAAAAGCCCCGCAAGGCACCGCCTCTGATCGGCCAGGTTCTGGTCGAGATCGGCGAACTTGCGCCCGGTGATCTGGTCAAGGCGATCGCGCTGCGGGCGCGCGAAGACACGCTGTTCGGCGACATCCTGCTGGCCAACGGCATGGTGTCCGAGGCCGGCCTGTTACGTGGCCTGGCCCGCCAGTTCGGCTGTGACATCGCCGATCTGGAGGCCGAACCGCCCGATATCCGGCTGGTCGAAACCCTGCGCCCCGAAACCTGTCTGAAGCTGGGGCTGGTGCCGTGGAAACGTATCGGCGCGGTGACGCTGATCGCCACGTGTCACCCGGAAAGGTTCCAGGAAATCAAGGCCTTGCTTCCCTCCGAACTGGGCCGTCTGCTGATGGTCGTGGCCCCGCAAAGCGCGATCCAGCGGGCGCTGCTGGACTGCGCCGGGGCGCAGCTGACCGCGCGCGCCGAAACCCGGGTGGACGCCCGCGACAGTTGCCGCAACTGGAGCGCGCCGGTCATGGCGCGTCTGGTGATCGGGGTGCTGGTGCTGGGGCTGGCGGGGCTGCTGGCGGCGCCGCGCGCGACCCTGCTGGTGCTCAGCGGCTGGGCGGTGCTGGCGCTGGTGCTGAACACCGCGCTCAAGGCCGCCGCCGCCTGGGCGGTGTTTCGCGGCGCACGCGCGCCGCGGCTCGAATTCTTTTCCCGCCGGTCGCGGCGCGCCGCAGCGATGAAGCTGCCGCGCATCTCGATCATGGTGCCGCTGTTTCGCGAACGCGAGATCGCCGGGCGGCTGGTGCGGCGGCTGAGCCGGTTGAACTATCCGCGCGAACTGCTGGAAATCTGCCTGGTGGTGGAAGCCGACGACCGCCTGACCCAGGCGGCGCTCGAGGCCGCCGACCTGCCGGCCTGGATGCGCCAGATCCGGGTGCCCGACGCCGAGCTCAAGACCAAGCCGCGGGCGCTGAACTATGCGCTGGATTTCTGCAAGGGCTCGATCATCGGGGTGCTGGACGCCGAGGACGCGCCCGAACCCGACCAGCTGCACAAGGTGGCGCGCCGCTTTCACGACCGCGGCCCAAAGGTCGCCTGCCTGCAAGGCGTGCTCGATTTCTACAACGCCCGCACCAACTGGCTGTCGCGCTGTTTCACCATCGAATACGCCACCTGGTTCCGGGTGGTTCTGCCGGGGCTGGAACGGCTGGGCTTCGTCATCCCGCTGGGCGGCACGACGGTCTATTTCCGCCGCCGCGCGCTGGAAGAAATCGGCGGCTGGGACGCCCATAACGTCACCGAGGACGCCGATCTGGGGGTGCGGCTGGCGCGGCGCGGCTATCGCACCGAACTGCTGCCGACCCTGACCGAGGAAGAGGCCAACTGCCGCATCTGGCCCTGGGTGCGGCAACGGTCGCGCTGGCTCAAGGGCTATGCGATCACCTGGGCGGTGCACATGCGCAACCCGCGCCGGCTGTGGGCCGACCTGGGGCCGTGGCGGTTTTTCGGGGTGCAGCTGTTGTTTCTGGGGGCGCTGTCGCAATTCCTGCTGGCGCCGTTCCTGTGGTCGTTCTGGGTGGTGCCGTTCGGCGTGACGCACCCGTTGCAGGCGGTGATCTCGTCGACGGCCTTCTACCTGCTGGCGGCGCTTTTTCTGCTGTCCGAAGCGGTGACCATCGTGGTCGCCATTTTCGCGCTGGTGCCCGAGCGCCACGCGCGGCTGTGGCTGTGGGTGCCGGCGTTGCACCTGTATTTCCCGCTGGCCGCCATCGCCGCCTACAAGGGGGTGTGGGAACTGATGTCAAAGCCGTTCTTCTGGGACAAGACCCCGCACGGCCATTCCGACCCGGGGCTGGCCATTCCGGCCCGGGGTTCGGGCGATGCGCGGGCCAGTGTGATGGCGGGCGCGCGGGCCGGTATTCAGGCCAGTGCGCCCCTGGGCCGCGCGCTTGGCCGGATGGCGGCGATCAGTGGTTTGCGAACACCTCGCGCCCGCCCGCGTCGGTGAACAGGATCACCTGGTAGGGATCGTCGCCCTCGCCCATGCCGGGGGTTCCGGCGACCATGCCCGGCACCGACAGGCCCCGCGCCGCGCGCCCGCTGTCCAGCAGGCGGATCACGTCCGAGGCCGGGACGTGGCCTTCGATCGTGTAGCCGGCGAGAAGCGCTGTGTGGCAGGACATCAAGTCGTCGCTCACCCCGGCGCTGGCCTTGACCGGGGCAAGGTCTTCGAGGTCATGGACCGTCACCGCGAACCCGCTGGCGCGCATGTGCTCGACCCAGCCGCCGCAGCAGCCGCACCAGGGCGATTTGTAAACCGTGACCGGCGGCAGGTCGCCGCCCTGCGCCCCGGCGGGGGTCGGCAAAACCCAGGCGATGCTCAGCAGCGCGGCGGCAAGGATCTGTTTCATTGTCGGGTCTTTCCTGCCTGAAGAACGGGGATTGCCCCAGCATGGCATCGCCGCGGCCGCGCGTCCTTGATCCCGGTCAAGTCAGTCGAGCGTCCCGGCCTTGCCCGCGTCCAGCCGCAGCCGGGTTTCGAAAGCCCGCGACAGGTGGGCGCGCAGGGCTTCGCAGGCGGCATCTTCGTCGCGCGCCTCGATCGCCGAAACGATGGCGTCATGTTCGGCCAGCGCGGTTTCGCTGCGCCCCTCGACCGCCAGCGATGTGGTCGCCAGCAGTGCCATCGTCCGGTGCACCAGGTCGAGCTGCTGCACCAGATAGCGGTTGTGCGACGCCAGGTGGATCTGCTTGTGAAACCGCCGGTTGGCGCGTGCCAGCGCCGCCGGGTCGTTCACCAGGGCCCGGTCCTCGGTCGCCATTTCGCGCAGCACCCGCAGTTCTTCGGGGGCGCCGTGGCGCGCCGCCAACCGCGCCGCCAGCCCTTCCAGTTCGGTGCGCACCGCGTAAAGCTCTGCCAGCTGGTTGTGGTCGAGCGAAGCGACGATCAGGCTGCGCCCGTCACGCGTCAGCAGGGACTGGGTTTCCAGCCGCTGCAGCGCCTCGCGGATCGGGGTGCGCGACATGTCGAAACGCTCGGCCAGTTCGCTTTCCACCAGCCGGTCGCCGGGACCGTAGGTGCCGGTGTCGATCGCCTCCAGGATCATCTGGTAGGCGTCTTTCTGGCCGGTCTTGCTGTCGTGCATCCGATTATCTCCGTGTCTGTTCGAACCTGCCCCGGAATGCGGTCACATTCAAGCGCCCGCTGGCCGGGGCGCGCGAATTCCTGTTTCCTTCCCATTGGATTGGGCGCTAGCCTGCGCCCATGCCACGTGAACAGTTCGCCGCGATTCGCGCCTGGGTCTTTGACCTGGACAACACGCTTTACCCGCCCGAGATGGCGCTGTTTTCGCAGATCGAGCTGCGGATGACCGACTGGGTGATGTCGGCGATCGGTGTTGCGCGCGCCGAAGCCGACCGGCTGCGCAAGCATTACTGGCGCGAATACGGCACCACGCTGGCGGGGTTGATGGCCGAACACGGGGTCGATCCCGCCCCTTACCTGACCCATGTGCACGACATCGACCTGGGCCATGTGACGCCGGACGCGGCGCTGGTCGCGGCGATCAAGGCCCTGCCGGGGCGCAAGATCGTCTATACCAACGGATCGTCTGGATATGGCGAAAGGGTTTTGGCGGCGCGCGGGTTGAGCAGCGTGATCGACGCGGTTTACGGGGTGGAACATGCCGGCTTCAGGCCCAAGCCGGAACGCGCCGCCTTCGAGGCGGTCTTTGCGCTCGACGGGCTCGACCCCGCTGCTGCGGCGATGTTCGAGGACGACGCCCGCAACCTGGCCGCGCCGCATGCGATGGGGATGCGCACGGTGCATGTGGCGCCCGAACGCGCGCCGGGCGCGCATATCCACCACCACACGCGCGACCTTGCCGGTTTCCTCGCCCGGCTTGGCGGCGCGCACCGGGGCGGGGCCGCCCGGGAAGGGAACGCCGCATGAAACGCAAGACCGTCGATATCCTGATTTCCGGCGGCGGCCCGGCGGGCCTGTCGGCGGCGGCGGCCTTCGGAACGGCCGGTTATTCGGTGCTGCTGGTCGATCCCGCAGCCCCGGTGACCGAAGGCGACGCGCGCGGCAGCGACCTGCGGTCGACCGCCTTTCTGCGCCCCGCCAAGGCGCTGTTTTCCCAGGCCGGCTTGTGGGACCGGCTGGCCGAACACGCGGTGCCGCTGCGCGCGCTGCGCATCGTCGACACCGCCGGAGACCCGCCGCATCTGCGCGGCGAACGGGCGTTTCGCGCCGACGAGATCGGCGATGAACCCTTTGGCTGGAACTTCCTCAACTGGTTGTTTCGGCGGGAAATTCTGGGATTTCTTGCAGGGCTGGACAATGTCGAGCTGCGCTTTGGCACGGGGTTTTCATCGCTGCTGACGCGCACCGGTCAGGCGCTGGTCAACCTGGACGACGGCAGCCGTATCGCGGCGCGCCTGGTCATCGGCGCGGACGGGCGGGCATCAGCGGTGCGAGAGGCGGTCGGGATTGGCGTCAGGACCACCCGCTACGGGCAGAAATCGCTGGCCTTCACCGCCACCCACCAGGTGCCGCACCATGAAATCAGCACCGAGATCTATCACCGCGGCGGACCGTTCACCATGGTGCCGCTGGCCGATGTGGAGGGCCAGCCCGCCTCGGCGATCGTCTGGATGAACCCGGGACGGCGCGCGGTCGAACTGCTGAACATGGCGCCCGAGGCCTTTGACGCGGAAATGACCCGGCGCAGCGCCGGGCTGTTCGGGCCGATGGCGCTGGCCTCGCGGCGCGGGATCTTCCCGATCATCTCGCAGCGCGCCGACCGGCTGAGCGCCGAGCGCACCGCGCTGGTCGCCGAGGCGGCGCATGTGCTGCCGCCGATCGGGGCGCAGGGGCTGAACACCTCGCTCAACGACATCGCGGCGCTGCTGGATGCGGCGCGCGCCCACCCCGACGATCTGGGCGGACCGGCGATGCTGGCGGCCTATGAGCGCGCCCGCGCCGCCGACATCGCCCGGCGCGCGCGGGTGATCGACCTGTTCAACCGGGTGACGCGGTCGGGCAATATCGGGCTGCAGGGGCTGCGGCTGGCCGGGCTGAAGGCGGTGCATGACATCGCGCCGCTGCGCAAGGCCCTGATGCGCGCCGGGATGGGGCCAATCTGATGCGATCCGGCCTGGCAGGGTCCGGTTTGACGCGGTTCGGTCAGGCACGATCCAATTCGGCACGGCGCCGACGGGCGGATGGCCGGTGGTTCAGGCGGCGTGCACAGCCGGGCCGCGCGGTTCAGCCGTTATCGGCCACCACCTTGTCCAGCGCCTTTTCCAGCCGCGCAACGCTGGCGTCGACATCATACAGCTTGTCCAGCCCGAAAAGCCCCAGCCGGAAGGTCTTGAACTCGGGCCCCTCGTCGCATTGCAGCGGCACGCCTGCGGCGATCTGCACGCCCTGGGCGGCGAACTTGCGCCCCGCCTGCACCTCGGGATCGTCGGTGTAAGAGACGACGACGCCGGGGGCCTCGAACCCTTCGGCGGCCACCGACCGGATGCCGCGCGCCGCCAGCAGCGCGCGCACCCGGCGGCCCTGGTCCCATTGCGCGTCCTGCAGCCGGTCAAACCCGTAATCGCGCATTTCCAGCATGGTGTCGCGGAAGGCGCGCAGGGCGTCGGTGGGCATGGTGGCATGGTAGGCGTGGCCGCCGCCGGTATAGGCCTCCATGATGGTTTGCCACTTGGCCAGATCGATGGCGAAGCTGGTCGACGTGGTTTCCTTGCAGCGCGCGGCGGCCTGCTGGTTCATCATCACCAGCCCGGCGCAGGGCGGCGACGACCAGCCCTTTTGCGGCGCCGAGATCAGCACATCGACCCCCAGCGCGCGCATGTCCACCCAGACACAGCCCGAGGCGATGCAGTCCAGCACGAACATGCCGCCGACCGCGTGCACGGCCTCGGTGAGCGCGCGGATATAGTCGTCGGGCAGGATGATGCCGGATGCGGTTTCCACATGCGGGGCAAAGACCACGGCCGGGTGTTCTTCGCGGATGCGGGCGGTGACCTCTTCGATCGGGGGCGGGGCAAAGGGGGCATCCGGCGCGTTGCCGCTGCGCCGGGCCTTGAGCACGGTTTCGGCGACCGGGATCGATCCGGCGGAAAAAATCTGGCTCCAGCGGAACGAGAAAAAGCCGTTGCGGATGACCATGACCTTCTGGCCGGTGGCGAACTGGCGGGCCACGGCCTCCATCGCGCAGGTGCCGCCGCCGGGCACGACCACCGCGTGGTCGGCCTTGTAGACATCGCACAGCGTGTCGTGGATGTCGCGCATCACCTGCTGAAAGGCGGCGGACATGTGGTTGAGCGAACGGTCGGTGAAGACAACGGAAAATTCCAGCAATCCGTCGGGATCGACGGTGTTCAAGAGGGCGGTCATGGCATCGGCTCCTTTTTTCGCCAAACTAGCCTTGCGCCGGGGAATGGCAAGCCTTGCCCAGGGGCGCGGCGCCGTTTTCTTTGAAAGAAAACGGACCGAAATCTTTCAAAGATTTCGGTACCCAGGGTCAAAACCCGATCACCCTGCACCGCCAGCGCGAATGGCGCGAAATGTCAGCGGTTCGGGACGCGCGCGACAGGGTGGTTCCCTTTGCAAGCGGCCCGCGCCGCTGAGATGAAGCGCCTTTCGTGCCCGAAGGGTTTGGCGGATTTCCGCCCCGACTGCGTTACAGTCCCTTGAAATAGAACCGCTATTCCTGCGGTCCTATGCCTTGTCAGAACGGAAATCTGCCAAACTGGCGGTGCAGGGTGATCGAGTTTTGACCCTAGCCCAGCGGACCGGGCAGGCGTTCTTCGCTGAGCAGCACGTTCGCCTCGACATCGCCCACCCCTGGCAGGGTCATGATCCGCCGGCGCAGGACACGTTCGAAGTCCGCCAGGTCGCGGGCCACCACCCGCAGGCGGTAGTCGTATAGCCCCAGCACATGTTCCACCATCTGCACCTCGGGGATGGCGCTGGCGGCGCGTTCAAAATCTTCGAGGCTCACCCGCCCCTTGGTCGCCAGCTTGACCCCGAGAAACACGCTGACCCCGAAGCCCAGCCGCGCGTGGTCCAGGTCGACCCGCCGCCCGGCGATCACGCCGGCATCCTGAAGCCGCCGGATGCGCCGCCAGATCACCGGCTGCGAATAGCCGAACCGGCGTGCCAATTCGCCCGCGGTCGCCGTGGCGTCGGCCACCAGCGCGCGCAGCAGGCGGCGGTCGAGATCGTCAAGCTCGGTCATACCGGCAGCGCGCGTGTGGACTTGATCGACGAGATATGCATCAGCGCCTCGATATCGGCGATATGGGGCAGCGTCAGGATGCGCGCGCGATAGACCTCCTGGTAATGGGCCATGTCGCGCGCCACCAGCGCCAGGCGCACGTCGACCCGGCCCAGAAAGGTCTGCATCTCGATCACCTCGGGCACCTTGCGCGCCGCGGCCTGGAATTCGTCGAAGGCGCGCGGGTCGGTCTTGTCCAGCGTGAAGCGCAGCGACACCCCCACCGAATAGCCCAGCGCCCGCCAGTCGATCACCGCGTGCTGGCCGCGCAGCACCCCGTCGGCGCGCAACCGCTCGATCCGCCGCGCCGCCGTGGCCGGCGTCATCCCGGCGCGCCGGGCCAGTTCCGCGACCGGGGTTTCCGGCGCATCCAGCAGGTGGCGCAACAGTCGGCGGCCGGCATCGTCAAGCATGATTTATTCGATTTTTCCATTTTTCACGAATGATCTTATCTGATATACCCGATTACTTTCAATCTTTGCACGCCGATTTCCCGCCCATGTCGTATTTTCGCACTCGAAACACCCACCCAAGCGAAAGGACCGCACAGATGCGCGTGTATTACGACCGCGATTGCGACATCAACCTGATCAAGGACAAGAAGGTGGCCATTCTCGGCTATGGCAGCCAGGGGCATGCGCATGCGCTGAACCTGCGCGACAGCGGCGCGAAAAACGTGACGGTGGCGCTGCGCGAAGGCTCGGCCAGCGCCGCCAAGGCCGAAGCCGAAGGGCTGACCGTCATGGGCATTGCCGAGGCCGCCGCCTGGTGCGACCTGATGATGTTCACCATGCCCGACGAGTTGCAGGCCGAGACCTACAAGGAATACGTCCATGACAACATCCGCGAAGGCGCCGCAATCGCCTTTGCCCACGGGCTGAACATCCACTTCAACCTGATCGAACCGAAAGCCGGCGTCGACGTGATCATGATGGCCCCCAAGGGCCCCGGCCACACGGTGCGCGGCGAATATGTCAAGGGCGGCGGCGTGCCCTGCCTGGTGGCCGTCGACCGCGACGCCAGCGGCAAGGCGCTGGAGCTTGCCCTGTCCTACTGTTCGGCCATCGGCGGCGGCCGGTC
>JAJRUE010000092.1 GCA_024277955.1 Alphaproteobacteria bacterium | reverse complement strand
GGCCTTGTCGTAGGAGCCCTTGAAGATCAGTTGCGCCCCGGCCGCGCCGCAGATCTCCTGCAACCGGCCCGCGATCATGCGCGCATGATCCAGGCTTTCCAGCTGGCACGGCCCCGCGATCACGCACAGCGGCGCATCGTTACTGACCTTCAGACTGCCGATCGAAACCTGTTTCATGCCACCTATGTCCTTGCCTGCCGCCTATTGCGTTGCCTACCCGACGCACCGTTCCCGGTAAAGGCACAACGCCCCGGCTTCTTCTGTCCCAAAATATCCCCGCCGGAGGCGCCCACCGCCGCGCGACCGGTCCCGCTCAGGCCGAAACCTGTTCGCGCAGGATCGACGCCGTCAGCGAGAACATCAGATAGATGCCGCTGAAGATGAACAGGGCGACCAGCGTGTTTTCGAACTTGCGCGGATAGGTGGGTTCATCCGGCGGTGTCGGGCGCACGCCAAGCGACAGATAGCGCACCTGACGATTGGCCTCGATACGCGCGGTTTCGAGCTGCTGCAGGGCCTGCTGCATCATCGTGGTGCGCATCTCAAGTTCGGTCTGGGCCATCTTGAGTTCGGCGCTGACGCGCGCCAGCGAAGACGTTTCGGTCCCCGAATCCGTCAGTTGCGAGCGCAGCTGCGCAACCAGCGCTTCGAGCCGCTTGATGTCGCCGCGCACCCCGTCGACGCGGGCCTGGTTGGGCCGGTCATTGTCCAGAAGCTGCTGCAGCTGCAGGCTTTTTTCCTGAAGCTGGGTTTCGAACGTGGCGATCTGGCCCATGAGTGTCGCGGTTTCCGAGACCGGATCGATGATCCCCAGCTTTTCCTGCAGGGTCAAAACCTTTTCCTGGGCCGCCAGCATCTTGCGTTCGGCTTCTTCATAGCTTTCGCGCGACCCCTTCATCTGGTCCTTGCGCAGCCGCTGGGTCAGGTTGTCCACCTGTTCCTCGGCATAGGCGATGAGCGCGCGCGAAAACAGCGCGCTGGTCTGCGGGTCGGCGGCGATCACCTCCATCTTGACCAGGCCTTCGGTCGGATCGAAGCCGATCTTGACCATTTTCTTGTAGAGCCGATAGGCCTCTTCCTTTGAACTGTCGGACTCCAGCCTGAGCAGCGGATCGACGAAATCCTGGCTGAAATGGGAAATGAAGCCAACGTCCTTGTCGAGCCGCAGCATCGCATCGCGCGACTGCAGATAGCTTTGCACGGTGATCGAATCCTGGGAATTGGCAAAGCTGGTGCCCGAAAACAGGCTGCCCAGCGATCCGCCGCCGCCGGAACTGGCCTTTTGCACCAGGAATTCCGAACGCGTCGCGTAAAGCGGCGTCGCATAGTTGTAGTAATAGACCCCCACCAGAAAGGTCGGCAGGAACACGAACAGCGCCAGCCGCGCCGCCAGCATGAACACGGCGCGGCGGCGGCGGCGCGCGATGTCGCGCTGGATCGCCCGGATTTCGCGCGCGCGCACGTCTTCGGCCAGCACCTCGGTCGACGGCAAATGCCCGTCCTCGTCGACGGTTTGTGGCAGGTTCCGGGCGCCGGGCGACGGTTCTTCGCCTTCGGGCACCACCAGTTCGAGCATGGTCGAGCGCTTGAACGGATCGATCCCCTTGGCGCGCAGCAGCCGGATCGCGTCCACGTCCGAGCGCGGCTTGAGCCCGTGTTTCAGCGCCACCCGGCGGGCCATGCGCAACTGGCGGCCGGTCAGCCCTTCGTTGCGGATCGATTCGAGCGCGGCCTCGATCGCGTCTTCGTCCTCTGGCGCTTGCGGGCGGGCGCTGTCCTGTTGCCCGGCTTCGGCCTGTGCGGAGGGTGTCCGCCCGGCCGCCGGTTTGGCGCCAGCGGCCTTTTTCGCGGGGCCGGCGGTGGGGTAACGTTCGTCGCCAAACCCGTCTTCGGTCTGCGCGAACGGCATGTCGCCAAGCCCCTTGCCGCCGGCGGCGGGCGCGGCGGTCTTTTCGCTGCTTTTACCGGTTCCGGGCGCATTGGCCGGCTTATCCGTCGGGTTCAGAGGCTCGGCCAGCGATCCGCTGCGCCGGATGCGATATTTCTTGCCCTTAGGTTTCGTAGTCATAGATTGCCTTCGCCTCCTCGAGGGTGTCGAACATCAGGAACTGCCCATCCTTCACGACCGCGGCAGAGCGGCAGAACTTTTCCAGCGTCGAGGCCTGGTGCGACACGATCACCACGGTCGAGTTCGCCAGCCGTTCCTTCAGCACGCCGCCTGCCTTGCGGTTGAATTCCTTGTCGGTGGTGCCGGGCATGCCTTCGTCGATCAGGTAGATGTCGAATTCCAGCGCCAGCAGCAGCGACAGGCTGAAGCGCGACCGCATCCCCGAACTGTAGGTGCCCACCGGCATGTCGAAATATTCGTCGATCCCCGTCAGCCAGCGCGAAAACGCTTCCAGGTAGTCGGGATCGAGCCCGTAGAGCCGGGCCACGAAACGGGCGTTTTCGCGCGCCGTGTGCTTGGGCACGACCCCGCCCATGAAGCCCAGCGGAAAGGACACGCGGCAGGTCTTGCGGATCACCCCTTCGTCGGGTTTTTCCAGCCCCGCCATCATGTTGATGATCGTGGTCTTGCCGGTGCCGTTGGGCGCCAGGATGCCCAGCGAATTGCCCAGTTCAACGCGAAACGACGCGCGGTCAAGGATCACCTTGCGCTGCTTGCCGGTCCAGAAGGACTTGCTGACGTTGTTGAACTCGATCATGGCATCTGCGCCTCGAACGCTGCCTTGCTGGTGTGCACATACGTGCGCTGCTCGTTGTCGTCCACCGCCGGGGCCGGCGCAGGTGGGCGGTTTTTCGCACAAGATGGCGCTGATCCGCACGAAATTGCAACGATTTTCGAAAAATTCATTGCAAAATCGCGGGCCCATCCCCATGTCCCGATCGAGCGATGCCACGGCATTGGCGAGTATCCGGACGGGGATGAGCCCCGGTCCGGATTTTTCGCAAGCCGGCCCGCTTGATCGCGCCCAATGCGCTTGCGCAACCGGGCAGTTTGGGGCAGGAAAAGGCACGCATCCGGCCCGTCTTGCGGGCGAGACTAGGGATGAAACCCTAATGGGCGATAAAAGGGCTGCCGGTCACTGACTGGCGGCGTGTTTTCGGGGGCGGCGGCCCGACCGGGAACCTGACGGGGGAGATGACGTGCGGACGCTAGCGGCGATGACTGGCCTGATCGTGCTCTGGCTGCTGATGTCCGGCCTGTTCAAGCCGCTGATCATCGGTTTCGGGGTGTTTTCCGCTTTCGTCTCAATTCTGGCGGTGCGCCGGGCCGAGGCGCTGGACGGCTACCGGCTGACCATCCCGCTGGCGCCGATCCGCTTTGTGCGGTATTTCCTCTGGCTGATGGCCGAGATTGCGCGCGCCAACTGGGCGGTCACGAAGATCATCCTGTCGCCGAAAATGCCGATCCGCCAGCACCTGTTTTCGGTGCCCTTCAGTCAGAAATCCGACATGGGGCAGGTGATCTTCGCCAATTCCATCACCCTGACGCCCGGCACCATCACGGTGGAAACCGAACCCGACACTTTCCTGGTTCATGCGCTGGCCTACAGCGACGACGACCCCGAAGCGCTGGCCGACATGGATGCCCGCGTGAGCCGGGCCGAAACCGCGGGGGCAAAGTGATGTTCGTTGTGGCGATCATGGCGCTTTTCGTGGCGATGGTGCTGGTGCTGGTGCGCCTTTACGCCGGGCCGACGCTTTATGACCGGGTGCTTGCGGTGAACTCGTTTGGCACCCAGACGGTGCTTTTCATCGGGGTGCTGGGGTTTCTGACCGGGCGGCCGGATTTCCTGGATATCGCGCTGCTCTATGCGCTGATCAACTTCGTGGGCACCATCGCGATCCTCAAGTTCTTTCGCTACCGTGCGATCGGTGACGTGCCGACCCCGCCTTCTGCGCGCCATGGCGGGGGGGCTGCGAAATGAGCCTGTGGTCGCTGTTCATCGAAGCCGGCAGCTGGCTGCTGATCGTGTCGGGGTCGGTCTTTCTGATCATCGGCGCGGTGGGTACGCTGCGGTTTCCCGATTTCTGGTCGCGCCTGCATGCGGCGTCGGTCACCGACAGCGCCGGGATGATCCTGCTGGTCGCGGGCATGGGGCTTCAGGCCGGGATCAGCCTGGTGACGGTGAAACTGGTGCTGATCGGCATTTTCCTGTTCCTGACCGGCCCTACCGCGACCCACGCGATCGCCAACGCAGCCCTGGTCACCGGGCTGCGCCCGCCCGAAGGCAAGGGGCTGGTCGGCGCCGAGCCGGCACCGCCGGTGCGGCCCGTGGACGACAGCGAAGCGCTGGATGACGGCGACGACCCCGACCGGCCCGGCGGCCCCGCCCCGGCCAGGGGGGCGGCGCAATGATCGAAGTGGTGATAAACGTCGTGCTGTTTTCGATGCTGGTGGTCACCGGCCTGGCGGTGGTGCGCATGCGCCGCCTTTTCGGGGTGGTCATGCTGTCGGGGGCGTTTTCGCTTTTGTCGGCGCTGCTGCTGGTGACGCTGGACGCGGTCGACGTGGCCTTTACCGAAGCCGCCGTGGGCGCCGGGATTTCGACCGTGCTGATGCTGGGCACGCTGGCGCTGACCTCGCGCACCGAAAAGGCGCCGGGCCATTCGCCGGCGATCCCGCTGTTCGTGGTGGTGGTGACCGGGGCGGCGATCATCTACGGCACGCTGGACATGCCGAATTTCGGCTCGGACAGCTCGCCGGCGCAGACCGGCGTGGCCGCGCAATACATGGAACGGTCGCCCCATGAGATTGGCGTGCCCAACGTGGTGACCGCGATCCTGGGCAGCTACCGGGGCTACGATACGCTGGGCGAAACCGGGGTGGTGTTCACCGCCGGGATCGGGGTGCTGCTGCTGATCAGCGGCTTGCGGTCGCGCCGCGGTCGGCGCGAAGACGAAGAAGGCGACGGCGACGACACCGCCAAAGGCCCCACCCCTGACGCCGCCGATCCCGCCCGCGCCACCGGCGCAAGCGACGAAGGGGCGGCCTGATGCATCACCACCTGATCCTGCGTGTCATCACCAAGCTGCTGATCGCCCCGATCACGCTGTTTGCGCTTTATGTGCAGTTCCACGGAGACTATTCCCCCGGCGGCGGTTTCCAGGCCGGGGTGATCATGGCTTCGGCGGCGATCCTTTACGGCATCGTCTTTGGGCTGAACCAGGCGCAGGCGGTGCTGCCGCCCTGGCTGGTGCACCGGATGATGGCCGCCGGCGTCCTGATCTACGCCGGCACCGGCATCATCAGCCTGCTCACCGGATATGCCTATCTCGACTATACCGCGCTGGCGCCGGCCGCCCCCGAACACGGCCAGGAATACGGTCTTCTGGCCATCGAGTTCGGCGTCGGCATCACCGTGACCGGGGTGATGGTGTCGATCTACTACGCCTTTGCCGGCCGGCCGCCGCGCATCAGCGACGAAGAATGGTGACAGGATGGACATGACCCCCGCATGGGAATTCTTTTTCGGCCATGTGAACTACTGGCTGTTCACGGTGATGATGATGACCGGCCTGTTCATCGTCATTTCGCGCGGCAATCTGGTGAAAAAGATCGTCGGGCTGAACATTTTTCAGTCGGCGGTCTTCATGTTCTACATCTCGATCGGCAAGGTCACCGGCGGCACCGCGCCGATCTTTCCGGTGGACATGAAGATCGACTCCGAGACGATCTATACCAACCCGCTGCCGCATGTGCTAATCCTGACCGCGATCGTGGTCGGGATCGCCACCACGTCGCTCGGGCTGGCGCTGGTGGTGCGTATCCGCGAAGCCTATGACACCATCGAGGAAGACGAAATCCTGGCCATCGAAAAGGACATGGTGCGCGCCGAAACCCAGTAATTCGGCGATGCCATGGGCGGGCGCGTCTGATGGCCGCCGAAACCGTCAGCGAAGCGGCGCGCGTCGCGATGAGCCTGGGCGACCACCTGCCGGTGCTGCAGGTGCTGGTGCCCTTCGTGGCGGCGCCGCTGGTGGTGCTGGCGGGCTGGCGCCGGCTGGCCTGGCCGATGGCGCTGCTTGCCAGCCTGATCAGCCTGGCGATCGCCGCCACCTTGCTGGCGCAGGTGCTGGCGGGCGGCCCGATATCTTACGCGATCGGCGGCTGGCTGCCGCCGCTGGGCATCGAATACCGGGTGGACGCGGCCAACGCCTTTGTGCTGCTGCTGGTGTCGGCGGTGTCCAGCGTGGTGCTGGTCTTTGCCCACCGGTCGGTGGCGCGCGAAATCGCCCAGCGCCACCACACGCTGTTTTACACCGCCTGGCTGCTGGCGCTGGCCGGCCTGCTGGGGGTGACCGTGACCGGCGACGCCTTCAACGTCTTCGTCTTCCTCGAAGTATCGTCCCTGTCCACCTATGTGCTGGTGTCGATGGGGGCCGGGCGCGACAAGCGGGCGCTGAGCGCGGCTTACGACTACCTGATCATGGGCACCACCGGGGCAACGTTCTTTGTGATCGGCATCGGCTTTCTCTATGCCGCCACCGGCACGCTGAACATGGCCGATATCGCGGCGAAAATTTCGGAAAACGGCGCTGACCGGACGGTGATCACCGCCTTTGCCTTTATCGTGGTGGGCACCGGGCTGAAGGTGGCGATCTATCCGCTGCACCTGTGGCTGCCCAACGCCTATACCTACGCGCCCTCGGCGGTGACCGCCTTTATCGGCGGCACCGCAACCAAGGTCGCGGTCTATGTGCTGCTGCGCTTCATGTTCACCGTGTTCCAGCCGGAGTTCCTGTTCGATGTGCGGGCGCTGGACCTGATCATGATCCCGTTCGCGGTGCTGGCGATGTTCGCCGCCTCGCTGATCGCGGTGTTCCAGACCGACATGAAGCGCATGCTGGCCTATTCGTCGATCGCCCAGATCGGCTATATCCTGCTGGGCATCGGCCTGCTTTCGCAAACCGGGATGACGGCTGCGATCATCCACCTGTTCAACCACGGCATCACCAAGGCGGCGCTGTTCATGGGAGTGGGGGCGCTGGTCTGGCGCGGCGGCAGTTCGTTTTATGGCCGGATCGAGGGCATGGGCAAGATCATGCCCTGGACCAGCTTTGCCATCGTCATCGCCGGGCTTTCGCTGATCGGGGTGCCCGGCACCGCCGGGTTCATCAGCAAATGGGTGCTGATCCAGGCGGCGATCGAAAAGGGCTGGTGGCTGGCGGTGGTGGCGATCGTGGCGACCTCGCTACTGGCGATCGGCTATGTCTGGCGGGTAGTCGAGGCGCTCTACATGAAACAGCCCGACCCGACGATGAAACGTGGCGATGCGCCGGCAAGCATGGTGATCCCGATCTGGATCGCCGCCGCCGCAACCGTCTGGTTCGGCTTCGCGACCGACATGACCCTGGGGGCGGCTACCGCTGCCGCCAAGGGCTTTGTGGCCGGTTTCGGCGCGGTGCATTAGGGGGACGGCGTGGACACCAACCTGGCAATACTCCTGTCCATGGCGATTCCGCTCGCGGCGTCGCTGGCCAACCTGGCGTTGCGCGACCGCGCCAACCTGCGCGACGGGCTGACGCTGACGGCGGCGGTGGCGACCTTTGGCTCGGTGCTGGTGGTGCTGGCCAATACCGGCGGCAGCAGCGATGAAACCCTGGCCCTGATTACCGTTTTTCCCGGCCTCGACATCGCGTTCCGGGTCGAGCCGCTGGGCATGATGTTCGCGATCATCGCCTCGGGGCTGTGGATCGTGACCCACATCTACGGCGTCGGCTACATGCGCGCCAACAAGGAAGAAAACCACGCCCGGTTCTTTGCGGCCTTTTCCTTTGCCATCGGCTCGGTCATGGGGCTGGCGTTTTCGGCCAACATGTTCACCCTGTTCGTGTTTTACGAGTTCCTGACCGTGTCCACCTACCCGCTGGTCGCCCACAAGGGCACCCCCGAAGCGATCCGCGGCGCGCGCATCTACATGGGGCTGCTGATGGGCACCTCGGTGGTCTTGCTGCTGCCGGCGGTCATCTGGACCTATACCGTGGCCGGCACGCTCGATTTCACCCGCGGAGGCATCCTGGCCGGAAATATCGCGGGCTGGGCGGTGCCGGTGCTGCTGGGGCTCTATGCCTTTGGCATCGCCAAGGCGGCGCTGATGCCGTTTCACCGCTGGCTGCCCTCGGCGATGGTGGCGCCCACCCCGGTCAGCGCGTTGCTGCACGCGGTGGCGGTGGTGAAGGCCGGCGTGTTCACCATGCTGAAAGTGGGCATTTACATCTTCGGCATCGACTTTCTGGCCGAAACCGGCGCCTCGGAATGGCTGATGTGGGTGGCGGCCTACACCCTGATCGCCGCTTCGGTGATCGCGCTGACCAAGGACAACCTGAAGGCGCGGCTGGCCTATTCCACCGTGTCGCAGCTGGCCTACATCACGCTGGGCATGGCGCTGGCGACATCCATGGGAGCGCTTGGCGGGGGCTTGCATATCGCCACCCACGCGCTGGGCAAGATCACCCTGTTCATGGCCGCCGGCGCGATCTACGTTGCCACCCACAAGACCAACGTCAGCCAGCTAGACGGGCTGGGCCGGCGCATGCCGCTGACGTTCTTCGCCTTCATGATCGGGGCGCTGTCGATCATCGGCCTGCCGCCGCTCGCCGGGTCCTGGAGCAAATGGCTCTTGATCCTGGGCGCCGCCGACACCGGCCAGCTGGTGATGATCGCGGTGCTGCTGATTTCGTCGCTGCTGAACATCGCCTATCTTCTGCCGATCGTCGGGCGCGGCTTTTTCCTGCCCGCCCCCGACGGCGAACAAGGCGGTTTCGCCGAAGCCCCGCTGCTGGTCTGGCTGCCCCCGTTTCTGACTGCCCTGGGCGCCATCGCGCTGTTTTTCTGGGCCGGCGACGTGGTGGCCTTTCTGACCCCGATCACCGTGACGCCATGAGGAACGGACATGCCCGCACCAAAGCCCGATAACCCGCAGGACTGGCCGGCCCTGGGCCGCGCCCTGTCCTGGGTGGATCGCCCCGGCAACCCGATGAAGGTCGTCTGGGGGCTGGCGGTGGCCTGCGCGCTGGTGCTGGCGCTGGGCTTCACCTACGAAAAGCACGCGCCGCTGGCGGCCGAAAACCTGCCCTGGTTCTACGCGGCCTACGGTTTCGCCGGGTTCACCGGGCTGATCCTGCTGGCCAAGCTGCTGCGGGCGCTGATCCGGTGCCCCGAAGACTTTTACGGCGACAAGGCGGTGGACCGCGAAGACTACCCGCGCGACCAGCTGGACATTCAAGACGTGGGGGACGGCGATGCTTGATCAGATCCCCACCGCGTTTCTGTTCTTTGCGCTTGCGCTGATCGTGCCGCTGATCCCGCAGGGCAGGGCGCGCGCCGCCCTTCTGGTGGCGCTGCCGCTGCTGGCCGGCTGGCAGGTCTGGACCCTGCCCGAGGGCAACCTGCTGCAGGTCGGCTTTTTCGGCTTCGAGCTGGAACTGATGCGCGTCGACCGCCTGGCGCGGGCCTTTGCGCTGGTGTTCACGCTGGCGGCGCTGATGGGCAACCTTTACGCGTGGCACGTGCGCGACACGGTGCAACAGGTGGCGGCGCTGCTTTATGCGGGGTCGGCCATCGGGGCGGTCTTTGCCGGCGACCTGATCACCCTGTTCATCTACTGGGAAGGCACGGCGCTGGCGTCGGTGTTTCTGATCTGGGCCCGGCGCACGGTGGGGGCCTATCACACCGGGATGCGCTATCTGGTCATCCAGGTCGGCTCGGGCGTATTGCTGCTGGCGGGCGTTGCGCTGATGTATCGCCAGACCGGCGACATCGCGTTCGAACGGATGACGCTGGGCTCGCTCGCCACCTGGCTGATCTTCCTGAGCTTCGGGATCAAGGCGGCCTTTCCGCTGCTGCACAACTGGCTGCAAGACAGCTACCCGGCGGCGACGGTCACCGGCACGGTGATCCTGTCGGCCTTTACCACCAAGCTGGCGATCTACGCCCTGGCCCGCGGCTTTGCCGGCACCGAAATCCTGATCTACATCGGGGTGATCATGACGATCTTTCCGGTATTCTTCGCCGAGATCGAAAACGACATGCGCCGGGTGCTGGCGTACTCACTGAACAACCAGCTGGGCTTCATGGTGACCGGCATCGGCTTTGGCACCGAAATGGCGCTGAACGGCACGGTTGCCCATGCCTTTGTCCACATCATCTACAAGTCGCTGCTGTTCATGTCGGTGGGCGCGGTGCTGTTTCGCACCGGCACCTCGAAAGCCTCCGAACTGGGCGGGCTTTACCGCACCATGCCGCTGACGGCGATCTTCTGCCTGGTGGGGGCGGCCTCGATTTCCGCCTTCCCGCTGTTTTCCGGCTTTGTCGCCAAGTCGATGGTGCTGGGGCAAGCGGCCGAAAGCGGGCGCTGGGTGGTCTGGGGCGGGCTGGTGTTTGCTTCGGCCGCGGTGCTGTCGCATTCGGGCATCAAGATCCCGTTCTTCATGTTTTTCGGCCATGACAGCGGCAAGCGCCCGAAAGAAGCGCCACGCCACATGCTGTGGGCGATGGGCATTGCCGCCGCCTTTTCGGTGGGGATCGGGGTGTCCCCAGCGCCGCTTTACGCGATCCTGCCCTATGCGGTGGATTATGTGCCCTATTCGCTGGGCCACGTGGTTGGCCAGCTGCAACTGCTGCTGTTCGCGCTGTTGGCCTTTGCCTGGCTCTATCGCAGCGGCATCCACCCGCCCGAGGTGCGCGCCATCAACCTGGATACCGACTGGACCTATCGCTGGCTGTTGCCGCGGCTGATCCGGGCGGTGGCCGGCGTGGTGGCGGCAGCCTGGGGGGCGCAGGCGGCGTTCTGGCAACGGCGGCTCAAGCGGTTCATCGACGGGCTTTACTATTCGCACGGACCCGAGGGGCGCCTGGCGACGACCTGGCCAACCGGGGCGATGGTGATCTGGATCGCGGTGCTGCTGGCGGCGACGCTGATCGTGAACTTTCTGTGCTGAGGTCTCGGCCCTATACGGCCCGATAAGGGGCTTGAAAAAAGCGCGACGCCCGAAAGCGCCGCGCCCCTGAAATGAATTTTCGGTTGCCACCACTCACGTCTTTCAGGCCACCGGACTGATGAAAGGATGAACAAAAATCCCTAAAGTGTCAACATGAGACTTTCTTGATCTTGGTTGCAGATGCAACTACCCTTGCCCGCAGGACCACCCGGATCGGGGGATCGCCCCCGGCTGCAAATGACTTGTCGAACCAGAGAATACCCATGTCGGAAATTTCGAAATTGACCGAACTGCGCAAACTGATGCTGGGGATGGAGCGTTCCCTGGGGTTGCAGGACCTGTCGCCGGTCGAACGCGACATATACTGCGCCGCCGATGACCTTGCGCGCCAGGCGGGCCGGGTTCAGACCACCGGTCTGCTGGAACATGCGCTGGTGGCCAATATCTCGCGACCGACGTTTTTTCGCGCGCTCAAATCCCTGGTCAACAAGGGCTACCTGTCCACCGGACAGGGCGTCGGGCGTGGCCGTTACATTGTGAACCGGCGCAATCCTTGATGCACGCGGCATGATGGGCGCACCGGCACGATTGGGGGACCTGGCCAAGGAAACCGTCGTGTGTTCGGTGCTTTACCTGGGCGCCTTCTTTTTGACCTTTCAGGTGTGGATGCCGGTCCAGGGCGCGTTTTTCCCGCAATATGGCGGCTACGCCAGCCTGCTGTTCCTGCCGCACGGGGTGCGCATCCTGGCAGCCTGGCTGCTGGGGTGGCGGTCCACGCTGGCGCTGCTGCCGGGGGTGTTTTCGGCCTTTGCCTATGTGGCCGGGGTGAACGTGCTTTACCCGAGCCGCCTGGCCGCCATCGTGATCACCGTGACCGTGGCCCCGGCGATGTTTTCGCTGATCGCCCGGCTTGGCCTTGACCTGGCGCCGCGCGCCCGGCGCGTGCCGTGCTGGATTTGCGTCATGGGGGTCGGCGTGCTGGCGTCGTTTGTCGGCGCGGCGCTGACCAACCTGGCGCTTGGAAACGGGCCCATCGATTATTTCGCCTATGTCATCGGCGATGTATCGGGGCTGTTTTTCCTGATGCTGATCCTGATGCTGGTGTTCCGCTGGATGCGCCGCACCCAGCGCTGAAGCGCGTCAGGCGAGGGCCCCCCACAGGCTGCCGGCCACCAGCGCGCCGACAAGGGCAAAGCCCAGGTAGGCGGCGAAGATGCGCGGCTTGACCAGCGCCCAGACCGCCAGCGCCGCCGGGATCGACGACACCCCGCCGGCAATGACACAGGCCATCGCCGCGCCCTGGCTCATCCCCTGGGCGGTCAGCCCGGCCAGAAGCGGCACCGCGGCATAGCCGTTCAGATAGGCCGGCCCGCCGACCAGCGCGCCCAGCAGCACCGGCTGGAACCCGTCGCCGCCAAGCAGGGTGGCGATCAGCGATGCCGGCACATAGGCCACCATCAGCGCTTCCAGCGTGTAGGCCAGAAACAGCCATTTCCCCAGGAAAAAGGCGTTGCGCGCGCTTTCGCGCCAGAACACGCGGCGCCTTTCGGCCTGGGTCCAGAACTTCCAGACCGGGCGGCCTGTCAGCGGGTTGGCGCCGCAGCCGCAACTGGGGGCCGCCGTGGCCTTGAGCGGGTCGGAAAACAGCCCGGTCCGGCCCAGCATCGCCACGCCGAAGCCGCCGAACAGGCCCAGGCCGATGGCGGCGGCGGTCTTGGCCAGGGCAAAGCTCAGACCCAGTTCGCCCGCGGTGATCAGGAACATGGCCGGGTCCATCAGCGGCGAGGCCAGCCAGAACGCCATCACCGCCGAAAGCGGCGCGCCCATGGTCAGCATCGCGGCGATGAAGGGGATAACTTCGCACGAACAAAAGGGCGAAATGCCGCCCGCCAGCGCCGCGACCAGGATCATCCGCGTTTCGCGCCCCTCAAAGGCCTTGGCGGCGATGGCCTCGGCGCCCGTCGCCTTGAGCAGGCCGATGGCCAGAACTGCAAAAACAAGGACCGGCGCGGTGCCGGCGAGTGCGCGCAGCGCAAAGCTCAGCGTCGGCCCGACCTGGCCTGGGGCAGCAATGGCAACGGCGGCATAGATCGCGGCCACCACCAGCAGCGGTTTGTCGAGCATCGCCCAGGTGGCCGCCAGGCTACGGGGGGTGGTTGTCAGGTCGCTCATGGGCGCGGCGCCTTGGCGTCGGCCTCGGCCCCGGCGTCCTGCGCCGCATCGGCGCAGCATTCGTGCAGCAGGAACCCCGACAGGCTGCGTACCCGGTCATAGTCGACGGCGCAGATGATCGAGCGGCCCCGCCTGACCTGGCGCACCAGCCCGGCATGGGTCAGGAACTTGACATGATGGGTCAGGGTAGAGCCGGTGATCCCGCAGCCCGCCCCCAAGGCGCCGATGCTCAGCCCGTCGGGGCCGGCGCGCACCAGCGTGCGCAAAACGCCCAGGCGCTGTTCCGATCCCAGCGCGGCAAAGGCGGCGGCGGCGTCCACAAGCGACGTATCGTGCGAATCAATTAGTTTCATAATTCTAGAAATATCGAATTAAAGGATCGCGTCAAGCCGGTCCTTCGCGCCGAAGCTTGCCGCGCGCCGCCGGTCGGGCCATATGGTGTCATGGCCGACAGCTTTGAAACCCTGGTCGAGGAGATCCGCGCCTGCCGCCGGTGCGCCGAACGCTTTGGCGCGACCGCGACCGGCCATGGGCCGCGCCCGGTGGTCTGGGCCTCGCAAAACGCGCGCATCCTGATCGCGGGCCAGGCCCCCGGCGCGCGGGTGCACAAAAGCGGCAGACCCTTCAGCGACCCGTCCGGCGACCGGCTGCGGGATTGGCTGGGGATCGATGTGGCAACGTTCTACGACCGGTCGCGCATTGCGATCGTGCCGATGGCCTTCTGCTTTCCCGGCTACAATGCGCGCGGCGCCGATCTGCCGCCGCCGCGCATCTGTGCCGCCAACTGGCGGGCCCGTCTGCTTGGCGCGATGCCGCGCGCCAGGCTGACCCTGCTGGTCGGCGGCCATGCCCAGAAATGGCACCTGCCAGGCTGCGGTGGGGTCACCGAAACGGTGCGCGCCTGGCGCAACCATGCCCCGGCAATCTTCGCCTTGCCGCACCCGTCCTGGCGCAATACAGCATGGCTGAAGAAAAACCCGTGGTTCGAGACCGACCTGCTGCCGGTCCTGCGCGCGCGCATCAAGGAGGTGCTGGATGACTGACGAAACGCCGCTGGACCGGGCCCATGCCGCGATGCAGGCGGACCCGCAAGACCACGCGGCGCGGCTGCGGTTCTACGAACGGCTGGCCGAGGCCGAAGTCTTTTTGCTGCTCGAAAAGGAAGCCCAGGCCGACGGGGTGTCGCCGCGCCTGTTTTGCGTGGACAACGTGCAATATGCGCTGGTGTTCGACACCGAAGAACGACTGGCCGAATTCGCCGGCGCAACCGTGCACCACGTCGCGCTTTCGGGGCGCGCGCTGGTGGGGATGCTGGCGGGCGAAGATATCGGCGTGGGGATCAACCTGGACGTGGCGCCCTCGGGATTTCTGATGGGGCCGGACGCGGTGGACTGGCTGGCGGTGGCGCTGGCCGGCGCGGTCAAGGAAACCGCCGAGAGACCGGTGGAAATCGCGCCGCCTTTCGATGTCGCGCCGGCCCTGCTGGCGGCGGTGGGCGACAAGCTGGCGCTGGCGGCGGGGCTGGCCCGGGCGGCCTGGTTGGCGCAGGTCAGCTATGCCGGCGGAGCGCGGGCGACGCTGCTGGCCATCGTCGGGGTGCAGGACGGCGCGCGCGAGGCGCTGCGCCAGGCGGTATCCGAAGCGGTGGTGTTTTGCGCGGGCGAACGGACGCCGGTCGATCTGGTGTTTCTGGACGAAGCCGACCCGGTGGTGGCGCGCCTTGAACGGGTCGGGCTGCGCATCTCGATCCCCGAGCCGGAAACACACGAATTGCTCCAGCCCGAAGCGCCGGGGATGGACCCGGACAAGCCCCCGAAACTGCGCTGAACACCGGCCGGACAGCTACCGGATCGTTCCCAGGCGGCGCCGCCTTCGGCGGCATTTTTTCCGCTATGGCGCCCGCTGCGCGGTCGCGGTCCTGGCGGCACCGGCTGATCGAATGCCGACCCGAGAGCGTGTCGCACCTGACAGGACTTGGCCACATGTGCAACCGAGGGTTTGCGATCGCCCGGGCGGGCGCATGCCCGGGCTGCAAGTGTGCCGGGCGGCGTGAATTCAATCGGTCGCGGCGTGCTCTAGTAGCCTTCGGCGCGGTCGACCGCATAGAGAAGTTCCTCGCCCGCTTCGGCCCGCCGGATGTTTTCGGCGATGACCAGCGCTGCGGTTTCGGGCCGGGTTTCGCTGGCCACATGCGGGGTTACCGTGATCTGCGGGTGGCTCCAGAAAGGGTGGCCCGGCGGCAGCGGTTCCTGGCGAAACACGTCAAGCGTCGCCTGCGCGACATGGCCGCTGTCGAGCGCACGCAGCAGGGCGTCGTCGTCGATCAGCGCGCCGCGGCCGGGGTTGATGATCCGCGCGCCGCGGGGCAACTGGCCCAGGCGGCGGGCGTCCAGCAGGTTTTCGGTGGCCGCGGTCAGGGGCAGCAGGAGCACCAGGATTTCCGCCGTTGCGAGGATGTCGCGCAGCCCCTGGTCGCCGTGCAGGCTGGTGACGGCGGGGACGGTCTTTGGGCGGCGGCTCCAGCCTGACACCCGGAACTCGAGCCGCGCAAGGGTGCGCGCACACGCGGTGCCAAGTTCGCCCAGCCCGAGGATGGCGACCTGGCGGTCGCGTGCGAGCGGCGGGATCGCCGGGGTCCAGGCGTGATCCGGATTGACGATCTGCGCGTCCATGCCCAGGTGGTAGCGCAAAACGTGGCCGGTGACGTATTCGACCATGCCGGCGCGCAGGCCGGCGTCGACCATCCGGGTCATCGGCACCCTCAGCGTCGGGTTGTTCACCACCTTTTCCACCCCGGCCCACAGGCCCAGCACCGCGCGCAGGCGCGCATACGGGGTAAAGTCCTGCACCGGCCCGTTTGGCGCGTAGACGATATAGTCGACCTCGCCGGGGGGGATGTCGGTTGCGACGCGCGCCTTCAGCCCGGCGGCCGAGATCGCGTCGGTCAACGGGCGGCGGTAGTCGTCCCAGCGCGCCGGCGCGCCGGCAAAGAGCACGTTCAGCATCATCGCTTGCTGCGCGGCCGGTGCACGTGGGCGCTTTGCACCAGGCCGAACGCCCCCAGCAGGACAAGCATCGCCGAGCCGCCGTAGGACACCAGCGGCAACGGCACGCCCACCACCGGCATGAGCCCCATGACCATCGCCATGTTGACCGCGAAGAACAGAAAGAACGTCGCCGCGATGCCCAGCGTCAGCATGGCGCCGAACCGGTCGCGGTTGCGCATCGCCGAGGTGATGCAGAAAAAGATGATCAGCGTGTAAAGCGCCAGCAGCGACATGCCGCCGATAAAGCCGAACTCTTCGGCGAGCGTCGACAGGATGAAGTCGGTCTGCTTTTCCGGCACGAAGTTCAGCCGGCTCTGGGTGCCCTGCATGAAGCCCCGCCCCGACCAGCCGCCGGACCCCAGCGCGATCTTGGCCTGGGTGATGTTGTAGCCGGCGCCCAGAGGGTCGCTCGACGGGTCCAGAAAGGTGTCGATCCGGCGGAACTGGTAGTCCTTGATCAGCTGCCATTCGGTCCCGCGCGAGGCCAGCACCGCCACCACCACGCCGATTCCCATCAGGATCACCACCGCGAAATACAGCCAGTGCACCCCGGCGACGAACATCATGATGCCGCCGCCCGCGATCAGCAGGATCGCGGTGCCCAGGTCCGGCTGGGTCAGCACCAGCGCGGTGGGCAGCAGGATCAGCGCCACCGGCACCGCCACCCAGACCGGCCGCGAAGTCTTGTCGAGATCCAGCCAGTCATAATAGGCCGCCAGGATCATCACCAGCGCGATCTTCGCCACCTCGGACGGTTGCAGCCGCATGAAGCCGATGTCGATCCAGCGCTGCGCCCCCATGCCGGTGACGCCCACGAACTTGACCAGCAGCAGCAGCAGGATCGAGCCGCCATAGGCCAGCCCGGCGACGTTGCGCCAGAACCAGATCGGCACCATCGCCACCGCGAACATCACCACCATGCCCAGCACGAAGCGCTGGATCTGCGGCGTGACCCAGGGGGTCATCGACCCGCCGGCGACCGAATACAGCATCAGGAAGCCGATGCTGGCCACCGCCATCAGCAGCAGCCCCAGCGGCCAGTTCAGGAACAGGATCTTGCGCAGTCCCGTGGGCACCGTGCGCACCCGGTATTCGAGATAGCTCATGTCTTGATCCGCCCCTGGCTTTGGGTGGTTTCTTCGCGCAGGTTCAGGTTTTCGCGCATCTTTTCGACCGAGCGGCGCTGTTCGGCCGGGTAGGCGCTGAGCGGCGGTAGCCCGCCGTAAAGCGCCTGCAGAACGATGTCGCGCGCAACCGGCGCGGCCGCGGTGGACCCGCCCCCGCCATGTTCGACCACCACCGAAACCGCGATCCTGGGCGGCGCATCGGCTGGCGCAAAGGCGACGAACAGCGCGTGGTCGCGCGCTTCCCACGGGATGTCCTTGTTCTTGTCAAGCCCGGCGGCGCGCTGCGCCATGGTGATCGAACGCACCTGGCTGGTGCCGGTCTTGCCGGCGATGCGAAAGCCGTCGGCGGCCACGCGCGACCGGTAGGCGGTGCCGCGCCGGCTGTTGGACACCGCGAACATGCCTTCGCGCACCAGGCGCAGATGCTCTTCCGGCACGCCCAGCGACTGGCCCTCGGCCAGTTCGGTTTCGACGCCGTTGATGGTCTTGATCACCCGCGGCATCACCGCGCGCCCCGTCGACAGCCGGGCCGTCATCACAGCCAGCTGCAGCGGCGAGGCCAGCACAAAGCCCTGGCCGATGGCCGAATTGAGCGTGTCGCCGATCAGCCAGTCCTCGCCCCGCTTGCGCTGTTTCCAGGCCTTGGTCGGCGCCAGCCCCGCGGCCACCGCCGACAGCGGCAGCTTGAAGCGCTGCCCCAGCCCGAACCGGCGCGCCATGGCGGTGATGTTCTCGATGCCGACGCGCTGCGCCAGTTCGTAATAGTAGACATCGCAGGACTGCTGCAGGCTCTTGAGCAGGTCCACCTTGCCGTGGCCGCCGCGTTTCCAGCAGTGAAAGCGGCGCTTGCCGAGCGTGATGAAGCCCTTGCAGAATATCGTCTCGTCCGGGGTGATCAGCCCCTCCTTGAGCGCCGCCAGCGCCACCATCATCTTGAAGGTCGAGCCCGGCGGATAGGTGCCCTGCACCGATTTGTCGGCCAGCGGGCGGAACTTGTCCTGGGTCAGGGCGCGGTAATCGGCGACCGAAATCCCGCGCACGAACTTGTTTGGGTCAAACCCCGGCGAAGACCCGAGCGCCAGGATATCGCCGCTTTCCACGTCGATCACCACCGCTGATGCGCTTTCGCCGTCCAGACGCGCCTGCACGAAGTTCTGCAGCCCGGCGTCGACGGTCAGTTGCAGGTCGTCGCCGGGGATGCCTTCCTGCCGGTCCAGTTCGCGGATCACCCGG
>JAJRUE010000091.1 GCA_024277955.1 Alphaproteobacteria bacterium | reverse complement strand
GCGCCCACAGATACATCCGGCGCAAGTGGCGTTCGGCCCTGCCGCTGCGCACCACGGTGCTGGAGGTCTCGGCCACCGGGATTGAACTGCCGCTCCACCGGATGCGCGGCTGGAAATCGCTGGGCAAACGCCGGTCGCAGTCTTTCGGCGTCAGCACCGACCCGCGCGAGATCTCGCGCCGTTGCGGCTGGGAAGCGGCCGATGGCGCGGCCGCCCGGTCCGACGCCGCGCCGCTGGCCGATCGCGCCTGCCGCGGGCGCAGAAAGGGGCACAAGTAATGCAAGACCAGGGGTTGCCGCCGATCGGGGTGGTCATCGTCACCTATGGCTCGGACGATGTGATCGGGGCCTGCCTGGCCAGCCTGGCCGCGTCCGACCACGGCGACCTGCGGGTGGTGGTTTCCGACAACGGTTCGCCCGACCGCACCTGCGAGGTGGTGCGCGATTTCGCCCGCACCAACGGTATCGCGCTGGCCGAAGTCACACCGGCGGCGTTCCTGGACAAGTCGCATCTGGACGCGCCGGGCCTGACACTGATCATCACCGGCGAAAACCGCGGCTTTGCCGGGGGCGTCAACATGGGGCTGGAATATTTGCTGCGCGACCCCGCGGTCGATCAGTTCTGGATCCTGAACCCGGATTGCGAAGCGCGGCCGGACACGGCTTCGGCCTATGGGCGCGCGGCGGTGGCGAACCCCGGTTTCGGGATGCTGGGCGGGCGCACGCTGTATCACGGCGAAAACGGCATGATCCAGTCGGATGGCGGGCGGGTGAACCTGTGGACCGGGGTGTGCAGCAACATCAATTTCGCCCGCCAGGCCGCCGAAACGCCGATGCCAGGGGCCGGCGAGCTCGACTACCTGTCCGGCGCCAATTTCGTGGTCTCGCGCGACTTCATCGACCGGGTCGGGCTGATGCACGAAGACTATTTCCTTTACTATGAAGAGGTCGACTGGGCGCTTCGCCGGGGCGATCTGCCGATCATCCTCGCCGATGACGCCGTGGTGCTGCACCATGCCGGCACCTCGATCGGCAGCGGCACCAAGACCCGCCCGCATACGCCGTTTTCAAACTACTTCAATTTCCGCAGCCGGATGATCTTCATGCGCCGGTTCCGCCCCTGGGCCGTGCCGGTGTCCTACCTGTTTTCCTCGGCCAAGATCGTCCAGTTCCTGATCAAGGCCGGTCGCGCCGAAGCCTGGGGGGCGTGGAAGGGCCTCAACGGCCTGGCGCCGCCCGGCGCGGTCCTCGCCCGCCTCGATGACAGCGCCCGGGCGCACCTGTCGGCAAGCCCCGCGCCCCACCGCCCGCGCAAACCCGCACCAAGGGTCACCCCCCAGCGCTGAGCGCCGACGGGCCGCAGATCCTTCTTCTTTTCAAAAATATCCCCGCCGGAGGCATTGCCGCGCCGACACGGGCACGCCCCCTGGGTCAGGCGATGCCCTGTTCAACCAGGGCGCTTTCGGTTGCGTCGGCCTCGGGGAAGCGCCCGTAGGGGCCGACCTCGATGTCCGAGCGCAGGATGCGCGCCGGGTTCCCGGCCACCACCGAACGCGGTGGCACCGACTTGGTCACCACCGACCCGGCGCCGACCACGCAGTTGTCGCCGATCACCACGCCGGGCAGGATCAGGCTCGCGCCGCCGATAAAGCAGTTTTCGCCGACCCGGGTGTCCAGATACAGGCCGCGGGTGCGGTCGTGGGTCAGGATGCGCGCCTCAAAAGCGATGTAGGAATAGGCCCCCACATGCACCCCCTTGGCAAAGGTGCGGTCAAACTTGGCCGACAGGGAAAATTCCGCGGTCGGGTGAATGTCCATTCCCCACAAACGGTTATAATACCAGCGTTTCGTTTCGACCAGAACCCGGCGCAGGGCGCGCAGGCGGTTCAGGCCTCGTTTCTTTGCCTTTTTCAGTTCGGCCATCGATGGTTACCTGTCGGCTTGAAATCTGGACGTTGCCGGTCCGGCGCTGATGCGGCTGGGTCCGGCGGCGCGCTCGGGGGTCTGGCGGGGGGAGCCGGCTTGGCCCCGCGGGGTGTCGCTCTTCTTTTCGCCGTAGTTTCGGATCCAGCCCACGGCCCCCAGAAGGAAGCAGACATAGGCGTAGGTCGGCCCCCAGATATGCACCGTGACCAGCGACAGCGCCAGCCCGATGAAAGACACCACAGCCCCCTTGCGCATGGCTGCGATCACCGGGTCGGAAATCTGCAGCCGCCCCAGCCCGATGATGGTGCCAAGCATCGCCCCGGCCATGAACAGGAACCCCGGGATGCCGTGACGCATGGTCGTCAGCAGCCAGAAATTGTCGACGCTGGGCGGCAGCCAGGACGGGCGCACCCAGTCGTTCATCCCCAGCCCGAAAATCGGGTTGGCCCAGACGTTCTGAATGCCGGCGTTGAAAATGATGATCCGCATGTAGCCGTTGCCGGCGTTGAAGGTGGCGTAGGAAATGAACACCTCGAACGGGGTGCGGTTGGACAGCGCATCGACAAAGACATAGCCAAAGATGACCAGCCCGATCAGCAGCTTCCAGTGGCTGCGGATGCCGTGCATGATCTTGTCCCAGGTGACGATGCCGATCTGGGTCACCAACGAAAGCAGCGGGCCGCTCGACAGGGCGAAAAAGGTATTGCCCACCGACAGGAACGCGGCGCGAAAACCATAGAGCTTGCCGTTGGGGCGCGTGCGGAAATACAGCAGGCCAAAGGTGGTGACCGAAAAGACTCCGAACAGGATCGGGTGTTCAAAGACCATTTGCGAACGATACATGCCCATGCGCTTTTGGTAGTAGGGCTGGGCATGGACCCAGCCATAGGTCTGGCCGATCGCATCGGCGATCTTCGAAAAGATCCGTATGCCGGTGTTGGATTCGATGATTGCCGCGGGCAGGAAAATCAGCATCGCAATGGTCAGAACCTTGAGAAGCCGGTTGTATTCCTCGGGGCCGCGCACCAGAATCCGGCCGGCAAGATAGGCGCCGAACGCTTCGATCGTGTTGATGCCGATCAGCTGGATGCGCGACACCCCGTGAACGGCGAAAATGCTGACCGCCATCCACAGCACATATCCCAGAAAAAGAAAGTCGGTGGGGTAGAGCCGCCCGGCCTTGCCGCCCAGCCAGGCCAGAACCAGCGGGATGAAGGCCAGCACCAGGTAGATCCGGTGCGGGTTCAGAAACAACGACCCCAGATTGATCATCAGCGGCGTGAAAAGGGTCAGCATGAACAGCGTCAGCAGCCGCTTTCGCATGGCGATGCCGGCCTGATCCGCCTGCGTGGCCGCTGCGCGCGCGCCGCGCTCTGGCGCCGCCGTTTCGCCGGGCCGGTCGTCGTCTGGCCCGGTTTGACGCCCGGTTTGAGGCCCGGCCCGATCGCCGGGCTGACCCGCCGCCGCGCCGCGCGCGAACCCGCTGCCGCGCCCCTCGGCCGGCGCCGCCTGACGCCCGGCGTCCGAATCCGCAACCGGACCCGCCGAATCCGCGGCCCCGTGCGATCGCGCGAACCGCGACCGCGAACTGCCCTTGGGAAACCGCGTGTAGGCTGCCACTTGAAATCTGTTCCTCGTTCTGACCGGCGTGCTGGCGCCGATGCGTCGTTTCTACGCCAGTTGCGGCGCGGGCCAAAGGAAATCCGCCAAAAGCTACCCGTCGCTGCGCAGCGATCCGCCGGTGGTGACCGGCGCCGGCGTTCCCGACAGCCGCCGCCGGATCGCAAAGATCCGTTCATAGGCGGCCAGCAGGTTGGGAACCGAATGATCCCAGCTGAGCTGCTCGAGCACCCGCCTGCGCCCGCGCTGGCCCATTTCGCGCGCCTCTTCCGGGTGGTCGATCAGCCAGGCGATCTTGCGGGCGAAATCCTGCGGGTCGTTGGCGCGGGCATAGACCGAGGCGTCATCGGCCGAGGCGCGGCCTTCCTTCAGGTCGAACTGCACCACCGGCTTTTCCAGGGTCATGTATTCCATGACCTTGTTCATGGTGGAAATGTCGTTCATCGGGTTTTTCGGGTCCGGGCTGACGCCGATATCGGCGGTGTTGAGAACCCGCAGCAGGTCGTCGCCGTAAAGCGCGCCGGTGAAGGTAAAGTAGTCCTCCAGCCCGCGCCGGGCGACATCCTGCTTGACCGCGGGCACCTGCGGGCCGAAGCCGACGATGGCGAAATGCACGTCGGTCTTGCCAAGGGTGTTCACCAGGTGGTCGGCGGCCTCGACCAGAAGGTCCATGCCTTCCTGCTGGCCGATCACCCCGACATAGCCCAGCAGGGTTTTCGCGCCCTTTTTCAGGCTTTCGTCCGCAGGGCCGATCACGAAACGTTCGATGCGCGGCGCCGAACGCACCACGAAGACATCTTCGGGCGCCATCTTGCCGCGCTCGATCGCCACTTGGCGGAAACTTTCGTTGGTGGCCAGTGATACGTCGGCGCTGGCGAAGGTCATGCGTTCCCAGATGCGCATGATCCGGTACAGCAGGCCTTTCTTGTCGAACTTGGCTTCGAAAAGCTCGGGGCAGACATCGTGGTGGTCGAACAGGTAGCGCACGCCGCGCAGCCGATACCACAGGCCCAGCAGGAAGATCAGATCGGGCGGGTTGCAGCCGTGGATCACGTCGAAACCGCGTTCGCGGCGCACCTTGCGCGCCAGCCGGAACCAGTGCGAGATCGACAGGCCGTATTCGCGCGCATAGGCCAGCGCGCCGGAATGGGCTTCGGGCGGGGCGGGGTAGCGGTAGATGTGCACCCCGTCGATTTCCTCATAGGCCTTGTCCCAGCCGCGCCCCATCGGGCAGATCACGCTGACCTGGTAGCCGGCGTTCACCAGGGTCGTTGCTTCCAGCCAGACCCGGCGGTCCAGCGGAACCGGCAGGTTTTCGACGACGATCAATACGCGGCGCGCTTCACCTTGCACCATACTTTTACCCTTGTCCTGTTGGCGACCGGCCCCAGGCCCGTTTTCCGGCGGCGCCGGCGTGCGGGACACTGGCCGGCCCCCGGGCCGGGGATGCCATCAACCATGTGAAACCAATAACAACTTTTGCGCCCGGGCAAAGCCGAGGGCCCCGAATGTCACCAATACGGCAACAGTCCAAGTATAACCTAAACAAAGTCGCGTGATAGTGGGCAATCGCGCACAGGGCCGGCCTGAAAGGTGGACGCCGGGCGCTGGTGTGGCGTAACCGTGATGGGCCGGCGCGGCATCTGCGCATGGCTCTTGCAGTTAAGGACCGGATCGCCCCATGTTGTTGACCAGTATAGACGTGCCCTCGGACTTGACGGAAAGCGCCCGCGCAGTGACGATTTCGGTGATCATTCCCCATTTGAACCAGCCCGAGTTCCTGCGTGAAAGCCTGGCGGCGATCCATGCCCAGGAAGGGCTTGAAAGCAGCTACGAGGTGATCGTGGTCGACAACGGGTCGCAGACCCTGCCCGAAGCCATTTGCGCCGAGTTCGAGGGCGTGCGCCTGTTGCGCCAGGAAACCCCGGGGCCGGGGCCTGCGCGCAATGCCGGGATCGCGGCGGCGTCGGGCGACATTCTGGCCTTTATCGATGCCGATTGCCGGGCGCATCCGCGCTGGCTGGCGTCGATCGAGCAGGCCTTTGGCGACCCCGAGGTTCAGGTGATCGGCGGCGATGTGCGGGTTCCGATCGCGGATGCGGATCACCCGACGCCGCTGGAATGCTACGAACGCATCTACGCCTACCGGAACCGCGCTTATATCGCGTCGGGCTATTCGGGGACCGGCCATCTCGCGATGCGGGCGCGCGCCTATGAACGGGTCGGCCCCTTTGCCGGGGTCGACGTCGCCGAGGACCGCGACTGGGGGCAGCGGGCGGGCAGGCTGGGGATCGCCATCCGCTATGTGCCCGAGATGATCGTCTATCATCCGGCGCGCCGGGAATTTTCCGAGATGAAGCAAAAGTGGGATCGCCATATCCTGCATGATTTCAGCCGGGTATCCGGGCTGGGGGGGCGTGTGCGCTGGGTGCTGCGCGCGCTAGCCATCGGCCTGTCGCCGCTGGGCGAAGCGCTGCGCATCGCCACGTCGGACCGGATTTCGGGGATCAAGCAGCGCTGGCTGGCCCTGCGCTGCCTGACACGTATCCGGCTTTACCGGTGCTGGCGCATGCTGCGGGTTCTGTTCGATCCCGGCGCCAGATCGGCCGAAAAGGTCTGGAACCGCAACGGCGATTGATAATCGCTGCGCCCCAGGCGTGGCCCCGGTCCAGCGGCGCCTACAGGAGCGCCAGCAGTGCCGGATCGTCCTCTTCGACCTCTTCTTCGGCAGGCAGATCCTCTTCTTCCTCGGGCGCCAGGAACAGCTGTTCGACATCGTCTTGCGACAACTGGGCGCTCGGGTCGGCGGGGGCGGACAGGGGTTGCGCCGAAAGCGGTTGGGCCGAGAGCGGCTGCGACGACATTTGCCCGAAGCCCGGAAACTTGGCCATCAGAAGCGATACGGTTTTCTGGTAGACGGTGTCGATCGCGCCGCCGTCCACCGGGTCCGGCTGGGTCGTCGTGTCGCCGGTGCCCGTGCCAGTTCCCGTGCCGGGATCGGTTGCGCCGCCCGCGCCGGTCCCGGTGCCAGGGTCGGTTGCCCCGCCGCCGCCCGTGCCCGTGCCGGCGCCCGGATCGGTCGCACCGCCGGTGCCAGTCCCCGTGCCCGGAACGGTTGCGCCGCCACCGGTTCCGGTTCCAGTTCCCGGGTCGGTCGCGCCGCCCGTGCCGGTGCCAGTTCCCGTCCCTGTGCCGGGATCGGTCGCACCACCAGTGCCGGTGCCGGTTCCGGACCCCGCGCCTGGGTCAGTCGCACCGCCGGTTCCAGTGCCCGTGCCAGTGCCCGTACCCGTACCGGGATCGGTCGTTCCGGTGCCGGTTCCGGTGCCCGTCCCTGACCCGGGATCGGTCACGCCACCGGTTCCTGCACCGGTGCCGGTGCCTGGGGTGGTTACGCCCCCGGTTCCGCCGGTGCCGCCGCCGGTCCAGGTTCCGCCGGTGCCAACCGTGCCGGGAAGCGTCAGCGAGCCCATGAACGAGCTGATGTATGTCCCGGTGGTCGGATCGGTGTAGTCCAGCAGGGTGTTGTTGCCGCTCGTGTCCAGAACGCCGTTGTTGTAGACCCGGCCCGATACGTTCCCGCTCAGCAGGACGCCGGGGGTGTTGCTGGCCATGATCCAGGGCTGGGCCTGTGCCCAGGGTGCAGTGGGATCGGCCTTGCCCCAGGCCTGGTCGTCAAAAAGTACCGTGTTGTTGTAGATTTGGGCGTTTTGCGCGCCCTCGATGGTGATCCCGTGCCAGCTGGCGGTGTGGACCACGTTGTCGAAAATCCGGATGTCGTTGTAGTAGGGGCCGGTGCCGCCGTTGCGCATCTGTTCGTTGCCGATGAAGATGCCCTGTGCGGTGGCGCCGCCGTTGGAATCCAGCACGTTGCCGTTGATCTGCACGTTGCTGGTGGTGAGCTGGGCATTGGTCGACCAGATCTGGATGAAGTCCGAATGGTTGATGCTTTGCAGCGACCCGTAAAAGTCGTGCATGTAGTTGTTCGAGATATTGGCATTCTGGATGCCACCGGCGCGGAAGCCATCGGACTGCAGCGCCGAAAGGTCGTTGTTCGAGAAGTTCAGGTTGGTCACTTCCAGGAAACTGACGCCCTGGTTGTAGCCGGTGATGGTGTTGCCCGAAAAGTTGATGTCGGACGAGTTGCGGATCAGCGCGGCGTCGGCCCCCTGGGTGACCCCGGCGCTGCCATCCAGAAACCCGTTGGCGTTGCTGGTCATGTCGTTGCCGACGAACTCGATATGGTTGGAACCGCTGATGCGCAGATCCTGCACCGTCGACGGCTGGGCGGAACTGTCCACATGCATCCCGGTCATGGTGATATAGCCGGAATTGATCAGGTAGATGTTTTGCACCTGCGGCTGGGTTGCCGGGTCGAGCGGCTTGATCACCACCGGGTTGTTGGCGTCGCCGACGCCGTTGGCGAAGATGTCATAGGGCCCGCCGTTGCCATCGACCAGGATTGTCCCGCCGCCCGAGCTGCCAAGATTGGCCAGCGCGGTGTTCAACTCGGCCGAAGTGGTCACGGTGATCGTGGCGTTCGCGTGCTGCGGATAAGTCGTGTATGTCGCGGTTGTGGGCATTCTAGCACCTGTGTCATGTTTCAAGCCCTGAAGTCTGACACTCGTGCACCGGGATCCCCAATCCGTGGTGCTGGCAGCGCATTCTCAGGAACAGTTACGTTCCCCGAATGGTTGCTCAGACAATTTGGCGCAAATTTGTCCAAACTTTGTGGACGATGTGTTTGCGCGGGAATCCGCCAGAGTTAATCGTTAATCTTATCAGACACTTAGGCTGATCCGCCTTTTTCCCCTCGTCGACAAACTTGGTGAATCGGGCAGCATTGTTTCCCGGACTAGTAGGAGGGTATCGGTCTTAAAAACAAGTGAAGCAGGGCCGGGAAAGCGGCAAGCCGCCGCCGATCCGGGGTGGAATCGGCGCTTGTGGCGCATGGCGCGCCGCAAACCGGCAAGATACCGCTAAGGGGGCCGGTCAGCCCGGCAAATTCCCGCGCATCGAGGCGCGTGGGGCCGGGGCTGTGGATAAGTCTACAGCCGCAGGCGCGCGCCCGACGGGTCGTGAATCGGCCGCAGCGAAGCCCGCGCCGCCACCCGCGCGCCGGCGACCTCGATCGCATAGTCCGAGGCCAGAACCTGCTCGGCGCTTTCGCCGGGGCAGGGGACATAGCCCAGCCCCACCGCGCCGCCCAGCCAGTGGCCGTAGGCGCCGCTGCTCAGGTGACCGACCATCTGGCCGTCGCGCAGGATCGGTTCGTTGTGGTACAGCAGCGGTTCGGGATCGCGCAGCAGGAACTGCACCAGCCGGCGCTGCAGCCCCGCGTCGCGCTTGCGCAGAACCGCGTCGCGGCCGATGAAATCGGGTTTGGCGGTCTTCACCGCGAACCCCAGCCCGGCCTCAAGCACATGGTCTTCGCAGGTGATGTCATGGCCGAAATGGCGAAACGCCTTTTCGATCCGGCACGAGTCCATCATGTGCATGCCGCACAGTTTCAGCCCCATGTCGGCGCCGGCGTCCTCGAGCACTTCGAACACGTGCGCCGCCATGTCGGTAGAGACGTAGATTTCCCACCCCAGCTCGCCCACGTAGGACACCCGGTGGGCGCGCGCCAGCCCCATGCCGATCTCGATCTGCCGGGCGGCGCCGAAGGGATGCGCGTCGTTGGAAAAATCGTCGGGCGACACATTTTGCAGCAGGGCGCGCGCGTTCGGCCCCATCACCGCCAGAACCGCTTCGCCGGCGGTCACGTCGGTGATCACCGCGCGCGCATCGCCCCGGTGGCGTTCCAGCCAGGTCTGGTCCGCCAGCCGGGTGGCCGCCGGGGTGACCACCAGAAAGGCGGTCTCGGACAGCCGCGTCACGGTCACGTCGGCCTCGATCCCGGCGCGGCTGTTCAGGAACTGGGTATAGACGATGCGCCCTACCGGCACCGCCACGTCATTGCCGCAGACGCGGTTGAGAAAGCTCTCTGCGTCCGGCCCCTCGACGCGCAGCTTGCCGAAACTGGTCATGTCATACATGCCGATGTTTTCGCGCACCGCCCGGTGTTCGCGCGCGGCGTTTTCAAACCAGTTCTGCCGGCCCCAGGAATAGCGGTATTCGCGCGCCTGCCCTTCGTCGGCGAACCAGTTGGCGCGTTCCCAGCCCGCCACCTCGCCAAACACCGCGCCGCGCGCCTGAAGCTGGGCGTGAAACGGCGAGCGCCGGACCCCGCGCGCGGTGGCCTTTGCCGGTAGGGGAAGTGGTCGGCGTAAAGCAGCCCCAGCGCTTCGCGGGCGCGCGCCACCAGATAGCGGCGGTTGCCCTGAAACGGCGCCATCCGGGCGATGTCCACATCACCCAGATCAAACGGCTTTTCGCCGGTCTCCATCCATTCGGCCAGCGCCTTGCCGGCGCCGCCGGCGCTCTGGATGCCGATCGAGTTGAAGCCCGCCGCGACCCAGAAATTGTCGCACTCGGGCGCAAGCCCCAGGTGATAGGCGTCGTCCGGGGTGAAGCTTTCCGGCCCGTTGAAGAACGTGTGGATGCCGGCATCCGCCAGGAGCGGCATGCGCTTGACCGCCGCTTCCAGGATCGGTTCGAAATGGTCGAAGTCCTCGGGCAGCTGGTCGAACTCGAAATCCTCGGGGATGCCGTCCAGCGCCCAGGGCTTGGCCTCGGGCTCGAAGGCGCCCAGCAGGATCTTGCCGGCGTCCTCCTTGTAATAGGCGCATTCATCGGGCACCCGCAGCACCGGCAACTGCCCCAGCCCGTCGATCGGCTCGGTGACGATGTAGAAATGCTCGCAGGCCT
>JAJRUE010000090.1 GCA_024277955.1 Alphaproteobacteria bacterium | reverse complement strand
CGCTCGATAAATCCGCCGCGCCCATGCTAGGGTCGGGGAAAAAGGGAGCAAAGGCATGATCGCGATTCTGGGCGCAGGCGCATTCGGCACCGCGCTCGCCTGTGTGCTGGCACGCGGCGGGCAACAGGTTACGCTGTGGTCACGTCGCGAAAAGCCGCCGGTCTTTCCCCTGCCCGAAGGGGTGACGCAAACGCAGACCCTGCCGGAGCGGGCGGATGCCACCCTGCTGGTGCTGCCTGCCCAGCAAACGGCGGGGTTTCTGGCCGAACATGGCGCGAACCTGCCCGACGCGCCGCTGGTGCTCTGTGCCAAAGGCATCGACAAGCAAACCGGCGAGATGCAAACCGCCATCGCCGCGCACCATGCGCCCGATCTGCAAGCGGCAATCCTCACCGGCCCCGGTTTCGCGACCGAAATCGCCAATGGTTTGCCCACGGCGCTGACGCTGGCTTGCGAGGACGAGACGCTGGGCAAGGCGCTGCAACAACAGCTCTCCACCGACCGGATGCGGCTGTACCTGACCGATGATGTCACCGGCGCGCAACTGGGCGGAGCGCTGAAAAACGTCGTCGCCATCGGCGCGGGCATAGTCATCGGTGCCGGTCTGGGCGAGAGCGCGCGCGCCGCGCTGATGACGCGCGGTTTTGCCGAGATGCGCCGCCTCGGCGTTGCCATGGGCGGGCGGGACGAAACGTTTTCGGGGCTTTCGGGGCTTGGCGATCTGGCGCTGACCTGCGCCTCGCCGCTGTCGCGCAATTTCGCACAGGGGCTGGCGCTCGGCGCGGGTGAGGGGCAGGCAATCGGCAAGACTGTCGAGGGCATTGCAACCGCGCAGGCCGCCTGTGATCTGGCGGAGAAACACGGCATCGACATGCCGCTGACCCGCGTTATCGCCGCCGTTCTGGCCGAGAAAATCTCGGTCCCGCAGGCAATGGACGCCCTGTTGTCGCGGCCGTTGAAACAGGAGTAACGCATGAATTACTGGCTTTTCAAAACCGAACCGAACACCTGGAGCTGGAACGATCAGGTCGCCAAGGGGGACGTGGGCGAGGAATGGGACGGCGTGCGCAACTATCAGGCGCGCAACAACATGCGGCTGATGAAGGTTGGCGACCTCGGCTTCTTCTACCACTCGGTCAACGAGAAAAAGATCGTCGGCGTTGTCGAGGTCATCGCCGAAGCCCACCCCGATTCCACCACCGACGATCCGCGCTGGGAATGTGTGGACATCAAGGCCGTCGCTCCCTTCCCGCGCCCCGTCACCCTGCAGGACTGCAAGGACGATCCGCGGCTGGCGGATATGGTGCTGGTCAACAACTCGCGCCTGTCGGTGCAGCCGGTGACGCCGGAGGAATGGCGCATTGTTTGCGAGCTTGGCGGCTACGCATAGTGCTTGCCTAATACCGGCGGCGTCCCGCATACTCCCGTGACAAAAAGGGGAGAATAACAATGACTTTGGTTTCTATTCTGGCGGCAGCCGCAGCGGCCTATGCCTTCGGTGCGATCTGGTACATGGCGCTGGCCAAACCGTGGATGGCGGCGGCGGGGCTGTCGCAGGACTCCATCCGTGGGCCGGACGGCAAGCAGAGCCCCATGCCCTTCGTTATCAGCGCTATCGCCGTGTTTCTGGTCGCAGGCATGATGCGCCATATTTTCGATATGTCGGACATTTCCGGCCTGACGGGCGGTGCGCTTTCAGGGCTGGGTGTCGGCGTGTTTCTGGTGTTCCCGTGGATCATGACCAACTACGCCTACGGCATGCGCCCGCGAAACCTGACACTGATTGATGGTGGTTATGCCATCATCGGCAACACGCTGATCGGGCTGGTTCTGGGAGTATTCACTGCATGACGATATTGATCGCAGGGGCCGGTATCGGCGGGCTGTCACTGGCTCTGAGCCTGCACCAGATCGGTGTGCCTTGCCGGGTTTTTGAATCGGTTTCCGAAATCAAACCCCTCGGCGTCGGTATCAACCTGCAACCGCATGCGGTGCGGGAACTGGCGGAGCTGGGGCTGCTCGACGACCTCGATAAAATCGCGCTGCGCACGGAGGAGGTGGTCTATGCCTCGGCGCAGGGTGGTAAAATCTGGGCCGAGCCGCGCGGGATCAAGGCGGGTTATCACTGGCCGCAGTTCTCCATCCATCGCGGGCATTTGCAGATGCTGCTATTTCGCAAGGTGCAGGAGCGTTTGGGGCCGGACGCCATTGTGACCGGCAAGGAGGTCACCGGCTGGATCGAGGCTGCCGACGGTATCGACATCACCCTGCGTGACCGCGAGACCGGCGCGGAAACTATCGAGAGCGGATCGCTGTTTATCGCCGCCGACGGGCTGCATTCCAATGCCCGCGCGCGGCTTTATCCTGACGAGGGGCCGCCGGTCTGGGGCGGCATTGTCATGTGGCGCGGCGTGTCCGAAGGGCCGAAGTTCCTGACCGGCCGCTCCATGGCAATGAACGGAGAAAAGAAACGCAAGTTCGTCTGCTATCCGATTGCCGACACGGAGAAGGGCTCGCTCATCAACTGGATTTGCGACCTGCAGTTTCCGCCGGATTACATGTGGTCGCGCGAGGACTGGAACCGACCCGGCCGGATAGAGGATATCCTGCCGCAATTCGAGAGCATGAAATTTGACTGGCTCGACGTGCCACAGATCATCAGAACCGCGAAACATATCTTTGAATTCCCGATGATCGATCGTGATCCGCTGCCGCGCTGGACGCACGGGCGCATGACCTTGCTGGGGGACGCGGCGCATCCGATGTATCCGATCGGCTCCAACGGGGCCTCGCAGGCGATACTGGATGCGCGGGTGCTGGCGCGCGAGGTGCAGGCGCAAGGGGCGACTGCCGCGGCGCTGGACAGCTACGATGCCGAGCGCCGGCCGGTGACCTCGGCCGTGGTGCTGGCCAATCGTGGCGACGGGCCGGACAAGGTGCTGGATCTGGTGGCCGAACGCGCGCCCGACGGATTTGACGATATATCGCAGGTTCTGGACGCAAAAGAGCTTGAGGCCACGGCGGCAGGCTATAAAAAGCTGGCAGGAATGGATGTGGAGGGGCTGAACAACCGGCCCTCGATTCTCTAGGGACAGGGTATGAACGGAATTGCGCCGAATGCAGAAGCCCGCGTCGGTCGGGTGCTGGAAAAGCTGTCGCGCTGGCTGGCCTACGCCGGTGGTGTCGCGCTGAGCGCGGCGGCGGTGATGACGGTGATTTCCATCATCGGGCGGGCGATGCTCTGGGCCGGACTCGGCCCCATTCCCGGGGATTTCGAGCTGGTGGAGCTGGCAACCGCTGTGGCGGTGTTCAGCTTCCTGCCGTGGAGCCAGATCAATCGCGGGCAGGTGACGGTGGATATTCTGGTCGATACCTTTCCGGCGCGTCTCAGGATTTTCCTCGGGATGCTCGGCGATCTGGCGATGGCGATTGTTTCCGGCGTGATCGCGTGGCGGCTGTGGCTGGGCATGGGCGAGCGGATGCCGTTCGGTTCCGACACCCTGCGCGATCTGCTGGCGCTGGGGGATCGGCCCTACTATCCCGAAACCACGTTTATTTTGCGCATGCCGGTCTGGTGGGGTTATGCGCTCGCCATGGTCGGGGCGGCGTTTTTCGCTGTGGTCTGCGCCTATACGGTTTGGCGCGCCCTCAACTGGACGCTGCGCGGGCGCGAAGAGGTGTTGTTGTGAGCGGCTTTGATCTGTCGATGCTGGCCTTCGTCATTATGCTCGGGGCAATTTTCCTGCGCATGCCGATCGGGGTGTCCATGGCGATCACCGGATTTGTAGGCACATGGCTCGTGCTGGGGTCGCCCAATGCGGTGCTGAGCCAGATGAAATCCCTGACTTACGAGACGTTCTCCAGCTATTCCCTGTCCATCGTGCCGATGTTCCTGCTGATGGGCGAGTTCGCCACCAAGTCCGGCATGTCGCGCGATCTGTTCCGCGCCGCCGCCGACTGGCTTGGCCATCGCAAGGGTGGCATGGCCATCGCGGCAGTCGGGGCTTGCGCAGGGTTCGGCGCGGTCTGCGGGTCGTCGCTGGCCACGGCCTCCACCATGGGCAAGGTGGCATTGCCGGAGATGAAGCGCTACGGCTATTCCGACGCGCTCTCGACCGGTGTGCTGGCGGCGGGCGGAACGCTCGGTATCCTGATTCCGCCTTCGGTCATTCTGGTGATCTATGCGATTATTACCGAGCAGAACATCGTCAAGATGTTCATGGCGGCGATGATCCCGGGCGTGCTGGCGGCGATCGGCTATATGGTGACCGTGGCGATCTATGT
>JAJRUE010000089.1 GCA_024277955.1 Alphaproteobacteria bacterium | reverse complement strand
GCGCTGCGCTGGCACATCTTTGCCCGCCGGCTGGGGCTGCGCACCGGGATCGTGCAGGACTTTCGCCATTTCCTGGGCGGGTTCGCCATGTCGGTCACGCCGGGGCGCGTGGGCGAACTGGTGCGCATGCGCTGGCTCAGGCGCGAAACCGGCTGGCCTTTTGCGCGCACCGCGCCGCTGGTGCTGGTGGACCGGGCGTCGGATCTGGCGGCGATGGCGGTCATTCTGGGGATCGGCGTCGGGTTTTCGGTCAAGGGCATCGCCGGGGCGGTGCCGGTCACCATCCTGGCGCTGGCGGCGGCGGTGATCGCCACCCGGCCGCGGCTGCTGGCGATGGTGGCGGACGTGGGCTACCGGCTGTTGCGCCGTTGGCCCCGGTTTTTCGCCCGCATCCGCAGTGCGGCGCGCTCGCTCATGCGGTTTTCCAACCCGGCGATGCTGTCGGTGGCGGCGCTGATCGGCGCGCTTGGCTGGTTTGCCGAATGCGTCGCCTTTTACCTGTTGCTGGGCTGGATGGGCGCGGGCGTCGACCTGCCCACCGCCGCGGCGATCTTCATCTTTGCGACGCTTGCGGGCGGGCTGACCGGCGCGCCGGGCGGCGTCGGCGGGGCGGAAGCGGCGATGGTCGCGCTCTTGGCGCTCGAAGGGGTGCCGCTGGAGGTTGGCCTGGCCGCCACCGCGATCATCCGGGTGACGACGCTGTGGTTCGCCATCGCCATCGGGCTGGCGGTCTTTCCGTTCGCCGAAGGCTATTCGAAGAAGGTGCGCAATGCGTTGGAAAAAGACTGAATATGCCGGCTGGGGCCGGGCCTTGCGGGCAAGTGCGGAACTGGCGCGCCCCGAACGCCACGGCGCGCTGCTGGCCCTGTCCGAAGACACCCCGGCGCCCGCCATCGGCATGCTGCGGTCCTACGGGGACGCGGCGCTGAACGACGGCGGGCGCGCGATCGACATGACCCGGCTGAACCGGGTGATCGCCTTTGACGACGAAACCGGGCTGATCGAGGTCGAGGCCGGCGTGAACATCGGCGACCTGGGCACCGCCTTCGCCGGGCGCGGCTGGATCCCGCCGGTGATGCCGGGCACGGGCTTTGCCACCATCGGCGGCTGCATCGCCAATGACGTGCACGGCAAGAACCACCATGTTGCCGGCTCGTTCGGGCAGCACGTGGCCGAGATCACCCTGATCCAGAACGGCAAGAAGAAAACCGTAACGCCCGAACGCAGCGCCGATCTGTTTCGCGCCACCGTCGGCGGGCTGGGCCAGACCGGGGTGATCGCCAGCGCGAAAATCAGGATGATGCCCTGCAAGGGCGACATGATGGTGCTGACCGAACGCCGGGTCGATGGTTGGGACGAATTCCTTTCGCTGCTGGACGGGTCGCGCGCCGACTATACCGTGGGCTGGATCGACGCCACCGCGCGCGGGGCCAGCCTCGGGCGCGGCATCCTGGAAGAGGGCGAAATCACCTCGGGCGTGTCACCCAGCCCCGGCCGCGCGCGCGAAGTGCCGTTCGACGCGCCGCACTGGGCGCTGTCGGCACCGGTGGTGCGCGCCTTCAACGCCGCCTATTTCCGCCGCGTGCCGGCGGGCGGGCGCACCAAGGTGAAACCGATCACCGCTCCGTTCTTTCCGCTGGACAAGATCCACAACTGGAACCGGCTTTACGGCAAGCGCGGCTTTCACCAGTTCCAATGCGTCGTGCCGGTGGACCAGGCCGACGCGCTGCGCCGGATGCTGGAACGGATCGCGGGGTCAGGGCTGGCGTCGCCGCTGGCGGTGCTCAAGCGCATGGGCGACGGGCGCGCGGGCTACCTTTCCTTTCCGATGGAAGGCTACACGCTGGCGGTCGACTTCCCCAACCGCGCCGGCGCGGTCTCGCTGATCGGCGAACTGGAACGCATGACCGCCGAGGCCGAGGGCCGGATCTATTTCGCCAAGGATGCGCTGGCCGGGCCGGAGCGCGTGCGCGCGATGTATCCCGAACATGGAAAATGGCTGAAAGCGGTCGCCAGGGCGGACCCGCAAGGCGCGATGGTCACCGATCTGGTGCGGCGGCTGAAACTGAGGGACGCGACATGAACGATACCTGGATCATCCTGGGCGCGACCTCGTCCATGGCGCGGGCGATGGCGCGAAAACTGGCCGAACGGGGCGACGGGCTGATCCTGGCCGGGCGCGACATGGACGACATGAAGCGCACCGCCGCCGACTGCACCGCGCGCGGCGCGCGGTTCGCCGAGGCCATGCGCCTGGACGCGCGCAAGCCCGAAACCTTTGCCCCGATCATCAAGCGGGCCAGCGGCGAAGACGGGATGATCAGCGCCGCGGTCTTCATCGGCTCGATGCCCGAACAGGGGGAGATCGACGCCGATCCGGCGCTGATCGACGGCACCGTGGCCGACAGTTTCACCGGCCCGGCGCGGTTCTTGCAGATGCTGGCCCCGGAAATCGAGGCCCGCGGCGGAGGCACCGTCGTTGGCGTCGGCTCGGTCGCCGGCGACAGGGGGCGGATCGGCAATTACGTCTACGGCGCCGCCAAGGCCGGGTTCCACACCTATCTTTCGGGGCTGCGCAACCGGCTGACGCGCTCGGGAGGCCATGCGGTGACGGTCAAGCCGGGCTTCGTCGATACGGCGATGACCTGGGGGCTGGATGGCATGTTCCTGGTGGCGTCGCCCGAAAAGGTGGCCGATGACATCCTGAAGGCCGTGGCGCGCAAGCGCAACGTGATCTACACGCCCTTCTTCTGGCGCTACATCATGCTGATCATCCGCGCGATCCCGGAAGCGGTATTCAAGAAACTGTCGGTCTGAGCCGGAGGCGCCCGTTCGGGCGCACGTTTTCTTTCAAAGAAAACGTTCCGAAATCTTTGAAAGATTTCGGCGCCTACCCTATCAGCCCGGCAAACCATTTCTGCCACAGCCCGGCGGCGTAGAACATCATCGACAGCGTCAACAGCAACAACCCGATCCCGCGCTTGTCGCGCATTGCGAAAACGATCGGGTCGTAGTCCTGCTTGCCGAAATACCCCAGCCGCAGCATCCGCAGCAGCCACATGGCCAGCGGGATAATTGCCGACCACAGGATCCAGCGCGTCGGGTAGAGCGCGCGGGCCTGCTCTGACAGCGTATAAAGGAAGAATATCACCAGCGCCCCGACCGTGCCCAGCGCCGCGACATTGCGCAGGTCCGACCGGTCGGTGCGGGCGTATCCGCGCCCCGGCAGCCGTTCGTCGGTGGTGGCGAGCGTCAGTTCGGTCAGCCGCTTGACGCAGCCCAGCGTGATGAACACCGGAAAGATGAAGATCAGCATGAAGATCGACACATCTACCTGCCCCGCCGCCGCGCCGGCCACCACCCGCAGCGTGTAAAGTGCGGCCAGCGTCGCGATGTCGATCCAGCGCATCCGCTTGAGCCGCAGCGAATAGGCCAGCGACAGCGCCATGTAGCCGACGACCACCGCCAGAAAGCCGGGCCCCAGCAGCGCCCCGACCCCCAGCGCGATCGCCGCCAGCACGAAAAACGTCGCCATTCCGACGCGTATCGGCACCGCGCCGCTGGCAAAGGGCCGCTTGTGCTTGGTGGCGTGCAGCCGGTCGGCTTCCAGGTCCAGCAGGTCGTTCACTATATATATGGACGACGCGGCGGCCGAAAACGCCGCCATCCCCAGCACCACCAGCCAGAGCGTCGACAGGCGGAAATCATGCGCCGCCAGCATCGGCAGCAGCAGCAGCACGTTCTTGACCCACTGGTGCGGGCGCAGGGCGCGCAGCAGGTCGCGAAAGGCCCAGCCGCCGGGGTATTCGGTCGAGTTCTTGTTTTGCGCCGTCAGAACCCGGCGCAGCCCTGGATGATCGCCCACCACCAGCGCGTTTTCCGCCTTTTGCCAGATCTCCATGTCGGCGCGTTCGTTGCCGGCATAGTCAAAGCCCTCTTCGCCAAAGGCGGCGACCAGGGCCTCGGCCTTGCGCCGGCCCTTCAGGTTGGTTTCGCCGTCAGATGCAAAGATCCGCGGCGACAGCCCGTGGTCGGCGGCCAGCTGCCGGACCAGGGTTTCGTCCGAGGCCGAGGCCAGCACCACCTCGCGCCCCGCGGCCAGGCTTTGATCGGCCAGCGCCTTGAGGTCGGGGTGAACCGGCAACAGGTCGGTGCGCAGCTGCGCGATCCCGGCCAGTTCGCGCTTGAGCGCCGCCGGGCGGGTGAAATTGCGCGCGCACACGCCCAGGGTACGCAGCGGATCCTTGCCCAGGCTGGCCCAGAAACATTCAAACAGCATGTCGGTTTTCAGGAAGGTTCCATCGACATCCAGAACCAGGGGTTTTGCTTCACTCATTCTTGCGCGCCTCCCGAACCGCAAAAACACAACCATCCGACAAGAGCTCGGGCGGGGTCAGACACAGGCCGCGCGCCACCGTCCAGGCGGCCAGAACTCTGGGCACGTAGTCGCGCGTCTCGGCGAACGGCGGCACGCCCTGGTTTTCGATCACGGCGTTTTCGCCGGCGTTGTAGGCCGCGAGAACCAGCACCGGATCGCCGTTGAACTTGTCCATCAGCCAGTCGAGATAGGCGACACCGCCGCGAATGTTGTCCGCCGGCACCGAAGGGTCGGCAACCGCGAAACGCGCCGCGGTGGCCGGGATCAGCTGCATCAGCCCGCGGGCGCCGGCGGGGCTTTGGGCCGTCGCGATGCCCGAGGATTCCACCGAGATCACCGCCAGCGCCAACGCCGGCGAAACCCGCGTGTCGATGGTCGCCAGCAGGATGTCGCGGCCATATTGGTCGGCGATGGTCTGCAACGTCTCCAGCCGGGGGGCCGGCACCGCGGCGCCGTTCGGACCCTGCCCAAGGGCGGCCACGGCGGGTTCAAGGCGCGCAGGCCCCGCCCCCGCAAGTTCCGGCGACACCAGGCCCCAGAACCAGCCATAGGCGCCCTGTGCGGCGCCGGGCTGTTGCTGCGCATTGCTGTCGGTCTGGCTGTCGGCTTGGCTTTCGGGGCGACTATCGGCGACCGGGCGGCGTCCGATGGCCAGATAGCGCGCCTGTTCTTCGGGATCGATCTGGATGGTGATCAGCCGGGTTGCCCCCGCCGGCGGCAGCGCAACCCGGCGAAAGGTGAAATCCGGCGCGCCAATATCCTGGCCAACCCCGGCCTGCGGGCCGGAGAAAACCAGAATTCCCAGGGAAATTGCCTGCGCTGCCCGTTTCATGCAGATTAATTCTGCCTCTTTGACGTTTTGTTAGCAGTTTTCGCAAAATTATCCCCCGAAAGCCAGCGGTCTGTTTTCAGAACGGTGCAAATCAGGGGGTTACCCCCCAGTATTGTTCGCGAATCCAGACCAATCATTTTTTTCGAAATCTGTTTTTATCATTTATTTTCAATTGGTAAGCCCCGAATCCCGGCCCCTTGCCCGGCAAATACAAAATTGTACGACTCGCGCCAAACTCTCGCCCCATTCCGACGGCCATATAGCTGCATACCAAGACGGCGACTGAGCAGATGAGCGTTCAGGATGACCCGCCAAGGTTCAGAGGAAGTAAGCATCGAACGTTCGGAGGGACAAATGAAACTGTTCAAGCTTGTACAAAACTTTAAGCGCGACGAAGACGGGGCTGTGACCGTCGACTGGGTCGTGCTGACCGCCGCGATTGTCGGGCTCGGCATTGCGGTTCTGACGTCGGTTTCCGGCGGCACCACCAGCCTGGCCGGCAAGATCAGCTCGAACCTGGCCGCGCAAACCATCGCAACCTACTAAGGCGCAAGACGCCTCACCCTACCTGTTGGAGATATGACATGAAACTTTTCAAATTCACCAAGAACTTCGCCCGTGACGAAGCCGGCGCCGTGACCGTCGACTGGGTCGTGCTGACCGCCGCCATCGTTGGCCTCGGCATTGCGGTTCTGACCTCGGTTTCGGGCGGCACCACCAGCCTGGCCGGCAAGATCAGCTCGAACCTGGCTGCCCAGACGATCGCCACCTACTAAGCGATCCGCGAACAACCCAAAAGGCCGCGCCTTCAACAGGCGCGGCCTTTTTGCGTGCCTGGCGCGGGCGTTTGCCGACCGCCGCCAGCCGCCCGACACCTGCCAGAGCGCCGCGTCCAATCACCCCTTCCATCCGTCCCGATCCATTGGAAACAATTTGCGCGACTTGTTGCTGCAATTGTCTCTTTTTCACCATTTTTGGGCCATATCCTGCCCATATCGAGACTTAGGTTGGCTGGCATGGGTTCCATGCGGGCGACGCTGCCGGAGATCGAGATGAAAGACCTTGTAAAACAGTTCGTGCAAGACCAGGACGGGGCCGTCACTGTCGACTGGGTGGTGCTGACCGCCGCCATCGTGGGGCTCTCGATCGCCGTCATCGGCACGATCAGCGGCGGCGCGCTGGATCAGGCCAGGGGCGTTGGCGCTGACCTCAGCTCCAAGTCCGTCATCACCTACTGAACGCCGCGCGCCGGGCGGCCTTTCGTCAGGGCCGATCTTTGTGCGCCGATCGTCCGGGCGGCTGTTCCAGCAGGCCCGACCCCGGCCCGCCCGCGGGCGACATTCCTTTTGCCAGACATGCTTTGTCCAAGGTTCTGACGCATTTGCCCAATAGCCTGAGGGCGGAAAAGACATGGTTGTCCCGTAGCCGCGCCTTTTGGGGGCTCGTGGGTTCGACTTTTGAGAGGGCAAAAAAATGCGCGTAGTTTTCGGATTTGTACTTATCCTGGGCATGGGGCTGGCGGGTTTCGCCGTCTACATGGCCAAGGACTATATCAGCGAATACCAGGCTGCCCTGGCGCAGGAACGCGCCGCCAGATCGCAGATCGTGGAAACCGTCCCGGTCTACGTGTCCAAGCGCCCGTTGCGCTATGGTGAACGCCTCAGGGCGGAAGACGTGCGCAAGGTGCGCTGGCCGGTGGACGCGATCCCCGAGGGCGTCTTTAAATCCATGAAGGAACTGTTCCCCGAGGGCAAAAAGGTCCAGCGCACGGTGATCCGCGCGATGGAAAAGGACGAAGCGATCCTGGCCATCAAGGTGACCGGACCGGGTCAGGACGCCGGCGTTTCGTCGCGGCTGGCCAAGGGCATGCGCGCCTTCGCCATCAAGGTGGACGTGTCGTCGGGGGTTTCCGGCTTTTTGCGGCCGGGCGACCGGGTGGACGTTTACTGGACCGGCACCGGCTTTTCGCGCGAAGGCCGCCCCGGCGGAGAAGTCACCAAGCTGATCCAGACCGGGATCAAGCTCTTGGCCATCGACCAGACCGCCGACGAAGACCGCAACACCGCGATCATCGCGCGCACCGTGACCGTCGAAGCGACGCCGGTGCAGGTGGCTTCGCTGGCGCAGGCCCAGGCGACGGGCCGGCTGTCGCTGGCGCTGCTTGGCGCCGAAGACACCGGCTCGACCGATGCGGTGCAGTTCGACGGGCGCGATCTGCTGGGCATCGAGGAACAGCAGGTGGTCCAGGTTCAGCCCGACAAGGTCTGCACCATCAAGACCCGCCGCGGCGCCGAGATCATCGAAACCCCGATCGCCTGCGCCGCGACGCAATAGCCCGCGCGCCCCGCCCGGCCATCCGCCGCCACGTGCCGCGGCGATTGCCTGGCCAGATCGACAGCAATATCCGGCGGCGGGCCCTTAAAAGCCCGCCGCCAGTCTGCCGAATCGGCGGAAATCCGCGCCCCGCGCGCCATTGCAACGCGACTGTGTTGCGACTTATCCACATAAACGCCACTCGCCAATCAATTGAATCTTGCAAAAAAAACGGGATTCACGCATGGTGCCACGCAAATGGGCGATTGAAATGACCCATAACGAGGCGTGATCGGAGAGGCAGGTCACATGAAATTTGACAAGTTTACCAAAGCCATTTTGCTGGGCTTTTCGCTGTCGCTGGCGTCCGCGCCGGCGGTGCATGGCGAAACCTTGCGGGTGATGCAGGGCTCTGCGTCCGGCTCGCTGAACGTCGCGATGAACCGGGCGGTTGTCGTTGAGTCCGACGAACCCTTTGCCGAAGTGTCGATCGCCAATCCGGGCATCGCCGATATCTCGACGCTTTCGGATCGCACGCTCTATGTGCTGGGCAAGGCGCCCGGGCGCACCACGCTGACGCTGCTTGGCCCGGACGCCCGGCTGATCACCAATGTCGAGGTCCACGTCACCCCCGACATCGCCGAATTCAAGGAACGCCTGCGCCAGATCCTGCCCAACGAGCGGATCGAAGTGCGCACCGCCAACGACGGCATCGTGCTGTCGGGGGTGGTGTCCAGCATCACCAAGCTGGATCGCGCGCTGGACCTGGCCAACCGCTATGCCCCGGAAAAGGTTTCGAACCTGATGGTGGTGGGCGGCACCCAGCAGGTCATGCTGAAGGTGCGGTTCGCGGAAATGCAGCGTTCGGTCCGCAAGAACCTGTCGACCAGCCTGGCGATCGGCTCGGCCAACCGCAACGGCGGCACCGGCATGTTCAATTCGGCCGAAAACCGCAATGCGCTGTTCGACACCGACCCCACGACCAACCCCACAAGCGCGGTTGAAAGCACCGGCAGCTATGTGCTGGGCTTCAACGCCGGCGGGTTGCAGCTGGCGATCGGGCTGGAAGCACTGGAAGCCAAGGGGCTTGTGCGCACGCTGGCCGAACCCAACCTGACCGCGCTTTCCGGGCAGGAAGCGACCTTTCTGGCGGGCGGCGAATACCCGATCCCCGTCGTCGACAACCACGGCGGCGTCACCGTGACCTACAAGCCCTTCGGCGTCGAACTGTCGTTCACGCCGCGGGTGGTCGACGGCAACGTGATCAACCTGAAACTGAAAACCGCGGTATCCGGGCTGGATCCGACCAAGACCTTCCAGTCGGGCGGGTTCTCGATCGAGGCGTTCAAGCGCCGCGAGACCTCGAGCACCGTCGAAATGCGCGATGGCGAAAGCTTCGTGATCGCCGGGCTGTTGCAGGACGATTTCCGCGACCTGTCCGGGCAGGTGCCCTGGCTGGGCGACATCCCGATCCTGGGCGCGCTGTTTCGCAGCGCCGACTATCGGCGCGAACAGTCCGAACTGGTGATCATCGTCACCCCCCATCTGGTCACGCCGACCAGGGGCGAAGCGCTGGCGCTGCCCACCGACCGGGTCCGCCCGCCGTCCGAGGGTGAATTCTTCCTGTTCGGGCGGACCGCCGGCAGCACCCGGCCGCGTTCGGGCGGGGCCGGAGAAGTCGCGCGGCAAGACTTCAGCGGTTCCTACGGCTACGTGATGGAGTGATCGACATGGGTGCGCAGAAAAAAACCGCTCTGGTAATGGCTGGCGCCCTGGCGCTGAGCGCCTGCAGCGGCCAGGACTATCTGGCTGATGGCCGGTTGTTCGACAGCTGGAACCAGGAAGCCGGCGCCTTTATCGACGAAGGCCAGTTCGGCAATCCGACGATGCAAAACACCCTGGTCATGACCGGGCGGCGCAATGTGGTGATCAACCTGAACAACCGCTTTGCCCAGGAAGTGACGCCGATGGTGAACTTCGCCTTCGACAGCGCCAGGCTGGACGCCGAAGCCCAGGCGATCCTGCGCAAGCAGGCGGACTGGATCAAGCAGTTCCCGGAAGTGCGCTTCAAGGTCTACGGCCACACCGACCTGGTGGGTTCGAACGCTTATAACAAGCGGCTAGGCCTGCGCCGGGCACGCGCGGTGGTGAACTATCTGGTGCGCCAGGGGATCAGCCGGTCGCGCCTGCAGGCGGTGGTCAGCTTCGGGGAAACCCAGCCGCTGATCGTCACCCAGGATCGCGAACGCCGCAACCGGCGCACGGTCACCGAGGTTTCGGGCTTCGTCAAGCGCCAGCCGGCCTACCTGAACGGCAAGTACGCCGAGCTGATTTTCCGCGAGTATGTCGCAAGTGCCACGGAAAACCCGGCAACGTCTCCGTAAGGTTAACAGTTCCGCGCAAATTCCCGTATCGTCCCAAAAAATCGAATAATTACGGTTTTTTTGCCCCAGTATTGCCCAGATTGTTCGGCAAATTCCATCAATAGGAGCCGTGCGAATCCCTACTCGCACATGGCACCGGCGGTGGGATCCGAATAACTGAAACTGGGTCCTTCCCGCTTTGTGTGCCGGCAAACGGAAGGACGACAGCAATGACGAGCAGCGTAGCATTGCAACCAGACCCCACCCCGATCCTGGCCTGCACGGTCAGCCGGGACGTCCAGAATTTCGAACTGTTGATCGAGGACATGGAGGCCGAGCTTGGCGAAAGCTGGGGCGACCTGTCATTTGAAGACGCAAAGCTTTTCCTGGGCCAGCCGGATGCGGCATCGGTGGAATTCGTCGCCGTGGCGATCGACGCCTCCGACGAAGACGACCTGTCGGTGATTTCCGACCTGATCCGAACCGCCAACGAATGCGACGTGAAAGTGATCGTGATCGCCGAAGACGTCAGCCCCATCGCCCTGCACCAGTTGCTGAAACTGGGGGCCGAGGAATTCGTGCCCTACCCGCTTCCGGACGGCGCCCTGCACGACGCCATCGAACGGCTGCGCGCGCCCGAACCCAAGGCGCCGGAACTGCCGGCCGCGGCCCCGGTCACCAAGTCCGCCGGCGGCCACGATGGCGTGGTCCTGGCCGTGCACGGTCTGGCCGGCGGCGTCGGCGCGACCACATTCGCGGTCAACCTGGCCTGGGAACTGGCGACCATCGACAAGAAGGATCCGCCGCGGGTCTGCATTCTGGACCTGGACCTGCAATATGGGTCGGTCGCGACCTTTCTCGACCTGACCCGGCGCGATGCGGTCTTTGAACTGCTGAGCGACACCGAGAACATGGACAACGACGCGTTCCTGCAGGCGCTGGTCACCCGGGACGAACGGCTGCACGCCCTGACCGCGCCCGCCGAAATGCTGCCGCTGGACATCATCAGCTCTGAAGATGTTCAGCGCCTGATCGACGCCGCCAAGATCAACTTTGACTATGTGGTCGTCGACATGCCGTCCACCGTTGTGCAATGGACCGAAGTGCTGCTGAATGCGGCGCATGTTTATTTCGCGCCGCTGGAACTGGACATGCGGTCGGCCCAGAACGCGCTGCGCATGATCCGCGCGCTCAAGGCCGAAGACCTGCCGTTCGAAAAGCTGCGCTACGTGCTGAACCGGTCTCCGAAATTCACCGATCTTTCGGGCAAGAGCCGGGTCAAGCGCATGGCCGAAAGCCTGGGCATCACCATCGAGGTGCTGTTTCCCGACGGCGGCAAGGCGGTGACCGAAGCCAACGACCAGGGCATTCCGCTGGCCGAGGCCGCGGCCAAGAACCCCTTGCGCAAGGAAATTCACAAGCTGGCGGCATCGGTGCACGAACTCAACCTGTCGGTAGCCGAGGCCGAATAGTTCCAGTGGGGGAAATGACACATGTTTTCGCGATACAAGAAACCTGACACCAGCAAACCGAAGCTTGTCGAAGTGCCCAAGCCTTCGGCTTCCGAAGCGGCGCCCGGCGTGGCGCCGAAACCATCTGCGTCGCGCCGACAGCCGACCAAGACGGCGGCGCGCGTCGTGCCGATGGACAAGGAAAAAAAGCGCAAGGAACGGCTGGGCGAGGTCAAGGTCGAGTTGCACAAGCGCCTGTTGGACAACCTGAACCTGTCGGCGCTGGAAACCGCGACCGAAGCGGATCTGAGGGCCGAAATCTCGGCCATCGCGGGCGAAGCACTGGACGACATGGCGATCGTGCTGAACCGCGAGGAACGCGCCACGCTCAACCAGGAGCTTTACGACGAGGTCACCGGGCTTGGCCCGCTCGAGCCGCTGCTCAAGGACGACACGGTCAACGACATCCTGGTCAACGGCCCGCAGCAGGTCTTTGTCGAACGCAACGGCAAGCTCGAGCTGACCGACACCGCCTTCAAGGACGAACGCCACCTGTTGCGGATCATCGACAAGATCGTATCCGCCGTGGGCCGGCGCGTCGACGAAAGCAACCCCTACGTTGACGCCCGCCTGGAAGACGGGTCGCGCTTCAACGCCATGGTGCCGCCGATCGCGGTGGATGGATCGCTGGTGTCGATCCGCAAGTTCAAGAAGGAAAAGCTGGGTGTTGACGACCTGGTGCGCTTTGGCGCCTTCACCGAAGAAATGGCCGCCTACCTGCAGGCGGCGGTTTCGACCCGGCTCAACATCATCGTGTCGGGCGGCACCGGTTCGGGCAAGACCACGACGCTGAACGCGCTGTCGTCCTTCATCGACGACAGCGAACGCATCCTCACGATCGAGGACCCCGCCGGACTGCAGCTGCAGCAGACCCACGTGGGCCGCATGGAAAGCCGCCCCGCCAACGTCGAGGGCAAGGGCGCGGTTTCGCAGCGCGACTGTCTGAAAAACGCCCTGCGGATGCGCCCCGACCGGATCATCGTCGGCGAAACCCGCGGCGAGGAAGTCATCGACATGCTGCAGGCGATGAACACCGGCCACGACGGGTCAATGACCACGATCCACGCCAACAGCGCCCGCGACGCGGTCAGCCGGCTTGAAAACATGATCGCCATGGCCGGCATCGAGATGCCGCTGAAAGCGGTGCGTTCGCAGATCGCATCCGCCGTCAACCTGATCGTGCAGGCCAGCCGGCTGCAGGACGGGTCGCGCCGGATGGTGTCGATCACCGAGGTGACCGGCATGGAAGGCGAAGTGATCTCGATGCAGGAAGTGTTCCGCTACCAGCGCGTCGGGCTGACCCCTGAGAACAAGATCATCGGCCATTTCACGGCCACCGGCGTGCGTTCGCACTTTTCCGAACGCTTCAAGATGTGGGGCTACGATCTGCCCGCAGAAATTTTCGAACCCTTCGAGGCGAGGTAAACGACATGGTCATCAGCGCAGAGCCGCTTATCTACGGCCTCATATTCATCGCCGTCATCGTGCTTGTCGAAGGCATCTACCTGACGGTTTTCGGCAAGTCGATCAGCCTGAACACCCGCGTCAACAGGCGGCTTGAGCTGCTGGAAAAGGGTGTTGGCCGCGAACAGGTCCTGGAACAGCTCCGCAAGGAGATGAGCCAGCACATGAAATCGCGCTCGATCCCGATCTATTCGATCCTGGCCGAAAAGGCGCAAAAGGCCAACATCGCCTTTACCCCGCCCCAGCTGATCATGCTGATGGGCGTGCTGGGGGTGGTGTCCTTCATCGGCCTGACCTTTGGCACCAGCGCCAGCCTGCCGATCCGCGCGGTGCTGGCGGTGGCGATGGGCATCGGCGGGGTCTATGTCTGGATCAACAACAAGGCCAAGAAACGCCTGGGCCTGATCGAGGAACAGCTGCCCGACGCGGTGGAGCTGATGGTGCGCTCCTTGCGGGTGGGTCACCCGTTTTCTTCGGCGCTGGCGATCGTGTCCAAGGAAGTGCCCGACCCGCTGGCCAGCGAAATGGGCGTGATTTCCGACGAAAGCGCCTATGGGCGCGACGTGGGCGAGGCGCTGAAAGCGATGGCCGAGCGGCTGGATATGCAGGATCTGCGCTTTCTGGCGGTGGCGGTGACCATCCAGCAGACCTCGGGCGGCAACCTGGCCGAGATCCTCGACGGTCTGGCCAAGGTGATCCGGGCGCGCTTCAAGCTGTTCCGCCGCGTGCGCGCGATCACCGCAGAAGCCAAGTGGTCGGGCATGTTCCTGTCGATCTTCCCGCTCGGGGCGCTTGTCGGCATCAACGTGATCCAGCCGCACTATTACGACCAGGTCAAGGAAACCGCGGCCTTCATCCCGGCAGCGCTTGTGGTCGCCGGCTTTCTGGTCGTCAATATTTTCGTCATGCGTTCCCTTGTGAACATCAAAGTCTGAGGCCGAGATGATCGAACAAATCACATCCATGCTTACCGAGCAGTTCGGTCCCTTCGGCCCCTTGCTGGCTGTCGGCATCCCGGGCATGTTCCTGATCCTGTTCACGCTGCCGGTGCTGCTGAAAAAGCGCGCCGACCCGCTGGACAAGCTGCGCGCCGCCGCCCGCCAGGCCGAAGCGCCCAAGGAAAGCTCGCAAAAGCTGCGCCACGGCAACGGCAAGGACAAGCTGGAAAAATATTCCGAGTTTCTGGAACCCCAGGACGAACAGGAATATTCAGCCGTGCGTCTCAAGCTGCTGCAGGCCGGGTATCGGTCGAAAAACGCGGTGCGCACCTATCATTTCCTGCAGTTTTCGCTGGGTCTGGGCCTGCTGGTGGTGGGTGGCGTTCTGGCGGTGATCATGAAGACCACCGGCGATCCGGGCACCCAGAAGCTGGTTCTGACGGTTCTGGGCCCCGGCGTTGCCGGCTACATGCTGCCCAAATACTGGGTCACCAAGCGCCAGCAGAAACGCCAGGAAGAGATCGTCAACGGGTTCCCGGATTCGCTGGACATGATGCTGGTCTGCGTCGAGGCGGGCCAGTCGCTGGACCAGTCGATCGTGCGCGTGGCCAAGGAAATCCGCGCGGGCTTTCCGGCGCTGGCCGACGAATACGAAATGGTCGCCCACGAAATGAAGGCCGGCAAGGACCGCATCCAGGTGTTGCGCGACATGTCCGAACGCGCCGGCGTGCCGGACGTGTCCAGTTTCGTCACCGTGCTGATCCAGTCGGCCAGTTTCGGCACCTCGATCGCCGAAGCCCTGCGGGTCTATGCGGCGGAAATGCGCGACAAGCGGGTGATGCGCGCCGAAGAGAAGGCAAACACCTTGCCTACCAAGATGACACTTGCCACAATGATGCTGACGGTGCCGCCGCTGTTGATCATCCTCATCGGCCCGTCGATCTATCAGATCGTGGAAACCTTCAAGAAGGCGAATTTCTGAGCAGATGCTGAAACAATCGCTGGCCGTCGGACTGGTGCTGACAACCCTCGCCGCCTGCTCTGATGCGGGCGGCTTTGGCGTGGAAGCCGGCAGCCCCTACGCCCCCAACGGCGTCGCCCAGGGCGAACAGTCGGTGGACGGGCTGATCGTCGGCCACCGGCTGATGCAGGCCGGCGAATTCGACCTGGCGCTCAAGGCCTATCTGCGCGCCGCGGCGCAACATGGCATGACAGTCGACGTGCTGTCGGCGCTTGGCTCGGCCAACCTGCGGCTGGGCCGTCTGGGGCAGGCCGAACAGCTGCTGCGCCGGGCGGTCGAAAAGGACGAAACCTTTGTGCCGGCCTGGAACAACCTGGGCGTGGTTCTCATGGAACAGGGCAAGTTCGGCGAGGCCGAGCGGGTCTTTCGCACCGCCTTTGCGCTGGACAGTGGCCAAAGTGCCGAAATCCGCGAGAATTTGCGCATGGCCCTCGAAAAACTTCAAAATCCGGGCTATCCTGTTCCCGAAAACCACGAATTCGCGCTGGTTCGGCGGGGACAGGGGGATTACCTCCTGCTGTCGAAGCAATAAAAAGCGAAGTGAGAGCAGTAAGAGGACGCAGGCAAATGCGCCATCCCATGATTCTAGCACTGTGCCTTGGCGGCGCGGTCACCCTTTCCGCATGTGAAAAAACCAACACCCAGGCCGAGGTCGAACGCGCGGTCCGCGGCGTGAACGTCATCGACGAAAGCAATCTGAACGACCTGATGCTGCAGGCCGCCGACCCGCGCGAGGCGGTGGCCTATTTCCGCCGCACGCTGAACGAAAACCCGGATCGGATCGACCTGCAGCGCGGACTGGCCAAGTCCTTGATCCGGGCCAAGAAACCGGTCGAGGCCGTCGCCTTGTGGGCCAAGGTCGCCGCCAATCCCGAAGCCACCAACGAAGACCACGTGAACTACGCCGACGCGCTGATCCGGTCGGGCAAGTGGCAAGAAGCCGAGGCCCAGCTGGATTCGGTGCCTCCGACCTACGAAACCTTCAAGCGCTACCGGCTGGAAGCGATGATCGCCGACAGCAACCAGGAATGGACCAAGGCCGACAGTTTCTACGAAACCGCCGTCGGGCTGACAACGAAACCGTCGGGGGTTCTGAACAACTGGGGCTTTTCCAAGCTGACGCGCGGCGATTATGCCGATGCCGAACGCCTGTTCGGCGAAGCGCTCAAATACCAGCCCGATCTGTTCACCGCCAAGAACAACCTGGTGCTGGCGCGCGGCGCGCAGGGCAAATACACCCTGCCGATCGTGCCGATGACCCAGGTCGAACGCGCGCAATTGCTGCACACGCTGGCGCTGACCGCGATCAAGCAGGGCGATGTCGTCACCGGCAAGACCCTGCTGCAGGAAGCCATCGACACCAACCCGCAGTATTTCGAAGCCGCCGTTCGCAGCCTGCGGGCGCTTGAAAACAACGTGACCAACTGAACATGGCGATCACCGCCTGGTCGGCCCTCTGGTTCCTGCCGTTCGTTCTGCCCATCTGCATCTGGGTGGCCTGGAACGACATGAAATTCATGAAGATCCCCAACAAGGCGGTTCTCGCCCTGATGGCGGTGTTCGTGGTGGTCGGACTGGTGGCGGTGCCGCTGGACGAATACCCGTGGCGGCTGCTTCAGTTCGTGATCGTGCTGGTCATCGGCTTTGTGGCCAACATGGTGGGCGGCGTCGGGGCGGGCGACGCCAAGTTCGCCGCCGCCATGGCGCCGTTCTTTGCCGCGGGCGACCTGCGGCTGGCGCTTTTCATGTTCGCGGGCGTGGTGGTGGCGGCGGTGGTGGTCCACCGGCTGGCCCGGCTGATGCCGGCGGTTCGCCGCCTGGCCCCGGACTGGGAAAGCTGGACGCGCAAGGATTTCCCGATGGGGCTGGCGCTGGGCAGCGGGCTGGCGTTCTACCTGATCGCCGGGGCCATCTACGGCGCCTGACCGGGGCCGGGCGCACTGCGGGCTTGCAGCGCCGGGCGGGTTCCGGTTTGAATGGTCGCAACCAAGCCCTGGGAGAGTTTCAGATGACCGGACCACGCCTGACCAGACTGGCGCAATCGCTGCCGGCCTCGGTTCCGTTTGTCGGCCCCGAAGCGCAGGAACGCGCCCGCGGCCAGGCCTTTCGCGCCCGCATCGGCGCCAACGAAAACGTCTTTGGCCCCTCGCCCCGGGCGATCGAGGCGATGCGCCAGGCCGCCGCCGAGGTCTGGATGTATGGCGACCCGGAAAGCCACGATCTGCGCGCAGCCCTGGCCCGCCACCTGGGGGTCGGCTTTGAAAACGTGATGATCGGCGAAGGCATCGACGGCCTGCTGGGCTATCTGGTGCGGTTGCTGATCGAGCCCGGCGACCGGGTGGTGACCTCGGCCGGGGCCTATCCGACCTTCAACTACCACGTGGCCGGTTTCGGCGGCGCGCTGGTCACCGTGCCCTACCGGAACGACGCCGAAGACCCGCAGGCGCTGGTGGCGCGCGCGCGCGAATCCGGCGCCCGGATGGTCTATCTCGCCAATCCTGACAACCCCATGGGCACCTGGCACGAGGCCGGGCGCGTGCAGGCGATGATCGACGCCCTGCCCGACGACTGCCTGCTGGTGCTGGACGAAGCCTATATCGAATTCGCCCCGTCCGGCACCGCCCCGCCGATCGACACCGACCGCGAAAATGTCATAAGAATGCGCACGTTTTCCAAGGCTTACGGGATGGCCGGCGCGCGCGTGGGCTATGCCGTGGGCCACGCCGGTCTGATCGACGCCTTCAACAAGATCCGCAACCATTTCGGCATGTGCCGGATCAGCCAGGCCGGGGCGCTGGCCGCGCTGGCCGACACCGGCTGGCTGTCCGAAACCGTTTCCAGGGTGGCGCAGGCGCGCGAAACCATTGCCGAAATCGCGGCGGGCAACGGCCTGAGCGCCCTGCCCTCGGCCGCCAATTTCGTGACCCTAGATTGCGGGCAGGATGGCGATTTCGCCCGGGCGGTTCTGGGCGAACTGGTGGCGCGCGGTATCTTCGTGCGCATGCCTTTCGTCGCGCCCCAGGATCGCTGCATCCGCGTCACCGCCGGCAGGCCCGCGGACCTCGACGCCTTCGCCCAGGCCCTGCCCGAAGCCCTGGCGGCGGCGCAAAGCCGCTAAGCTCGGCCCGGCTGGGCGATGACCTTCTGGGCGATGACCTTTGCGGCGGCCTCGAGCGCGCCGGACCCGTGCGGGATCGAAAGCGCCTGGAACGCCGCTTCGATCGCGCCGATCACCCCGAAAACCATCTGCGCATTCAAATGCCCCATATGACCGATGCGAAAAACCCCATCGGCCTGCGGATCGTCCGGGCTGTCCATGCCCAGCCCGATGCCCAGCGTCACCCCGGTATGGGCGCTCAGCCAGGCGCGCAGATCGCGCGCTTGTGGCGGCTCGAGCAGCAAGGTCGTGACCGCGTGCGAACGCTGCGCCGGATCGGCGACGTTCAGGCGCAGCGGCCCGGTCTGGCCCCAGGCCTCGACCGCGGCCCAGTAGCTGCGCGCCAGCAGCCCGTGTCGGGCCCAGGTGTTTTCCAGCCCCTCGTCCTTGATCATCGCCAGGGCCTGGCGCAGGGCGAACAGGTGATGGGTGGGCGCGGTGCCGCCGAAATACTGGTAGAACGCTTCGGGCGCGGCGCGCGACCGCCAGTCCCAGTAACTTGAAGTCGGGCAGCGCCCGCGCGCCCTGTCCGCCCGGTCGTTGAAAAAAACAAAGCCCAGCCCTGCGGGCGTCATCAGCCCCTTCTGGCTGCCGGCGACCATCACGTCGACGCCCCAGGCGTCCATCTCGAACCGGTCGCAGGCCAGCGAAGCGATGCAATCCACCAGCAGAAGCGCCGGATGACCCACCCCGTCGATCGCCTGGCGCAGGGCCGCGATATCGCTGCGCACGCTGGTCGACGTGTCCACATGCACCGCCATCACCGCCTTGATCCGATGCGCCGCATCAGCCTCAAGCGCCCGCGCCAGCCGGGCCGGATCAATGGCGCTGTCGCGGCCGAAATCGAGGATTTCCACCTGCGCCCCGACACCGCGCGCGACCTCGGCCCAGCCCTGGGCGAACAGGCCCGTCGCCAGCACCAGCACGCGGTCGCCCGGCGCCAGCACGTTGGACAGGGCCGCTTCCCAGGCGCCATGCCCGTTGGAAATGTAGATCGCCAGCTGGTGGCTTGTGCGCGCGATCGCCTTCAGATCGGCGATCAGCCCCGGCACCATGTCCACCAGTTCGCCCTGGTAGATATCCGGCGACGGGCGCTGCATCGCCTGCAGCACCTGGTCCGGCAGGACCGAAGGGCCCGGAATGGCAAGGTAGGGGCGGCCTGTGGAACGGGTCATGACGCAAGGGCTTTCATTATGGGTGCAGAATCTCTAGATCGGGCCTCTGGCAGTTGCAATCGGTTTGCTTGCCGGCGCGCCGGTTTGTCGATAATCATCGCCGGGACTTGCCCGACTTGATTGGCTTTCGTTGAAAGGACTCAATGTTTACAAAGCTTTCCAACAGGATCAAAACCCTGGAAAGATCGCTCGCCGCCAATTACGGGACCGATATTTCAACACCCAAGGGCCGCCGGCAGGCATTCTGGCACTATCATTTGCTGGACCACGGGGTGCTGCGCACCTTCTGGACCAACACATTCGAGGTGGCCCCCGGCGTCTGGCGGTCGAACCAGCCTTCGGCGCGCCGGCTGCGGTGGTTTGCGCAAAAGGGCGTGCGCACCGTGCTGAACCTGCGCGGCGCCAATGTCATGAGCCCGTATCTGTTCGAACAGGAAGCCTGCGACGCCCTCGGGATCACGCTGGTCAACCACAACATGCAGGCGCGCCATCTCGACCAGCCGGCCACCTACCTGGGGCTGCTGGACCTGTTCGAAACGCTCGACCGCCCGTTTGTGATGCATTGCAAGTCCGGGGCCGACCGCGCCGGGCTGGCGTCGGCGCTTTACCTGATGCACATGGAAAAGGCGCCGGTGTCGGTGGCGCGTAAGCAGCTGGGCCTCAAGTATATCCACTTCCGGTCGTTCAGAACCGGCATTCTGGATCATTTCCTGGACGCCTACGCGCGCGACACAAAGGCCGAGCCCATGCCGATCCGCGACTGGATCGAGACGCGATACGATCCGGCGGCCCTGACCGCCACGTTCGACGCGGACCGCCGCCCGGGCTGATCGGGAAAGCCGGTTCGAGGCGCCACAACGTTTGAGCGGAACGCAACGGCCGGGTCCAAGGTTTTTCGAAAAACCTTGGCCAAGGCGCTTTCAAGCGCCTTGGCGGCCGGGCGGCACGCCCGGCCGCGCTAGCGATACCGGCGGGCCAGCTTGTCCGGGTCGGCACCCAGGCGAAAACGCAGCAACCTCAGCAAGTTGGACGTTCCCTGACGCAACCATCCCCGCCGCTGGAACCGCGCGGGGTCGGTGTCGGCGAAGGCCTCTAACGGGCTCAGTCGGCCACGCAGCCGTCGGGCGATGGCGACATCCTCCATCAAGGCGATCTCGGGGAAGCCGCCGACGGATTCGTAGAGCTCGCGTGAAATCAACAGGCCCTGGTCGCCATAGGGCAACCCTGCGCGCGAGCGCAGATTGGCCCAGCCCGCCACGATCCTGCCGGCAAGCGCGCCGCCGCGAAACCGCAGCCGGAACCAGCCGGCGCGCCCCGGCCGGTCGCGGATATGGGCCGCCACCGCCTGCGCCCAGCCCGGCGACAGATGCGTGTCTGCATGCAGGAACAACAGCCAGTCGCCTTGGGCCGCCGCCGCGCCGCGCGCCAGCTGCCCGCCGCGCCCGGCCGGCCCGGTTACCAGTTTCGCGCCCAGCGCCTCGGCGACCTCGGCGATTGCATCGCCACCACCATCGCCACCCTCGTCGCCATCGGACAGGACCAGTTCGCGCACCAGCCCGGCATCCAGCCCCTCGAACAGGCAGGCGGCGGTCCGCGGCACCTGCGCCGCCGCGTTCAATGTCGGGATGATCACGGAAAGCGGTGCGCGCATGTGAACCTTTCGCTGTCGGGTTTGCGCCCTATATTGGGTGTCGAACAACAGGATTTGCAAGACATGAGCGAACAGGCAGACAAACGCACCGTTCTCGCGGTGACCGGGTCCGAGCGCGAAAAGTTCCTCCAGGGGCTGGTCACCAATGATGTGCGCAAGCTGGGCGACGGGCCGCTCTACGCTGCACTGCTGACGCCGCAGGGGAAATACCTGGCCGATTTCTTTCTGATCGCGCGCGGCGACGCCATTCTGATCGACGCCGATGCCGGGCAGGCCCCGGCCTTGCTGAAACGGCTGACCATGTATCGGCTGCGCGCCGACGTGCGGATCGAGCCGTCCGATATTTCAGTTTTCACCGGCACCGGCGACGCCCCCCAGGGCGCGCTGGCCGATCCGCGGCACCCGGCGCTGGGCTGGCGGCTGTATGCGGACCGCGCCGGCACCGACGGCACCGACTGGGACGCGCTGCGCGTCGAACACGTGGTGCCCCGAAGCGGGGTCGAGCTGATCCCCGACGAAACCTACATCCTGGAAGCCGGGTTCGAGCGGCTGAACGGCGTCGATTTCCGCAAGGGCTGCTATGTGGGCCAGGAAGTGACCGCGCGCATGAAGCACAAGACCGAGCTGAAAAAGGGCCTGGCGCAGGTGCGCATCGAAGGCACAGCGCCCCTGGGGGCCGAGATCACCGCCGACGGCAAGCCGGCCGGGCGGCTGTTCACCCGGTCGGACGGGCGCGCCATCGCCTATCTGCGGTTCCAGCGGGCGCGCGGCGCGATGCAGGCGGGCGATGCGGCGGTGTTCTGGGACGGCGGCGAAGGCTGGTGACAGGACGCTGTCAGGGGGGCTGTGCGACAAGGGCCTGGCGACACTCAAACAAAAGGAAGCCCGACATGACTTTTACCCCCGCCAACGCCGTCGTCTGGACCGAAATCCCGGTGACCGACATGCGCCGCGCCATGGCCTTTTACAAGGCCGCGCTCGGCTACCGGCTGAGCCTCGACGAAAGCGGCCCCGACCCGATGGCGACCTTCCCCAGCACCGACACCCCGCCCGGGGTGCACGGCCATCTCTACCCCGGCAAGCCCGCCGCGCCGGGCACCGGGTCGACGGTGCACCTGGCCGTGGAGGGCACGCTTGAAGAGGCGATCGCGCGCTTTGAGGCAGCCGGCGGCACCGTGCAAAGCCCGCCGATTTCCATCCCGCCGGGGCGGTTTGTCTACGCCCAGGATCCCGATGGCAACTCGATCGGCCTGTTCGAGCGGGCCTCCTGACCATGCGCCGCGCCGACCGCCTGTTCCAGATCGTGCAGTATCTGCGGGGCGGTCGGCTGCTGACGGCGCGCAACCTTGCCGAGCGGCTCGAGGTATCGGACCGCACCATCTACCGCGACATCGCCGATCTGGTCGGCGCCGGTGTGCCCATCGAGGGCGAAGCCGGCGTCGGCTATCTGATGCGCTCGGGGTTCGATCTGCCGCCGCTGATGTTCACCCGCGACGAAATCGTGGCGCTGGTGGCGGGCGCGCGGATGCTGCAGGCCTGGGGCGGCGCGAACATGGCGGCGGCCGCGCAGGAAGCGCTGGTCAAGATCGACGCGGTGCTGCCCGATGCCGAACGGCAAAGGGCGGCTTCGGTGCGCATTCACGCGATCCCGGCGCCGGAAATGGCCCCCGATCTGCGCCAGCGCCTGGACGCGCTTGAACGGATGGTCGACGAACACCGGCGCATCGAAATCGCCTATCGCGACGCCGCCGACCGGCAGACCCGCCGCCACTTGCGCCCGCTTGGCCTGTGGTTCTGGGGCAAGGTCTGGACGCTGGTCGCCTGGTGCGAGCTGCGCGACGATTTCCGCATGTTTCGCATCGACCGGATCGACCGGATCACCGACGCCGGCAGGTTCCGCCCGGAGCGCGCCAAAAGCCTGGCCCGGTTCTTTTCCGACCAGGCCTATCTGCGCAACACCGACGCCGGCGCTCAGACCGGTTCGTAGAGGATATACAGCGGCGTGCGCCGGATCTCGCGGAATTTCAGCCCGCGTTCGGTGATCGTGTCGAGGATCTGCTTGCGGATCTTCGGCGTCACCGGGCACAGCGGCACCAGCAGGTAGTCGGCGCTTTCGATGCCCGGAAGCCCGCCGTAATACCAGGGCGCCCCGTGGACCAGCGGCTCGAACGCGCCAAACAGCCAGTGGCTGGAAAACAGGTCGGCGGCGAACAGGCGCTTGCCACGCGCCAGCCCGGCCTTTTCCAGATCGGTCACGATGACGTCGAACCAGGCGGGCACCCCCAGCGTAAGTTCGCATTG